>CANQAR010000208.1 GCA_947588845.1 uncultured Lachnospiraceae bacterium
TGGCTTATCCCGTTTTCCTTTAAGGTTCGGAAAAGTTTATCAAATTTAATCATACTACAAACTCCTAAATGCTCTTGATTTATTCTTATTCTGCTCCTATAATGGAGATTACCGATAGTTACCAAAATCGGAGATTATAACAGGAGGGAATATATGGATAAACGGGTATTCATTACCGAGGAAGAAAAGGAGAAGTGCCAGCGTGTAGCCGACGCCTATTCCGAACTGTACGACATTACGGACGTGCTTGTTGTCGATGCGGGGAGATACGGCTTTGTGAAGCTGCAATACTTCAATGCGGAGAAAGGCTTTGACGATGCCGTATCTTTTTTGGAAAGTCAGACTATGTTCGACGATTTATGGGAGGAATGGCGGATGCTGTACCTGCTTGACTTCGTAAAGGGTACGCCGATGGTGGAGATGGGGTATGATGATATGTTTCAACGTCTGCCAGAGGATAAGAAAAAGGAGCTGTTGGACAAGAAAGCGTACTTTGCAAGACTGGCGGGGATTGATTTACAGCAGGCAGGATAGCCACAGGCGGTAAAAGGAGAAAAATAGATGGGAAAACTGGCAAGAGCGTTAAAAGGGATAATCGAAAAGATCAAATTCCGCATTAAACTGAAACGTATGGATGATTGGTGGTATTACACAGGCGGAAGCTGTTTCGGACTGTTCCCGCCGTCCTTTTACTATACCCATACCGAGGAAGAAGTCAGGCACATTACGGATGAAACACTGGATAGGCTGCGCTCTATGATAGAGGAACTGACTAATTAGGGAAATGGGAAAATGATTTATCAATGAGAAAGCACGGAGAATAAAATAGCGGGATTGGAAAAGATTTTCTTAGCAACACACGCCATGGTGGTCAGGTATCATCTGTATGCCGAGTATCACTTACAAAAAATCCTCTTACTTTATACCGAGCAAAGAATCAGCGTTTTATGATCCTATTGTAGAATGGAAAATTTGCTATTGTGCTAATGACCTTAAAATAAAGAATCCGCTGCCCACATGATGGAGCAGCGGAGTTTTTACTATCAATTCCGTGTAAGCGAATGAAGAAAATCAAGAATTGATGGCATTTTAATATTTCAGAATACTTGATTTTTGGCCCAGGCAAGAAATTTTTTCACTTTTTCTTTCCCGGTTTTTAAATAAGAAATGTAATAGATTATGTTTAATTCAGGATCATTCATGGGAATGAGCGTCCTATGTGTTCCGTCATTCCTTGCGTCTTTTGACCACGTTGAAGCAGTAGCAAGAAATCTTGTGGTACGGATCAGGTATTGAGTCGTGTTAAATTCATTTCTTACCAGCGTCAAAGGAAGATTGTTTTCTATGATAAGTTTTTCGATTTGTGACAGGAAGTATCCGCCAATCTGCGGATGTAGCAGTGGCTGCGCAGGAATATCCTTTATCGAAATACTTTCAAGGTTTGCAAGTTTACTGTCTTTGGGCACGGAAAGAAAAACTTGATCCGGGAGAAATTGCTGACTGGAAATTCCTTTCCCGCAGACATTTTCAGGTGTAATGACAATATCATACACTCTCTCGGTCAGTAGCTTTACTGTTTCTGTTCCTTCATAAGGATCGTCTTGTACCGTGATTTCCGGATGTGCAATGGTAAACCTGGGGACACAAAACCAGCGGATACTTGGATCGCAGAACGCAATCCGGAGCGTCAGATTCTGCTGTGCGGCACTTAGCAGGTCCGCTTTCATCCTGTCTATATTCTGCAGGATGTTATTTACATGGACTAAAGCAATTTCTCCAGTCTGATTCAAGTGTATACGGTTCGGGCTTCTGTCAAACAGTTCTACATTTAGTTCCTCTTCAAATTTTTTCAGCATAGCGCTCATAGCGGGCTGGGAAATATGTAATGCTTCAGCGGCTTTTGTCAGGGAGCCGGTTTCTGCAATGATCTTAAAATATTCAAGCTGTGTAACATCCATTTGGCTTTCCTTTCTGTAGCATAAATATTTGGTTATGCAGTATAAAAATGCAATAGTGTACAGCACCCTTAAAACGTGTTATAAATATATTGAATCGTAGATAATAACCACATTGTAATTGTACCATAAGCAATAGCTTAGTGTCAATTCTGGATACGGCACTGATAAGATCACTTCGGATGTGATTTAAGAAAATGAGGAGGAGTGGATATGGACTATGTCACCTTGAATAACGGAGTTAAAATGCCAATGGAGGGTTTTGGCGTGTTCCAGATTCCTGAGGCAGACGTCTGCGAACAGGCAGTCTGTGATGCGCTTTCCACGGGATACCGTCTGATTGATACGGCAGCAGCCTATTTTAACGAAGAAGCAGTCGGAGCCGCTATCAAAAAAAGCGGTATCCCGCGGGAAGAAATCTTTGTTACAACCAAGCTATGGATTCAGGACGCAAGCTATGAGGGTGCAAAGAAAGCATTTGAGGTCTCGGTCCGTAAACTGGGGCTCGACTACATCGATCTTTATCTTATCCATCAGCCTATGAGCGACTACTATGGCGCATGGCGGGCAATGGAGGAGTTGTACGCACAACAAAAAATACGCGCAATTGGCGTATGCAATTTCTCTTCCGACCGGCTTGCCGATCTGTGCGCGAACGCGAATGTAATTCCGGCAGTGAATCAGGTAGAGCTTCATCCGTTTTCCGCCCGGACAGAGGCAATTGAGGTAATGCGGGAGTATCACATTCAACCAGAAGCTTGGGGGCCAATGGCGGAAGGAAAACATGGAATTTTTACCCACCCGGTTCTAACGAAAATAGGCGCTAAGTACGGAAAGACCGCTGCACAAGCCGCTCTGCGCTGGAATGTCCAAAGGGGAGTTGTGATCATTCCAAAATCCATTCACAAAGAACGTATTGAAGAAAATCTGGACATCTGGGATTTTGATATGGACGAGAATGATTTAGCGGCGATCAGTAAACTGGATTTGGGGCGCGGTGAATTTGATGATCGCTCTGCCGCTGCAACTGCAAAATGGCTGAACGGATGGAGAATCCATGATTGAGAAAGTAAGCCAAAATACAGAGTTTGAGGACTCTAATATAAAAATATAAGAAAGGATGGTGTCTGTAAAATGACAGATACGGAAAAACTCGAATTAACAAATGAATGGGATAAAACATTTCCCAAAAGCGAAAAGGTGGATCATTGCAAGGTAACGTTCCATAACCGCTACGGCATAACTCTTGCAGCAGATATGTACACACCTAAAAACTCCTCTGGAAAACTGGCCGCCATTGCGGTGTGTGGTCCCTTCGGAGCAGTAAAGGAGCAGGCCGCCGGTCTCTACGCTCAGACCATGGCGGAGCGGGGGTTCCTCACATTGGCCTTCGATCCCTCCTTCACCGGAGAGAGCGGCGGCACGCCTCGCTATATGGCGTCTCCCGATATTAACACGGAGGATTTTCAAGCAGCGGTAGATTTCCTTTCCGTGCAAGAGAACGTCGATCCAGAAAGGATCGGCATCATCGGAATCTGCGGCTGGGGTGGCCTTGCAGTAAATGCTGCCGCCATTGACACGAGAATTAAGGCGACTGTCGCTTCTACAATGTATGATATGGCGAGAGTCGGAGCTAATGGATACTTTGATTCAGAGGATAGCGAGGAACAGCGTTATCAGAAAAAAGTTGCCCTCAATGCGCAACGTATCAAGGACTATCAGTCCGGCGAATATACGCTTGGCGGCGGTGTAGTTGACCCTCTCCCCGACGATGCCCCCTTCTTCGTGAAGGATTACTACGACTACTACAAGACCCAGCGGGGCTATCACCCTCGGTCCCTCAACTCCAACGGCGGCTGGAATGTTATTGGAACGATGTCGTTTTTAAATCAGCCAATCAACCGATACAGCAATGAGATCCGGAGCACTGTGCTGATCATGCACGGGGAAAAAGCGCATTCCTGCTACTTGGGCAAGGATACTTACGCTGATATGGTAAAGGACAGCAAATACACGGACAACAAAGAGCTTTTGATCATTCCGGATGCTGTTCATACGGATCTTTATGATGGCGGCGGTAAAAACGCCATTCCTTTCGATAAACTGGAACAGTTTTTCAAAAAATATCTGAAATAAGACGAAAATGGTTTGGATGTGGTGACTATGGAATTTATGAAATTGAACAATGGCGTAGAAATACCGATGCTTGGATTTGGCGTCTTCCAGATCGCTCCTGAAAATACAAAATCAGCTGTCGATCAGGCAATCCGAGCGGGCTATCGCCTAATCGATACGGCACAGGCTTACGGGAATGAGGCGCAAGTCGGTGAGGCTGTTGCTAACAGCGGCATTCCGAGAGAAAAATTTTTCCTTGTGACAAAGATTTGGATTACGAATGCGGGCTATGAAAAAGCGAAGGCATCTATCGAAAGATCCTTAAAACGTCTCCAAACGGATTACATTGACCTCATGCTGATTCACCAGCCCTTTGGGGACAATTACGGAACCTATCGGGCAATGGAAGATGCTTGTAAGGAAGGCAAGCTGCGGGCAATCGGACTGTCCAATTTCTTTACGGACAGGTATCTGGACATCTCCAATTTCATGGAGATTAAGCCTGCGGTAGATCAGATGGAAGTCCATGTCTTTGACCAGCAGACGGAACTTCGTGGAGCGGCAGAAAAATATAATACAAAACTCATGGCTTGGAGTTGCCTTGCACAGGGGAGAAATGGTCTATTTACAGATCCGATACTTACCAAGATAGGCAAAAAGTACGGAAAAACACCGGCGCAGGTCAATTTGAGATTCCTCACGCAAAGCGGTGTTGTCGCTATTCCACGTTCTACCAATGCACAGCGGGTAAAGGAAAACATCGACATTTTTGACTTTGCTCTATCAACAGATGATATAGAGGAAATCAAAAAGATGGATTTGGATAAAAGCCAGTTTGTGGTACACCAAAGCCGTGAATTTGTGGAATCTATGCTTGATGGTGCAAATCAGTTGATGGCATCCGGTATGGAAATCTGATAAATTAAGGCAATACCTCACAAGCATAAGCACATAAAGACGACTCTTAAACGCTGAGTAGTTTTTCGGTGGGGGAGCCGTCTTTTTTGTAGCAAGGTGGCCTTCCAAAATATTGTAACTCTTTACCTATGGGATTTTGGAGTCTCGTCTGCTGGATTGCAACTTGTAAAAAAAACAGAAACGAGGGAAAAGTCATCATGATTAAAAGAAATCTTGTGGTGCTTTTTGTTCCTACATCTCCACTGGGTAGTATTTGCCGGAGCCTCAGTCCTGGCAAACAAGGTGTTTCACCTGAAGGATGAGTTGTTTCGTAAACTGCTGCACTTAACATCTGTATTTGAGATCATTCCCATTACCATTCCAGTTACGACTCCGATGGCGTCGAGTGCCGTCTGCCTGATTTTTATGGCTGAGGCGTGGTTTGGCGCAAGAGCCAGCGGACTGGAAAAAGGCCTGGGCATGAAGCAGCGGAGGACCGGTGAACAGCACAGAGTATGCTGCTTCTGTTCGGTACATACGCCCTTCTAAACATGGTGGCATGGGCATTTTCCATCAGAAATGGATGGTTATCCCAGCTGTCGTGTCCTGGGGCGTGGGTGACTGTATCGCCGCACTGATTGGAAGTGTGCGATGATTATTTTGACGCTGGCAGCCGGCGGGATTTAACAGGAAGGGAAACGAAAATGAAAAAAATATTGATTGTCTATTATTCATGGTCAAATGGAAATACGAAAAGAATTGCAGAAAGATTACAAAA
>CANQAR010000209.1 GCA_947588845.1 uncultured Lachnospiraceae bacterium
GATGTGCTCTTTCTTTCCGGGAGTATTCCCGCGTCGATGCCGGACGACGCGTACCAGAAGATCATGGAGATGCTGGACGGCAGAGGCGTTCTGATTTCGGTGGACGCGACGAAGGATCTTCTTTTGAATGTGCTTGGGCTGAGGCCGTTTCTGATCAAGCCGAACAATCATGAACTCGGGGAGATCTTCGGGGTAGAGCTCAGGACAAGGGAAGAGGTCGTCCCGTATGGCAGAAAGCTGCAGGAGATGGGCGCGCAGAATGTTCTGATCTCCATGGCGGGAGAGGGAGCAGTGCTCATTGCGGCGGACGGTAAAATATTCGGAGCCCCGGCGCCGAAAGGAACGCTGGTGAACGGCGTGGGCGCGGGCGATTCCATGGTGGCCGGTTTCATGGCCGGATGGATGGAGAAGCAGGATTATGAGTACGCGTTCCACATGGGAATCGCTTCGGGAAGCGCGAGCGCGTTTTCGGATCATCTTGCGACCCGCGTGGAGATTGAGGATGTCTATAAGCGGGTCAGGTCGGAACGTCTGCAGTAAATGCGCACAAAAATATTTTGACAAAGGTTGAATGGATTTGGATTAGCACAGCTTTGGAGGATAAGTCATGAGGATTACAGATTTGCTGGATGCGAGAAGCATCGCTTTGGACAGGAAACCGAAAACCAAGAAAGAAGCATTGGATCAGATTATCGACTTGATGCTTAAGAGCGGCAAGATCAATGACGCGGAGGAATACCGCAAACAGGTATACGCGAGAGAGGAAGAGAGCACGACGGGAGTCGGCGATGGAATCGCGATTCCGCACGGCAAGGGTGATTCTGTGGACAGACCGGGCCTTGCGGCGATGGTGGTGAAGGACGGCGTGGATTTTGAGGCTCTGGACGACGAGCCGGTCACGCTGATGTTCCTGATCGCCGCGCCGAACACAGAAGATAACGTACATCTCGACGTGCTCAGCAAGCTCTCGATGATGCTGCTGGATGAGGAATTTACGGCGAGTCTGCGGAACGCGAAGACTGTCGAGGAGTTCCTGAGTATCGTCAACAAGGCGGATGAGGAAAAGAAGAGCGTGGATGAGCGTCTCGCAGATGTCGGAGAGGCTGAAAAAGGACAGTTCAAGATTCTGGCCGTCACCTCCTGTCCGACCGGTATCGCTCACACCTACATGGCGGCGGAAGGGCTTGAGAAGGCGGCAAAGGCAAAAGGCTGCTTTATCAAAGTGGAGACGAGAGGTTCCGGCGGAGCCAAGAATGTCCTGACGGCGAAGGAGATTGAAGAAGCTGACTGTATTATCGTGGCGGCGGACGCGCAGGTACCGATGGACCGCTTCGACGGGAAGAAAGTGATTGAGCGGCAGGTGTCCGACGGCATTCACAAGGCGGATGAGCTTGTGGCGCTGGCTCTTTCCGGAAATGTTCCGGCTTACAAGAGCGCGAACGGTGGCGCGCAGTCTTCTTCCGCAGGCCGGGCAGGAGGCGGCACGGGTCACCAGATTTACACGCAGCTTATGAACGGCGTTTCCCACATGCTTCCGCTTGTAGTCGGCGGCGGTATCCTGATCGCAATTGCGTTCCTGATTGACGGTCTTATGGTTGATATGAACGCACTGTCCGAGGCGGAGAGGGCAGGTTTTGGTACGATCACTCCGCTTGCCGCGGTCTTCAAACAGATTGGTGACACAGCTTTCGGCTTTATGCTTCCGGTGCTGGCGGGATTCATCGCAATGGCGATCGGCGACAGACCGGCGCTCGCGGTCGGATTTGTCGGTGGTATGATGGCGGCAAATGGCAGTTCAGGTTTCCTTGGGGCTCTGGTGGCAGGCTTCGCGGCAGGCTACATCATCGTGGCACTGCGCAAGGTGTGCGACGGTCTTCCGCAGGCGATTGAGAAGATCGCGCCGGTTTTGATCTATCCGGTCGTCGGTATCCTGGTGATGGGACTGCTTATGCTGTTCATTGTTGAGCCGGTCATGGGCGCGATCAACACGGCGCTGAACAACGGACTGACAACGATGGGCGGTTCCAGCAAACTGATCCTTGGACTGATCCTCGGCGGTATGATGGCGATCGATATGGGCGGCCCGTTCAACAAGGCGGCTTATGTATTCGGAACAGCGGCAATCGCTTCCGGAAACTACGATGTGATGGCGGCAGTTATGATCGGCGGTATGACGCCTCCGTGCGCGATTGCGCTTGCGACGCTGTTGTTCAAGGATAAATTCACAAAAGAAGAAAGAGACTCCGGGCCGACCAACTTTATCATGGGTCTTGCGTTCATCACAGAAGGCGCGATCCCGTTCGCGGCCGCGGACCCGGTTCACGTACTGCCGTCCTGCATCATCGGCTCGGCGGTGGCGGGAGCGCTCTCTATGATGTTCGGCTGTACGCTGATGGCTCCGCACGGCGGAATCTTCGTGGTGCCGGTGATGGGCAACGCGCTGATGTACCTTGTAGCGCTGGTGATCGGAACTGTTGTGTCGGCGGTGCTGCTGGGCGTGCTGAAGAAAAAGGCGGCATAGTTTATAGATGGCAGGAAGACATTTTCGGATGACTTCCTGCCATTTGTTGCTTGAGATTTTCGTTTTTCAGCTCTTCCTTTTGTATTTTTCTATCTTACAGGTGTGTTTCTTCGATTGCTTCAGCCACTGCGGTTTCTTCCATATTCAGAGTCTGCTCCAGGAGGCGGTCAGAATTACGGATGAGTCTGGGCACTTCTTTATGCCTGCCGTTTCTGACAGCAAGAAGAAATTCCTGCCGTACCTCCTCGTTTGGGATGAACACAGCTTTTGTGGCAGAATCATAAGCCAGATATCCGAGGTGGACTAACAGAGTCAGCACGTCGTCGCGGCTTTTTATATCTCTGTCCTGGTCCAGTGGGGCTTCCGAATTCTTCGTTTTTGATGGTTTCCATAACAGCAACAAAACAGTTGTTCATAATCCCGTTTTCTGTTATAGTAATCAAGACGGCGGCTGCGTACAAATTTGCATCGGAAATATGCTGCTTGCGCAGCGCAGATTCGGCTCAGTAAGCGGGCAAAACGAAAAATGCAATTATCAGCGGTATAGTCAGAAAGTACAAGGCGGGAAAAAATATGTTGACAAAACAGAGGCAGGAAATCATAGTTAGACTCGTGGAGGAGCGCGGGAGTATACAGGTGACAGAGGTACGGGATCTTCTGGGAGCGTCGGAATCCACGATCCGCAGGGACATCACGGCGCTCGACAAAGAGGGAAAGCTTGTCAAAGTGTTTGGCGGCGCGGTGGCGGCCGGTCACAGAATGACGACGCATGAATATACGGTCGCTCAGAAGGCGGATCTGAATCTGGAGGAAAAGCGCGTGATCGCGAAATATGCGGCGTCTCTGGTCGAACCGGAGGATTTCATCTATCTGGATGCGGGCACGACGACGGCGCAGATCATGGACTTCCTTGAAGAGCGCAATGTGACGTTCGTGACGAACGCGGTGGCCCATGCGCAGCGTCTCGTGACGCTTGGCATGAAGGTGATCCTGGTCGGAGGCGAGCTGAAAGGCTCCACGGAGGCCGTGGTCGGCAGTCAGGCGGTGCAGATGCTCAGGAATTATCACTTTACGAAGGGATTTTTCGGTTCGAACGGCGTGACGAAAAAGACCGGATGCACTACCCCTGACCCGAGCGAGGCCATAGTAAAGCAGACTGCGATGGAGCAGTGCAGGACGAGCTATGTGCTGTGCGACAGTTCCAAGTTCGGGAACGTGAGTTCGGTGACTTTCGCGCCGTTCCGGGGGACGGTTTTTGTGACGGAGCGGGCTGCGGAAGGGTATGAAGACTGCGAGAATATTATAGTGATAGGCAGGGAGCAGGCTCGGTCATAATATGCGGTAAAATGACGGAAAGGCAGCGCAGAAGTATTAAAATACAAAAACGAACATATAACGAAAAACGCTTCTTCATACACTTTGTAGGAAAGAAGCGTTTTTTTCTCCATATTTTGAAGGATGGAAAAAAAGCGGTTTTTGTGATAAAATCTGGAACAAGGTTGTAAAGTAGCAAAAACATATTTTTACTACAGAGTGTACTTTGCGGGACAGTGTACATGATCGGACAGTGTGCATTCCTGCGTGTATATTTTTGCTGTTGTCTATGAAGAGAACAGCGGTATATTAAGCTGGGAGGTAGAAGCAAATGATTATTATTGGTGAAAAGATCAACGGCTCAATTCCGTCAGTCGCGGAAGCGATCGCAAAGCGCGACGCAGATTTTATCAAGCAGAGAGCCATCGCTCAGACAGAGGCCGGTGCGACGTTTATCGACTGCTGCGCATCCGTTCCGGAAGCGATCGAAGTTGAGACGCTGAAGTGGATGATCGACTGCATTCAGGAAGTGACAGATCTTCCGATCTCGATCGATAGCCCGAGCGCCAATGTTCTGGCACAGGTTTACAGCCACTGCAAGAGACCGGGGCTGTTCAACTCTGTATCCGGTGAGGGAAACAAGATCGACATCATCTTCCCGATCATGGCGAAGGAAGAGAACAAGGACTGGGAAGTTATCGCTCTTTGCAGCGATGATACAGGAATCCCGAAGACGGCTGCGGACAGGCTTAAAGTTTTCGACAAGATCATGGCGAAGGCAAAAGAGTACGGCATCAGCCCGTCTCGTCTCCATATTGATCCGCTTGTTGAGATGCTCTGCACCTCAGAGGATGGCATTGCGATGAATATCGAGGTTATCTCAAAGGTAAGAGAGATGTATCCGTCCATCCACATCACGGCGGCTGTCAGCAACATTTCCTTCAACCTGCCGGTACGTAAGCTGATCAACCTTGGATTCACGGTTCTGGCTATGAACGCCGGACTTGACAGCGCGATCCTTGACCCGACGAACAGGGATATGCTTGGCCTGATCTATGCGACGGAAGCTCTCCTTGGACAGGACGACTACTGCATGGAATACATCGGAGCTTACAGAGAGGGAAGAATCGGCCCGAAGAAATAAATAAAACAGATGCTTTTCTGTCCGGACGGCGTCCTCCGGATGCTTTTCGGACAGTGAATAAGCCCGGTCTGCGGAGAGACCGGATAAAATGCGGCTGTTTGTTCACATGCGGAAAGTGACAGAGTCTTGCGTGACAGATATGTGAATGGCAGCAGCGGAAAATTCCTGTGCACTGCGGCGCAGGAGTTTTGGAGGAAGCAAAAGCTTCTTTCACAATCAGACATATCATACACAATTTAAGGAGGATGTTAAAAATGAGCAAACTTGATGAACTGGCTGCAAAAGTTGAAATCGGAAAAGCGAAACTGGTACCGGGCCTTGTACAGGAAGCACTTGACGAGGGAAATGCACCTGAGGTAGTTCTGAACAAGATGATCGGAGCAATGGATGTAGTCGGTGAGAAATTTAAAAACAATGAGATCTTCGTACCGGAGATGCTGATCGCGGCACGCGCTATGAAGAAAGGCGTTGAGGTTCTTAAGCCGCTCCTTGCAGCAGGCGGAACACAGGATGCAGGCAAGGTTATCATCGGAACGGTTGCAGGCGACCTTCATGATATCGGAAAGAACCTTGTTGCCATGATGATCGAGAGCGCAGGCTTCACAGTAATCGACCTTGGCGTTGATGTACCGGCTGA
>CANQAR010000210.1 GCA_947588845.1 uncultured Lachnospiraceae bacterium
TGCCGCTGGAGGACCCCGACGACCCGGAGGGAAAGCCGCCCGTCGAGGTGGAGGAAAAGCAGAACAGCAACGTGTGGATCAACGTGACGACCACCGGCGACGGCGTGATCTTCAAGGATCAGCACTATGACGAGGCCACGCACAAGCTGCACTACACCCTCTACACGGTCATCCCGAAGGGCACGTGGGAGCCCCTCCATATCTATGACGATATGTACGTCAATTACGGCGGCGAGCGATGGTATCTCGATGAGTTCAAAGAGGACGGCGGCCGGGTCGCCGTCAACAGTCTGACGGTCAAAGGCATCGACTTGCCCGACGACCAGTTCGACTGGAAGGACACCGACAACCCCGACCAGCTCCAGAGGGACCTTCAGTACTTTGTGGATCAGGCAAAGGAATTGGAGGGCTTCGACTTCTATGCCTTCGGCGACAACACCAAGCCGGCGGGCTATAAAGCCACGAACGAGGACGAGACCACGAACGTGGATCAGTATGTCTACTACTTCCGCAACAGGGGGCTGAACATCATCTTTGGCTTCGACCACACCCGGCCCTATAACGAATACTGGGGGAAATGGGGCAGCTGGAATTATGATAAAGACCGGCTGGTCATCACGGAGTACGACCTGGATCTGTCCGGCGAGACAGAGCTGACCGTCAGTGATATTGATAACACCAAAACTAGGACCCTGACCCCGGAGCAGGTGCTGCACGCCGGCATCACGAACAATGTCTATCTTCGCTTCAGCGGATATAACCCCGGCTACTCGGTGTTCTTCAACAACATCGAGGACATCAACAAGACCGGCGTGCCGGACAAGAACACCAATACCATCGACTACACCGTCACCGTGGGTATGTCAGACGATACCGTTCGGGACTACTTCAAGGACTTCGCGGAGGATATTTACGACAGCCACAAGAAAACCGGAAGCTGGGACTACAAGTATACGATGCAGGTCGAGTTTTACGACAAGCTGCCCGAAGGCTGGGAGTATGTGCCGGGCAGCCTGTACGCAGTGACAAAGGATCGGTCCGGGGTCAGCAAAACCTTCGCGTATAAGACCGAATTCGGGTCCGAATTGAGCGAGGACGGGAGGTCCATCTCCGCGCCGCTGGATTTCTTCCGGGGGGACATCGAGTTTTTCAATATGTTCAGGAATCCCGATAATTTGACGGAGGTTTCGTTCCACTACACCCTCAAGGCCAGCCGCGCGTGGCTGATGGCACACGCCGAAGACGAGAGCGCGGTTCCGATAAATAACCACGCCGCAATCAAGGACAAAAATATGACCCATTGGGACGTTGACAAGACCATCCAGTATCTGCCCAACCGGTTGACCAAGACCGCCGAGCAGGTGGGCAACACCAACCTGATCGAGTTCACCCTGGAGATGAACCCGGCCGGCGCAGATCTGGACCCGAACAAGAATTACCTGATTGTGACCGACGAGAGCTCCGGTATCGAGATTAAGTCGGATAGCATTGTGGTCAGCAAGGTGAACGATGACGGGACGGTCGTGTCGCTGACGGACTTGGGCGAGATCACCCTCGACAAGGAGCTGGGGACCGACCAGTGGGGCCGCCTCCCTGAAGAGCAGGAGTCGGAAGAACAGGAGCCTGAAGAGCAGAAGCATCAGTTCAAGCTCAAGGTCCCCGACGGGGTTTCGCTTCGCATCACTTATCAGGCGCTGGTCACCAAATCCGGGGACAGCGTGCCCGTGACCAACAAGGCCAGCATCGACGGCGTGGAGCGCTCCAACAGCGACTACGAGAAATCTCTGAAGGTCAATGACATCGACGCCGGCGGCTCCGGCAGCGTCAACGAACTGACCTTTGAAAAAACCGACAGCACGGACAGCAGCAAGAAGCTGTCCGGGGCAGAGTTTAAGTTCTATATCGTGCGCCAGGAGGACTCTGGGCTGAAGGAGACCAAGTCCATCCAAATTGGAAAGCAGAGTTACAGCTGCTACAGCGAGGAAGCTTGGGTGATTACCACCGGTAAGGACGAGGACGACGGCACCTTCCGCATCGGCGGCGCGGGCAGAAACTGGAACCTGGCGCCGAAGAACTACTACATCCTCGAAGAGATCAAAGCTCCGTCAGGGTATGAGATGTTAGAGGAACCTGTCCTGTTCTATTTTGGATTTGAGAACGACATTGACAAGGAAAACTATCCTGATGCAAAGGTTGTTCCTCCCGGCGGCACATTGACCGTGGGCGACCCGCCGACCGAATACATCCTGCCTGAAACGGGCGGACCGGGCACATTTTTCTATCTGACAACAGGACTTGCGCTTGCGCTGGGCAGCGGGGTTCTTCTGACAGTCAGAAGGCGCCTGCGCCGGGCACGGTAAGAAAATCAGAAACATTTGAAACCATGATCTATCATTGTGGGGCCGGAGGCGGAACAAGGTCTCCGGCCTCCTTGCTGTCAGGGCAAAGCTCTGTTCTTCATTGAGGAGTTTTTTGTTTGCATGCACAGGTCCCTGACCCGCATATGGAAATCAGCTGTCATCGCAGCCTGCGGGGCGCACGGAGGGCAGGAGAGAAAACAGCTTCCTGTCTGATCAAATCCGGATCTTTGCAGAAGTTTTAAGCAGAACACAGATACCCTCTTCATGCTCTGAAGGCAGGCCTGACGTCTGGTCGGCGCTCCGCTTCGGTCGGCGCCACGCGCTGCCAGTGGCAGGTTTTCTGTATGGGGACAAAGTTTTCATAATAACAAAGGAAAGGGATGGATATGGAAGCTGTTCGAGATATGAAGAAGGGGGACATGCCGGAAGAATATCCATACGGCTCTCCCGAAGAATATGAAAAAGAAAACAGGAAAGCCAGAGTGATCGCCTGCGTCCTTCTGGGATGCTGTGTTCTGACAAGTGTATATCTGATTGCCCGAAAGCCGGTCAGCGACTGGTTCCACTCGATGCGCATGGAAAAGATCATTGCGGGCTATGATGAAACGGTTGCGGCGCTCTCCGTGGAGGAACGGAACGAGATACAGAAAGCGGCCCTTTCCTACAATAGCCGTCTCCGAATGGGGACGCATTTCCGGCTGAATCAGGATGAACTGGACGAATACGGCGCGCATCTGGATCTTACCGGAACGGGCATGATGGGCTATATCCAAATCCCGAAAATTCATGTGTCTCTGCCTATCTATCATACAGCCGAAGAAGATGTTCTGGAGGAGGCTGTGGGCCACATTCCCGGCTCGTCCCTGCCGGTGGGCGGAGAATCCTGCCATACGGTTCTGTGCGGGCACCGGGATCAGTCTGACGCGTATCTGTTCCATGACTTGGACAAGCTGGATGCGGGAGATACGTTCACGCTTACCGTTCTGGACGAGACCATTACCTACGAAGTCGATCAGGTCCGCATTGTTTTCCCAAGGCAGGTCGACGATCTGGCCATCGAAGAAGGGAAAGATTACTGTACGCTTGTCACCTGCCATCCGCATGGCAGCACCACTTACCGTATGCTGGTCCGGGGGAAAAGGATCTACCCAGATAACAACTGAATGTGACGTCCTCCCCCACCTGAAGAGGTGGGGGCTTCCCACCGCTATTGGCAGGTTTGGTTCCCGCTCAATAGTTCCAGCGAACTAAGTATCAACGGGCTAACCCCGTGCGTTCCACGGTTTTGTTTTTATAGTTATTTATGCAAATACTAAGCGCATACCTTCGTTTCTGATATTTACTGCAGCATTTATATCTCTGTTATGATGAGTTCCGCATTGAGGACAATCCCATTCTCTGACAGACAGGTCTTTTGTATCAGGATTTTTACAGCCGCAGATATTACAGATCTGAGAGCTTGCAAAAAACTTATCTGTTTTTACAAACTGTTTGCCTGAATCGGCAAGCTTATATCGCAGAAATGTTGTGAACATACCCCAGCCGTTATCAGCTACGGATTTACCGAAATTAAGAGACTGCGACATCGCTTTCATATCAAGATCTTCTACGCATACACAATCGTAAACATCGGCTATTTGTCGGGATTGTTTATGTAAAAAATCCCTGCGTTGATTTGCAGTCTTTTCATGGAGTCTGGCCACCTTGATACGCTGCCTGCCGCGGTTCTTAGAGCCTTTTTGCATAAGGGATAATTTCCTTTGTTCCCTTTTCAGTTTCTTTTCAGCTTGTCTGTAATATCCCGGATAACACGGCTCATAACCATTGCTGTCCATGTATAATCCGTGCATGGAAAAATCAAGCCCTAAAAAAGTTGTCGGCATTTGCTGCTGCACCTGGTTTTCGTACTCAAACAAAATGCTGGCATAATACTTTCCACTTGGAGCCTGGCTTACTGTCACAGATTTCAGTTTGTAATCTGATGGTATGGGTCTGTGTTGTTTCATTTTTACAAAGCCGGTTTTGGGCAGTCTGATCTGCCCATCGGAAATAAAAATATTTCCATTTACATAGTTTGTCGTATAACTTTTGCGGTTGGATTTTTTTGATTTGAACTTTGGAAACCCCGTTTTTGGCTGTTTGAAAAAATTCCGAAAAGCTGTCTGTAAATTCATCTGGGCATTGGCAAGAGCCAGGCTGTCAACCTCTTTAAGCCACTCAAATTCCTTTTTATACTGTGCGGGAGTATTGTTCAGCTTTTGTCCGGTTTCCTCATAATGCCTGATTTTATCGGATAACATACGATTATAGATAAATCTGACGCAGCCGAAAGTCCTGGCAAACACTGCGCGCTGTTCTTCATTGGGATATATTCTGAATTTATAAGCTTTGTTCAATGCTTTTCACCCTGACTTTCCATGTATTTTTCGATTACTTCGACAGGTGCGTTTCCTGTTGTAAGCAAACAAAAACTCTGACTCCCAAAATATTCCTTCCAAAGCTTCTGGCGTATCTGCGGAAATTCCTTTTTCAGTCGTCAAATACTTTTCTGCGGTATTTTACAACCAATACAAGATATAGTATAACAAAAACACTGCATGTGTATTACTATCCAATTCCAGGTATAATCAGTCTCTTTCTCTTTTCGACTGATTATATGATAACAAATTATTATATTTATGTCAAGCAAAGTGGGAACGCAATTCATCCCCCACTTTAGAAGTGGGGGACTTCTTGCTGAAAAAGGTTAAAAATTCATCCTGTCGTTTAACGAGAATGCGATATTCACGACCGGGGGAAGATGGCAGCTATAAAATCATAACAGCCGGTGGTACTGATTTTTCTACGGAATATTTCTCAATTTTGCACGTATGCTTGCTCATTATTATAAAAGAGCGGTGTAGTCCCTTCGCTGTGAGCCGTTTCAATTGCAGTTGCGACAGCGTTTTCATTCATCGAAAGTGTGTCCTGAAGAAAATGGTCCGAATTTCGAATTAACTGCGCGACTTTTCAGTGCTTTCCGGCAGCGACAGCGCGCAGAAACTCCCGCCGGACTTCTTCATTGGGAATATGGACACTTTGTTTTTCTGCATCGTAGGACAGGTAGCCCAGATGCACAAGCAGAGTAAAGATGTCATCTTTACTTTTTATATTTGTCATGTCATTTTGAAAAGTCCCGGT
>CANQAR010000211.1 GCA_947588845.1 uncultured Lachnospiraceae bacterium
GGAGTTCTGACTCCGGTAACTGTTCTTCAGGCAGGTCCGTGCGTGGTTACGCAGGTCAAGACCGCTGAGAATGACGGTTACAGCGCAGTGCAGGTAGGTTTTGTCGACAAGAGAGAGAAGCTTGTGGCAAAGCCGCAGAAAGGTTCCTTCGACAAGGCTGGCGTTTCCTACAAGAGATACGTCAGAGAGCTGAAGCTTGACGATGCTGAGAGCTATGCGGTTCAGCAGGAAATCAAAGCGGATGTGTTTGCAGCAGGCGACAAGGTTGACGTGACCGCGGTTTCCAAGGGCAAGGGCTTCCAGGGCGCGATCAGGAGACATGGCCTCCACAGAGGACCCATGGCGCATGGTTCCAAGTATCATCGTCACGCAGGTTCCAACGGCGCATGTTCTGATCCGAGCAGGGTGTTCCCGGGCAAGAAGATGGCAGGACACATGGGAAACAAGCAGGTGACTGTTCAGAATCTTGAGGTAGTGAGAGTAGACGCCGAGAACAATCTTATTTTAGTCAAAGGCGCTGTACCGGGACCGAAGAAAGCGCTGGTAACGATCAAATCAACAGTGAAGTCCGGTAAATAAGCCTGAAATCAGGAAAGGAGGAACACACAGATGGCTAACGTAGCAGTTTATAATATGAATGGCAGTGAAGTCGGCACGCTCGAGCTGAGCGACGCGGTATTTGGCGTCAAAGTGAACGAGCATCTGGTACATCTTGCGGTTGTACAGCAGCTTGCGAATAACCGTCAGGGCACCCAGAAAGCCAAAACCCGCGCGGAAGTATCCGGCGGCGGAAAGAAACCGTGGAGACAGAAAGGAACCGGCCACGCGAGACAGGGTTCAACGAGGGCTCCGCAGTGGACGGGCGGCGGCGTTGTTTTCGCCCCGACACCGAGAGATTATTCCTTCAAGATCAACAAGAAGGAAAAGAGACTGGCTCTGAAATCTGCTCTGACAAGCAGGGTTCAGGAGAACAAACTCATTGTCCTCGACGAGCTGAAGCTTGAGGGCATCAAGACGAAGAACATGAAGGCGGTTCTGGATAACCTCAAGGTTTCCAAAGCGCTCATCGTTCTGGATGAGAATGATCAGAATGTCGTGCTTTCCGCAAGGAATCTTCCGGATGTGAAGACAGCCCTTACGAACACGATCAATGTATATGATATCCTGAAGTACAGCACGCTGGTTGTCACAAAGGCGGCGGCGGAGAAGATCGAGGAGGTGTACGCATAATGGCAGACATTAAATACTATGACGTGATCCTGAAACCGGTCGTTACTGAGAAGAGCATGAACGCCATGGCGGAGAAGAAGTACACGTTCCTTGTTCATCCGGACGTGACAAAGTCTCAGGTAAAGGAAGCGGTTGAGAAGATGTTCGAGGGCACGAAGGTTGCGCGCGTGAACACAATGAATCTTGACGGCAAGAAAAAGAGACGCGGCCTTGTGTACGGCAGAACGGCGAAGACAAAGAAGGCGATTGTCACGCTGACCGAGGACAGCAAGGATATCGAGATTTTCGAGGGACTGTAAGATGTCTCTTCCGGACGTATGATCCGGAACGAAAGCGGCTGCGCTTCGCGCTGAGGCTCCCGGATTTCCTGGACAGTCTGTCCTGGAACCGCGCCGGGTCCGGCGAAAACGTGAACTGCGGCTGAAAGTTCTCCTGTGTCAAAGAGAGAACGGCTTTCACAATATCTGCCGCGATGCAGGATAATTAACATCGAAAGGAGAAACATTATGGGAATCAAAACCTATAAACCATATACACCTTCCAGAAGGCATATGACGGGTTATGATCACGCTGAGATCACAAAGAACACGCCTGAGAAATCTCTTCTGGTTTCCCTGAACAAGAATTCGGGGCGCAACAATCAGGGTAAGATCACAGTGAGACACCGCGGAGGCGGCTCCAGAAGAAAATACAGAATCATCGATTTCAAGAGAAACAAAGACGGTATTCCGGCAACGGTTATCGGGATTGAATATGATCCGAACAGAACGGCCAACATCGCTCTGATCTGCTACGCAGACGGCCAGAAGGCATACATCCTTGCGCCGCAGGGCCTGAAGGACGGCATGAAGGTTATGAACGGACCGGAAGCAGAAGTGAGAGTCGGCAACTGCCTGCCGCTTTCTGGTATTCCGATCGGTACCATGGTACACAATGTTGAGCTTTATCCGGGACACGGCGGACAGCTCGTACGTTCCGCGGGAAACGGTGCACAGCTGATGGCGAAGGAAGGCAAGTACGCGACGCTGAGACTTCCGTCAGGCGAGATGAGAATGGTTTCCCTGAACTGCAGAGCTACCGTAGGCGTGGTCGGCAACGCTGAGCACAACCTGATCAACATCGGTAAAGCAGGAAGAAAGCGCCACATGGGCATCCGCCCGACAGTCCGCGGTTCTGTCATGAACCCGAACGACCATCCGCATGGCGGCGGCGAGGGCAAGGCTGGCATCGGCCGTCCGGGTCCGTCCACTCCGTGGGGCAAGCCTGCTCTTGGTCTGAAGACCAGAAAGCCGAAGAAGGCATCCAACAAGATGATCGTAAGAAGAAGAGATGGTAAAGCAATCAACTAGTGCTGAATAAGGAGGTAAAAAATGGCTCGTTCACTGAAAAAAGGACCATTTGCTGATGAAAGCCTGTTAAAGAAGATCGATGCGCTCAACGCGTCAGGGAGCAAGCAGGTGATCAAGACCTGGTCACGCCGCTCTACGATCTTCCCGCAGATGGTTGGACATACAATCGCCGTTCATGACGGAAGAAAACATGTGCCGGTATACATTACAGAGGATATGGTTGGACATAAGCTTGGAGAGTTCGTCGCTACCAGAACCTACAGAGGACATGGCAAGGACGACAAGAAGTCAGGAGTCCGTTAATCAGGATAGATCGGACAGGAGAGGATTTCTGTCCGGCATACGTTCCGCAAAGATGCACAGAGATTCGGAACTGACCGGATCCCGTGCCGGAACCTGGGGCAGATTCTGAAAAGGCGGCGCACGGACGGCAGGTCCGGCCGCCCGCACAAAGAGCAGGACTGAAAGAATTTCTGCCGCACAGATCAGGTGCGCACCCGCCTGCGGGTGCCGCAGCCGCCCGTCAGCGGCTGTTTAATAGTTGAAAGGAGGCTATACATCCATGGCTAAAGGACATAGATCCCAGATAAAGAGAGAGAGAAATGCCCAGAAGGATACGAGGCCGTCAGCAAAGCTGTCTTACGCCCGCGTGTCCGTTCAGAAGGCATGTTTCGTACTGGATGCGATCAGAGGAAAGGATGTACGGACCGCGCTCGGCATCGTTACCTACAATCCGAGATACGCGTCTGAGCTGATCGCAAAGCTGCTGAAGTCAGCAATCGCGAACGCTGAGAACAACAACGGAATGAACGCGGAGAACCTGTACGTGGAGGAGTGCTACGCGAACAAGGGACCGACAATGAAGAGAATCAGACCGAGGGCACAGGGAAGGGCTTACAGGATCGAGAAGAGAATGAGCCACATTACTATCGTGCTGAATGAGAAATAAGGAGGACTATCATGGGACAGAAAGTTAATCCACACGGTCTTAGAGTCGGCGTTATCAAGGACTGGGATTCCAAATGGTATGCGGAAGCTGATTTTGCTGATTTCCTCGTAGAAGACCACAAGATCAGAACGTACCTGAAGAAGAAATTATACAGCGCGGGTGTTTCCAGAATCGAGATCGAGAGAGCATCTGAGCGTGTTAAGATCACGATTCACACAGCGAAGCCGGGTATCGTAATCGGCAGAGGCGGCGCTGAGATTGAAAAGCTGAAGGCAGAGCTTCAGAAGCTTGTCGAGAGAAAGCTGATCGTTGACATCAAGGAGATCAAGAGACCGGACAGAGACGCGCAGCTCGTAGCGGAGAATATTGCCGCGCAGCTTGAGAATCGTGTATCTTTCCGCCGCGCGATGAAGTCCACGATGAGCAGAAGCATGAAGGCAGGAGCTCTTGGAATCAAGACATCCGTGTCCGGACGTCTTGGCGGAGCGGATATGGCGCGTACCGAGTTCTACAGCGAGGGAACGATCCCGCTTCAGACACTGAGAGCAGATATCGATTATGGGTTCGCAGAGGCAGATACGACTTACGGCAAGGTTGGCGTAAAGGTCTGGATCTACAAAGGCGAAATACTTCCATCTAAAAAAGAAGGGAGCGATAAATAGTTATGTTAATGCCTAAGAGAGTGAAACGTCGTAAACAGTTCCGCGGTTCCATGAAGGGAAAAGCGTTAAGAGGAAATACAATTTCCAATGGTGAGTACGGCCTCGTGGCTACAGAGCCGTGCTGGATCAAATCAAACCAGATCGAGGCTGCCCGTATCGCGATGACGCGTTACATCAAGCGTGGCGGTAAAGTCTGGATCAAGATCTTTCCGGATAAGCCGGTAACAGCGAAGCCGGCAGAGACACGAATGGGTTCCGGTAAAGGAACACTGGAGTACTGGGTAGCAGTTGTGAAGCCGGGCCGCGTGCTGTTCGAGCTGGCGGGAGTTCCGGAGGATGTTGCGCGCGAGGCTCTTCGTCTTGCCATGCACAAACTGCCCTGCAAATGTAAAATTGTTTCTCGTGCAGACCTGGAAGGCGGTGATAACAGTGAAGAGTAGTAAGTATGTTGAGAATTTAAAGTCAAAGACAGTTACGGAGCTGAATGAGGAATTGACAGCTGCCAAGAAAGAGCTTTTCAATCTGAGATTCCAGAACGCAACCAACCAGCTCGATAACACAAGCAGGATCAAAGAGGTTCGCAAGAACATCGCCAGAATTCAGACTGTTATCAAGGAAAAGGCAAACGCTTAGGAAGCAGATGACCAGGTTGAAAGAAAGGAGAAAATCCCGTGGAAAGAAATCTTAGAAAGACCCGTGTAGGCAAGGTCGTTAGCAATCGAATGGATAAGACTATCGTTGTTGCGGTGGAAAACCATGAAAGACATCCGCTCTATAAGAAAATCATCAAGACGACCTACAAGCTTAAGGCCCACGATGAAAACAACGAATGCAGCATTGGAGATACAGTACGCGTGATGGAGACAAGGCCGCTGTCCAAGGACAAGAGATGGAGACTTGTCGAGATCGTTGAAAAAGTGAAATAGTATAGGAGGGATATCAGCATGGTACAGCAGGAAACCAGACTGAGAGTTGCTGATAACACCGGTGCGAAAGAGCTTCTTTGCATTCGTGTTATGGGTGGTTCCACAAGAAGATATGCGAATGTCGGCGATATCATCGTTGCTTCGGTTAAAGATGCAACGCCAGGCGGCGTTGTCAAAAAGGGCGATGTTGTAAAAGCTGTTGTAGTCCGTACGGTAAAAGGTGTCCGTCGCAAAGATGGTTCATATATCAGATTCGATGAAAATGCAGCAGTTATTATCAAGGATGATCTGAATCCGAGAGGAACCCGTATTTTTGGACCGGTAGCGAGAGAACTTCGTGATAAGAAATTTATGAAGATCGCGTCTCTGGCTCCGGAAGTATTATAAGGAGGGTCAGATTCATGAATAAGATTAAAAA
>CANQAR010000212.1 GCA_947588845.1 uncultured Lachnospiraceae bacterium
TACATACACTTGCAACTCAGGCTGCTGGATAATTGATTTGGGCGGCGCAGGAATCCCCTGCGGCACAAAAATAGCTTTGTATAAAAAATCTTCAAGTATGTTATATTCTTCCTTCAATATTGGCCTGATTTTGTACTCCATAGTATTCTCCCCGTCAAATTACTATTGTCTTTGAGTATATCAAAAATATCTCCTGCTTTCAATCGCACAAATGCAATCCCCAACAACACTATCCTTTCCAATCATCCGGCAGATACAGCAGATCCCCGTGCCCATCCTCCTTAATTCTCTCCACTGCATACCTCAGCCATTCCCCCGGCATAGGAATATCCCCGGCGCATGATATCCGTCATAACCAAATCAGAAAGTTTCGGGAAAAGTCGGAAAAAATATTCTGCAAAAAAATACTATCCCTATACGTATACGCGTTTAAAAAGCTATTCTGTGATAAAAAAGGGCCAACCCACATACAGTAAGATCGGCCCCGCAAAACAAACGCATACTGCTCCCACCCGACTTTCGCCAGGCATCGTCCGCATATGAAATTCCTTAAAGCCCGTGTACTTCAAATATCCAAAATCTCCCCCTTTATAATAGAAAACGAAATAGAACGCAAAAAATGACGCGATTTTGAAAAATTTCACAAAAAATTCACAAATAGCCGATGAAAACAAAAAATAACTTCTTCAGATGCGCTACAGAACATAAATACTACTTCATCAACTCATCCGATAACCTCATTATTTCCGGTGCGAGCTTCTCCCTCTTACGTTTTACCATGCGCGTATAAATCGGATAAGCGGCAATCATACCGATAATGCCAACGATACCGATCATTACACCGGGGATAAAATATCTTTCCCAGCTGGGAACCATTGCGCAGCACATCCCCACGCCTAACAACAGGGCGCTGATAATTCCGACAATTAATGATACGACAGTCGCACCCTTTGTTGCGCTCTCATCTAGGCGGCGAAGCTGTTCCATCGAGGTTTCCTCTTTTGTTGGGGGCGCATATTTATCCCGAATCTTCTTAATTTCTTCCTGCTCCTTTGCGGAATAAGTATAGGTGAAGGTTTCTTTCTTATCTTCCATGATCCATTGCTCCTTTCAGGATTCTGCTTTTTTCAGATTATTATTTGCCCGCCAGATCATATAGACCGCCATGCCGATCACAATGGTGCAGACGGCCCCTCCTGTCGCACCGGTCATAATCTGACGGAACATCGGATCGTCGTCCCCGCCAAACTGCGCCAGCATTGCGGTTTCCAACGAGAGGATAGATACCATTGCCGCCACAAGATTGATGGCTTTTGCTGCCGAAAGGATCGGGCTTTTATACCGCCGTGTCTTCACGATATTGATAATGGCAATCGTGACAGCGTAAAAGGAATAAGCAGCCATTGCATAGATCAGAAGTCCCGGATATTCAAAACCGCGATTCTGATGTACCATGAATATCACAATTCCCGCGAGCGCCTGATTCATAAACAGGAGCATGATCCCGCACAGCCGGTAACGGCGCAGCTCCGACACCTCATCCCGCACGTTCAGCCTCCGTACCAGCAGAAAGCGCATCACAGCCAGCAGGATATAATAGACTGCCAGCGCAATAAACCATGCGGAACGGTACGCGATACCCGACACCAGTTTCATAACAATATACAGAAGATTTACGAAAAAGCCTTGATACAGGGAAAACCCCGCACGGAAACGTACATCGGTCATATATTTTTCGCCCACCTCGGTGGAACGGAATTTCTTCATCAGCGGATGACCGGAGACGAATTTTCTAACACCGTCGATTGCCGCACGGATGTACGCAAGTCCCGTGATCGTAACAGTCAGCGCATAGGCGGAAGCAATATAAGAAGCATATTGCACTGCGGGATTTTGAACATGAAACACCGCCACCGCAATCACAGATCCATAGCCGAAAAGCGCTGCCATAACCGTCCAAAACGGTGGCAGGCAGAATATCGATTTAAGGATTCTTTTGCATCTCTCCATCTGCCGCCCTCCTGATCTTTACAGTAAAGGTACTTCCTTTTCCTGCCTCGCTCTCCACGGAAATGTCTCCGCCAACAATATCCACCACCCGCTTCACCAGAGCCAGCCCCAAACCGTTACCCTGTGTAGCGTGTGAGGTGTCCCCCTGATAAAACTTCTCAAAAATATGCCTGCCCACCTCCGGGCTAATCCCGTAGCCGGTATCCGCCACATGGACAGCGGCGTAAGCCCCTTCGGTTTTCAGCGTAACAGATACCGTCCCGCCAGCTTCCGTAAATTTCAGGGCATTGGAAAACAGATTGTTCCAGACAAGGGACAGCAATTCGTCATCCGATTCCACGAATACTTCTTCTTCAATATCTGTTTCAATGTTGATATTCTTTTTCTCCCAGGTACTTTCAAAATTTAACAGGCATTCGGCAAGCTGCTCGCCAAGATTATATCTTTTCGCCGCCGGATAGATCTGCTGGTTTTCCAGGCGGTTCAATTTCAGGATATTCGTGATAAGACCGGCCAGCCGTCTGGACTGCTCGGTGATCGCCTTCGCGTATCCCATCCGCTGTTCATCTGCCAGGTCAGGACTCTGGAGCATAGTTCCATAATTCTGAATAACAGCCAGCGGCGTTTTCAATTCATGGGACACGTTAGCGATAAAATCCGCCCGCAGGGTCTCCACGCCGGAAAGTTCCTCCGCCATGCGGTTGAAATAGTCAATAATTATGTCAAATCCCGACTCGCTGTCAATGCTGCGAAACGGCTCAATACGGGCAGAAAAATCACCCTGCATGATTTTTTCCGCGCTCTCGGCAATGCGCCGCACCGGGCGCCCCACCATGAACCGGCGGCGAACCGTATCAATGACCGTGCAGAGAAAACTCAGAAAGACCACGTTGCAAAACGTGAGGATTGCCGCATCCCTGATATTTTCCTCTGTATAGCTGATTCCCAGCGTCCGCTGCAGGATCAGCAGGAAAAGACACAGGCAGCAGGTAATAATAAACGCGATCAACAGGAAGAACGTGACATACTTTCGCAGCGAGAACAAAAGCCGTTTCCATTTTGAATTTTCCCTCATTTGATCACCGCCTTATAGCCGAGGCCGTGGACAGTCCTGATCTCAAACTCGCTGCAGCTTTCAAATTTCCCGCGAAGCTTTGTCATGTAAACATCCACAGCCCTCGGCGCGGTATTCGTATCGGCATCCCAAAACTCGTCCATGAGCTGGCTCCGGGTAAAAGCCTTCCCCGGATAGGACAGGAGCTTATATAGGATATTAAACTCCCGCGCTGTTAAGGAAATTCCCGCGCCATCGTAGACTGCCGTGCGCTCGTCCATGTTCAGCGTCAGTTTTCCAATCTCCAGCTTGTGGGAGCTTGCGATCTTTGCCCGCCGCAGCAGCGCCCCAATCCGCAGGAACAGTTCATCGAGGTCAATCGGCTTTACCATGTAATCGTCGATCCCGATCCGATAGCCCTTCTGCTTGGAGGCGAAATCGTCCCGCGCTGTCATAAAGAGGATCGGAATATCCTCATTCAGCGAACGAACCGTTTGCGCAAACTCAAATCCGTCCACTTCGGGCATCATAATATCAGAAACAATCAGGTCAAATGTATCCCCATACATAGTGTCATAGGCTTCATTCGCATTGAAGCAGCCTATGGCCTCATAACCGCTCCGGTTCAAAAAAGAGCAGACAGTACGGTTTAAGTCTTTGTCATCCTCTACGACCAATATCTTAAACATAGATCAGACCTCCATCCGTTTTTTTCATTATAACACCCAAATGTTAAAGTTTTGTTTGCGTTTTTCCCCTTTTCAAATTTTCTATAAAATTTCGACCCGCACCAGCCTTTCGCTCATGCGGATCGATTGGCTCAGTGCCTTACCCTATTTCGACCTGCCTCAAGGTGGGCCGACTGTTCCTCAGCCCGTTTTTCCATCGCCTCTTTTGCAGCCGTCTCCCGCTGGACCTGTTCCTCATGGAGACGTTTTTTCGCATCCGCTACAGTTTCGCCCTCATGTGTCAGGAACCTGTCCACGAATCCGTCCTCGACCTTCAGGAATGTACCGGTTACGCCTTCTTCGATCTTTTTATATCCCCCAACTACACCATTCTCAATTTTTTTGTACCCGCCGACAACAGCGTCGGCAATTCTTTCGTTCGCCTTTACAAGCTTCGACTTTGCCATGATGTGATTCCTCCTAACTATTATTTAATATTATTATACAATTTTATGGAGAATGGCCGTGATGGCTGCCGCTGCTCCGGCTATGACTGTTACGACTGCAGGAATGATTAATTTCTTCATTTCGTTTTTACCCTTTTCCTTAATAGCGATTTTCCGATACACAGATTGCGGTAATGGTAACACCGGCAATCATTGCCAGTGAGAGAACGACCAGAATCAATTTCTTCATGTGTAATCCCTCCGGTTCATTTATTTCAGCCCTTTGATCACAGGGATCAGGCAGAGCAGCAGCACGATCCCGACAATACCCACAATGATACCGGGAACCATCATATTCCAGATCATTGTCATGCACATACCTACACCGAAAACGACTGCACCGAGAATACCAAGAAGCGTTGTTCCGATTATTTTTCCGTTAAAAACAATGGCAGGTTTCCCGTCCATCTTCCGGCGGACAAGTACCATAGCCAACAGTACCGCCGCGCCGATCACGCCGATCACAATACCCTGTGTCATAGCGCCCCACTCCGGGAGCAGAGCCATGCACATACCGAGAGCGAACAGAATACCTCCAATGGTACTCATGATAAGAGTTACAAAATCTTTTTTCTTCATAGCATATTGCCTCCATTTTTTATTTCAAGCGAGGATTTGTCTTGTACTCTCTCACTTGCTATCTGTATTGTACGAGGCAAATGTTTGAGAAAGTTTCATGTTTTGTTTCTGTTTTATTAAAAATAAAGTTTCGAGCTTGCTTTCACACCGAAAATATGTAAGCTGTCACTCACAGAATTAAAACATAATTTCAAGGAGGAGACAGCCATGTTAAAAATATCCGAAATCGTAAAGAAAACCGAGGAAATGTTTGACCGCTTCAATGCGCATTTCTACAGCAACGAATTAACCCGCCAGCATATAATTTTCTGGCATCCATTCAGGCAAGAGAAAGGACCCACAACCCTTAGATTGTGAGCCCTTACTTATCACCATTTTCTTCCATTCATCTGCCACTTGTCATGCTTCCTGATCCCCCGCACCGCCTGCAGCAGGGTATTTGCCCTGCCGTGCTCATGATATGGGTGGGAAGCTTTGTGCTTATGAAAAATGATCACCATTCCCTTCTCCGGATACTCCGGATTGTGCAGATACCAGTAATGACCTGTATTCCTGGACATGACCGTCACATCATAG
>CANQAR010000213.1 GCA_947588845.1 uncultured Lachnospiraceae bacterium
TGAACCGCTATCCCGTGATTGCGCTGAACATGCAGGATTTTCTGGATCTCATGCCGGATGTGGATGAGGCGCTGAGATTTCTGCAGAGAAAAATACTGCGGGAACTTAAGGAGAGTTATCCGGGGATGATTGATGCGGAAGAAGTTTTTCTAAGCGTGGGTTTAAGTGAGCTGTTCAGCAGGACACAGGAAACATTTGTTTTTGTGATTGATGAATGGGACTGTGTGCTGCGCGATAAAAGATATACAGAACAGGATCAGAAAAAGTATTTGGATTTTGTCAGGAATCTTCTGAAAGATAAGCCATATGTCAGTCTGGCTTATATGACAGGAATTCTCCCGGTAAAAAAATATGGGAATCATTCCGCGCTGAATATGTTTACGGAATATTCCATGACGGATCCGGGACAGTACGCGGAATTTGTGGGCTTTACGGACGAGGAAGTCCGGCTTCTCTGCGGGAAATATCACGTGGACTACATGGAAATAAACGCGTGGTATGATGGATATGTTCTTCCGTCAGTCGGGCATGTCTACAATCCGAAATCTGTCGTGGAGGCGAATCTGGCCGGACGGTGCTCCGGTTACTGGACCAGAACCGAGACATACGAGGCTTTGAAAATTTATATTGAAATGAATTATGATGGGCTGAAAGATTCTATTGTCCGGATGATCGCCGGAGAGGAAGTCCCTGTAAATACAGAAAAGTTTCAGAATGATATGTCGACGTTCGCGTCCCGGGATGATGTGATTACACTGCTGGTTCACCTTGGCTATCTGTCTTATAATGCGGAAAGAGGCACAGTTTCCGTTCCAAACCGGGAAATAAGGGGAGAATTCCGAAACGCAGTTGAGGGGGCGCGCTGGGATGAGGTCATACGTGCAATTGAAAATTCAGAGAAACTTCTGCAGGCTACCTGGAAAATGGATGGGAAAAAAGTTGCGGATCTGATTGGCAGAGTGCATAGTGAGAATACGTCCATTCTCACTTATAATGATGAGAATTCTCTTAGCTGTGTAATTGCCCTTGCGTATTACAGCGCGCAGAATGAATATACAATGGTTCGGGAATTTCCCTCCGGGGAAGGATTTGCCGATATCGTATATATTCCCAAGAAGCATTCAGATAAACCGGCTTTGGTGGTGGAACTGAAATATGGCGAAAAAGCAGAAAGCGCTGTCAGCCAGATCCGGGGAAAAAGGTATATGGAAGCATTGTCAGAGTATCATGGGAATCTGCTTCTGGTTGGAATTAACTACAATAAAAAGACGAAAGTGCATGAGTGTCTGATTGAAAAATATCAGAAACAATAATTTGAAGGAGCTTCCTGTATTTCAGGCAAAAGCGTCAGACACCAGCGGAAAAATGGCGGGAAATATCATTTACGCACAGGATAAGATCTGCGTAAACGAACTTTGCAAGCTGCGCGAGGAAGGAACAGATTCTTTATGATAGCGATCAAATAAAGTCAGAGAAAGAAGGTTATGTTTATGAACACACTTGAAGCAATCACCACACGGCGCAGCGTCAGGCGCTTTTTGGAAAAGCCGGTAGAAAACGAACAAATTGAGGCTGTTGTTACTGCCGCGTCTTTCGCCCCTTCATGGAAGAACACGCAGACCGCTCGGTATATCGCAATCACCGATCCGGCTGCAAAGGAAACGATCGCGGCGGAAATGCTGCCCTCATTCAACGCGGCCACGGTCCGCTCTGCTGGCAGTATTTTGACGCGGGTATTGCCTGTCAGACTTTTTGTCTGGCGGCACATGAAATGGGACTGGCCACTGTCATAATGGGTATCTATGACGAGGAGAAGCTGCCCGCGTTTCTTGGACTGGCGGAGGATCAGGTTTTGACCGCAATCATTGCACTGGGGTATGCCTCAGATACTCCTGCCTGCCCGAAACGAAAAGGTGTCCAGGATTTACTGCGCTATATCTGAACCCGGATACGGTATATGCAGATGAAATTTCACAAATTACAATTCATGCAATGTAAATTCATTCTTATGAAAATCCAGCATACCTTCGTCGCGCAGCTTGCAGAGCTCATTTGACATTGCGCTGCGATCCACAGAAAGGAAGTCCGCCAGCTGCTGACGGTTAAAATGAATGGAAAAAGAACTGCTGTTTTGCCTTTTGGCTTCGTCAGAAAGATAGGACAGCAGTTTTTCTCTTGTGGAACGCTGGGACATATAACTGAGTTTTTGAACCAGGCTTTTGTTCTTATCCGAGATCGTATAAAATATATTTTTGACAAGTCGGGTATGAAAAGGACAGGCTGAGGAGCATACAGTCAGGATTCGTTCCATATCAAAAAAGAGAACTACGCTTTCCTCAATGGCAATGACATCATTCATTAAAGGGCCGCTGTTTGGTACAATGTAGGCTTCTCCAAACATTTCTCCAGGGCGGATCTCATTCAGGATATTAAGATTGCCCCAATAGTCCTCCTTCTGAATGTATAGTCTTCCCTCCGCAAGAATCATCAGATTGCGAATGTACTCACCTTGACGAAACGCATATTCACCTTTGTTATATTCTCGGACGATTGCGTTCAGGCAATTCAGCATGGAGAGAATGTCATCATCCCCTACACCGGAGAACAACTTTGTTCTTTTTAAAAGAGAAACATACTTTTTCATAAAAACCTCTTTTCCGTTGGAAAAACAACAGACTTGTTGTCCTCATTGTATTATAATGAATTCAGAAAGTCAAGAAAGAAGTGAGCAAGACAGTTTTGCTGTCCGGACAGCGATGTGGTCAATATTTTCAAAATCGAAATGGAATCGGATGTGTAAAGCCGGAAGGAAATAAAATAACCAGTACAAAAGCGGAGGAACATATTATGCTTAGAAAAATCATCAAAATCGACGAGGGCAAGTGCAATGGCTGCGGAATCTGCGCTGATGCCTGCCACGAGGGAGCCATCGGTATCGTTGACGGCAAGGCGAGACTGCTCCGGGAGGATTACTGCGACGGCTTTGGAGACTGCCTGCCCGCCTGCCCCACGGGAGCGATTACTTTCGAGGAACGGGAAGCTCCTGCGTACGATGAGGCGGCGGTAAAGGCGGCAAAGCAGAATAAAAATACAGAAAAACTGCCCTGCGGGTGCCCCGGAACAGCTTCAAAAGCAATTCATCATGAAGAAATGTCGGCTGAAAATGTGACAGTCCGCAGCCGCCTTTCTCAGTGGCCGGTGCAAATCAAGCTTGTTCCCGTAAACGCACCTTATTTTGGCGGAGCAAATCTGCTTATTGCCGCTGACTGCACCGCTTACGCTTACGGCAACTTCCATAATGATTTCATCAAAAACAGGATCACCCTGATCGGCTGTCCGAAGCTGGACATGGTGAACTATACCGGAAAACTGACGCAGATCATCGCGCAGAATGACATCAGGAGCGTGACAGTTGTCCGAATGGAAGTACCTTGCTGCGGCGGTATCGAAAATGCGGTAAAGCAGGCGCTGCAGGCAAGCGGGAAGTTTATCCCGTGGAGTGTTGTGACAATTTCCACAGACGGTCAGATTATTGAATAATCAGAGAGGAGATACAAAAATGGATAATAAGATGTTTTGTTTTCAATGTGAACAGACGGCGGGCTGCTCAGGGTGTAAAGGTGCAGCCGGAGTATGCGGGAAGAAGGCTGATACGGCACAGCTGCAGGATCGGCTGACTGGCGCTTTGATTGGTCTGGCTCGTGCGACAGAAGGAAATGAGCATTTAATCAATTCCGGAACGGATCGTCTGGTGATTGAAGGCTTGTTTACAACCCTTACAAATGTCAATTTCAACAATGCCGCGATTTCCGCACTGATTGACAAAGTGCATGCGGAGAAAGAACGGCTGGTGCCGGAATGCCTCAAATGCGCATCTGACTGCGGCAGAAATGACGATTACGATATGAAGAACGTTTGGGAAGCAGACGAGGACATTCGTTCTCTGAAATCCCTGATTCTCTTTGGTGTCCGGGGCCTGGCGGCGTACGCTTATCACGCGGCGGTTCTCGGCTATCGCGATGAAACGGTAAACCGCTTTTTCTACAAGGCTTTGTTTGCCATCGGCATGGATTGGGATCAGGATCTGCTTCTTCCCATTGTACTGGAAGTCGGGGAGGTCAACCTGCGCTGCATGGAGCTTCTGGATCGGGCGAATACCGAAACCTACGGGACACCTGTGCCGACTGAGGTGCCTCTGACAGTGGAAAAGGGACCTTTTATTGTCATTTCCGGGCATGACCTCCGCGATCTGAAACTGCTTTTGGAGCAGACGAAGGATACGGGAATCAATGTCTATACCCACGGTGAGATGCTGCCTGCACATGCTTATCCCGAACTGAAAAAACACAGCCATCTCAAAGGCAACTTTGGTACGGCGTGGCAAAACCAGCAGAAAGAATTTGCAAATCTCCCCGCGCCGGTTCTTTTTACGACGAACTGTCTGATGCCGCCCAAAGCCAGCTATGCAGATCGGGTGTTTACCACGGAAGTCGTATCTTACCCGGGAGTTGTACATATCGGAGAAAATAAGGATTTCACTCCTGTCATTCAAAAGGCTCTGTCGCTGGGCGGATACGCAGAGGATATGGCATTTACCGGGATTAACGGCGGCAAAACTGTCATGACAGGCTTCTCTCATGGAACAGTGCTGTCTGTGGCTGACAAGGTGATAGAGGCGGTCAAAAACGGCTCAATCAGACATTTCTTCCTTGTAGGAGGATGTGACGGAGCAAAAGCTGGAAGGAATTACTATACGGAATTTGTAAAGCAGACGCCAGCCGACACGGTTATCCTCACTCTGGCCTGCGGAAAATATCGATTCAACGATCTCAACCTTGGAACGGTGGCAGGCTTGCCGCGTCTGATGGATATGGGACAGTGCAATGACGCATACAGTGCAATTAAAGTGGCTGGTGCACTTGCGGATGTTTTCAAATGCGGGATCAATGGCCTTCCGCTCTCCATGGTGCTTTCCTGGTACGAACAGAAAGCGGTCTGCATCCTGCTCACGCTTTTACATCTCGGGGTCAAAAATATTTTGCTTGGGCCGTCGCTTCCGGCGTTTATCTCTCCCAACGTCTTGAATCTGCTGGTCGAGAAATATGCCATCGGTCCCATTTCCACGCCTGAGGCTGATTTGAAAAAACTGCTTGGGCAATATGCTTAAGGCTGCTGTACAGCAGAAGCAGCCCTGAGCGGCTTGGAAGGGGGAATATCAGTGAAAGCAGCATGGAGTTCATCACAATACTTACTCTTTGAAAACCAAAGAAATCAGCCCGCCATCGACTTGATAAAGAGAATATCCGATTTCAGACCTGATACGATAGCCGATCTTGGCTGTGGCCCCGGAAACAGCACACGGCTT
>CANQAR010000214.1 GCA_947588845.1 uncultured Lachnospiraceae bacterium
AGAATCGACGCAAATTTTCGCTGGCTGAAAAGCCACGTCAAGACTACGGAAGAACTCTGTCTTTCCGAATGCGGGATTGAGCGGTGCGCCCCGGATAAATTTTTCGGTCCAATCATACGGGAGGACTACCATGTTCACTTTATCTTCCACGGAAAAGGAACCCTGAAAATAAACGGACAGTCTTTCCATCTCCACCGCGGCCAGATTTTTATGCTCCCGCCCGACACAGAGGTCTTTTACTACGCCGATCCGGAAGATCCCTGGCATTACGCATGGATTACGTTTGCAGGCACAAGGGCAGGTCTCTTTCTTGAGAAAGCCGGTCTCTCCCAGGAATGTCCGGTCCGCGACGCCTGCATCGATCCGGAAGAATTTCTCGCAATTATAGAAAAAATCCTGAATGTCCACGAACTGACCATCGTCAATGAGCTTACCCGGACTTCGCTCCTCTATGAAGCCATCGCGCTCCTGATCAGCTCCTGGAACCAGAAGCCCGACCGGGAGAAAAAAACGGAGACGTACGACTATTCTCCTGAAATTTACGTAAACTCCGCCCTGGAATATATTCATAAACATTACAATCACATACGCGTAAGTGACGTTGCTTCCTGCATCGGCATCTCAAGGTACTACCTCACGCATATATTCAAGGATAAGATGCACGTTTCCCCTCAGGAGTACATCGTCAGATACCGCATGGAACAAAGCAGCCGGCTTCTTTGCACGACCAGCCTGTCTGTACAGGATATCGCGAAAAAAGCCGGCTATGAAAATCCGCTGACATTTTCTAAAATTTTTAAGAATTACTATGGCCTGAGTCCCAAAAACTACCGGACAAAGGCCCTGGAGGAAACCAGTCACAACCCACAGGGAGGTGAACCGTAAAATTACTGCTGTACCGGCGTTACGGAAGACCAGTAATTCTCAATCTCGCCTGCGAGACCTTCGCGGTCAATCGCGTCCGCAAGATATTTCTGCATGCTTGCGCCAAGTACTGAATAGTGATCATCCGGATCATAGTCATAATTCGGGATCAGCTTGCCTTCGTCAACGTACTGCTTCACAATCTGACCAAGGTCATTGCTGCAGGTTTTTTCGTTGTTTTTGAATGCGGATACCATTCCGCAGGTCTCAGAGGTCAGCGTCTGTCCCTCGTCGGAATACACCAGCCAGTTCAGGAAATCACACGCTGCCGCGCGCTGCTCGTCCGTCGTGTACTCGCTGTTGTCAACGTAGAAATATTTGGAGCCGCCGCCTACAAGCTTGCCTGTGAAGTCGTCCTCGACATTCTGCGGGACAGGCATGATGCCGACGTTGCCCGTATAATCAAAGTCAATGATATCGTTCCAGTCCCAGCATCCGCCAAACTGGAATGCGACTCCGCCCTCGGAGGTATACATATGAACCAGCTCATCCTCCGCGGAAATCGGGGCGGACTTAAAAATATTGTATTTTTTGAGAGCGTCAAACGTATCCATCAGGGCATTAAACTTCTCATCGTTCATCAGGTCGGCTTCCCCTGCATAGAGCGAGTTGATGAATCCCTGCACATCCTCGCGCTCCTCATAGACCTGCTGGAGGTAATGCGCTGCCAGCGACCAGTCCGGCTTCAGAATCGCCGTAGGGCTTTCCATACCGCCCTCCACGAGCTTGTCACAGAATGCGGTAAAGTCGTCCAGCGTAACGATTGTTGACGGATCAAACGGTTCTCCGGTGATCTCCTCAATCGCGTCCGCATTGTAAATAATGCCGCGGGCCTCGATGCAGACCGGGAATCCAAGAACCTTTCCGTCCACGGTGATCTCGTAATCCGTATCCTCCACCCAGTCCTGACCGCTCAGATCATATCCATACTCGGCGCCTGCGGAGTAAACGTCCTTCGCGTCCGTCATCGCCAGCGTGTACGGATCTCCTGAAGAATACTTGGTCGCAAGGTGTGCAGCCACTGTGTCATTGGAATAGTAGACCTCAATATTTACATTGTTCTCCGCGCTGTAATTAGCCGCCGCTTCCTCCAGATACTCCTGGATCTCGCTTTTGGAATTGAAAATTGTAAATGACACGGGGTCATCCGCCATGACCGGCACCGCCATCGTGGCTGACATCGCCATCACTGCCGCAGCCGCTGCAAAAATCTGTTTCTTCATGCTTTGCATCCTCCTGAATTATATTTATTTTGCTATACCCTGCCCGAATCGTTTACATTTACGGGCGTTGTCTCGTTGTTGTCAGAATTATACTATAATTTAAGACAAATGAACATAATCTTTTGTGTCAGGATATATGGCATAAAGGGTCGTCGGTTACTGTTATTTATCCTACTGCAACAGTGTCATATGATTTCATTTCACTCTTTATAGACTTTTTAGTTTGATTAATTCTAATCAGTTCCTGCATAACTGCAATAAGTCTCTTTGAATTAAAAATATTATATACTAAAGTTTCAAGTTCTTCCCGGGTATTGCATGTACAGATATATCCTGGCCTTACGCTCGGGATACTTCTGGCTACGCTTTCATCAAGTATTATATCAACAGGGTAGTTTGCGATATCGTATTTCACAAAAAATACTCTGTACTTATATTTATCATATTCCGGTGTATAAAGAAAGCATTCAAATTTATGTGTCTCCTGACCAATCTCTCCCAAATCATTCTGTATGTCAACCGTTCGATCTGTTCCCTCCAATATTCCTTTTATCATTTTATAAGAGGAAACAGGCCCACTATACGGCTGAATTTTTCCCATAATAATATTATTCGTTTCGTCAGGCAGCTGCGATAATATTTCTTCAATCACCTGATCCGGCGCAGTTAAATCAATATCGCTGAAATCCAGTCTCCCACTAAAATTAAATTTTCTATCCATGATATGACTCCTCCATACATTCAAAAATAATTGGCAAATGATCACTTATGTTTTTATCCGGATGTCCATTTCTGTCCAGTAAATACAGCGTTCCGGTTTCTGTCAATATTTTCAGACTATCTTTCAAAAATCGCTTTTTTAAAGAAGGTCTTAAAATAACCTGATCGAATATATTCCAATATGTATTTTGTGTCCCGCTGTCATTATAATAGTAAGTTCCATATGGTTTTTGAAAATCTCCCAGAAAATTCCACATCGGATTATAAAACATATAATAATTTTTTCCAGCTATTTTTCTTACTTTTCGCTCTGCCTCACTACATACAGGAATCCCATGAAAATATCGTGCATCAATGCAGCCTGCTTCATATGGATTTATATTGAGGTCTCCAACTATAATTGAATTTTCTGTACCAATTTCCTGCTCAATTGCCTGTATATCATAAATAATCTGCTCAATAAGAATTTCTCGAAAACTTTCGTGATTTTCATGTAATTTACTGTTCAAATGAACACAACAAAGAATATCTCTGCCATTAACTACTTGTATTGTATAATGGCTGGCATCAAGTTTCAATTCTACATCTTCCATCGTTCCCAACAGTTTTATACGTTCACAGCAACTGTCATACTGCCGCATCGTTACTCCATTCAATGACAAAATATCAATAAGTTCATTTATATCAGCCATATACTCAGCTAAAACGACAATGGAAGCATTATTCTCAATTATAAGTTCACCAAGAATAGTATTAATATTCCTATTCTGATGTGTATTCCAAAATAAAACTCTCAATTCTCATTAATTCCTCCTTATTAAAGGCCGTGATTATTCCCCATATATTCCTCATAAAAATTCCACAGAATATCCTTTACAACAGCTGACTCAAAATCTCCCAGCCGAGAATCTTCCAGTTCCTTCCTCATAAGCTCCAGGACCGTATTTTTGTCTTTCATCTGCTCCCATGTCAGCTCAATTTTCTTTTCAAAAAGCAGTTTTGAGTCATTTTTAGAAAACACCGCCGGATCACTGGAAACTTTCTTTTCGGAAGGCATGTTTGAATGTATGGAATCAGTGCAAAGATATCTTTCTCTGCTGATCTGACATCCATTTTCCAGAATCGTTATCCGGGCAATCTGATAGCTGTTGCCTTGATGTCTCCATTCCACCGCAAGCTCATTCAGATCGGAATGAACATGGAAGAGACGCTGCCGCCAGTTGTCCTCATTTATATTTTTTAAATATTTTGCATTATATTTCAGCTTTTCAGCATAAGTCTGCAGTTCATGCCATGAAATGCGTTCCTTTATATCGTACCATATATGACACGCGGCATTCCTCTCATGAAAGATATCTATATAATAGGGGATCCCGCTGCGCGTATCAATTCCAAAATCTCCACTGTACAAACCAGTTTTTCCGTCCAGTTCTGCCGCGCTAAAAAGTATCTCGATAAATTTTCTCTCCTGCTGCCAGAGGCTTGTCTTCTGCGGATCCGCATTTTCATAAGGATGAACAGCCCTGTTTCTGGGATTTTTTTCTTCTTGCTGCGATATGTTCTCCTGCACCGGTTCTCTCCACTTTCCCAAATTCTCCTGTTTCTTTTCCCCTGCAGCCGCCTTACGAATGCCCTTGATCCCTTTTTTTAACAGAAAAATTCCTAAAACAACCGCAAAAAGAAGAATCATCGCCATATATCCCACGGCCAGTATTGATCCATCCTCTGTTCCAACTGTTTTTACCATGTATATGAGCCAAATCGCTGGTGTCATGAACACAGCACCTAGCAGCATCAAAAAAATACTCATAATGCCAGAGAAGATTCGGGAACCCGCACTCTGCGGAGGCGCATAGGGGCGTTCTATCTTCTGGTTCCATTTATATTTGAAAAGAAGATCCTGCTCTTTTGCCATAAGCCGCTGTGCCTGTTCCATGGTCATGCCAAGCTCTGCAAGTTTTTCAATTTCTCTGTCCAGATAAAATTTTTCTCCGGCTTTCAGGCTATGCCCAGATGCCTCCTCAACTTCCTCCCATGCTTCCGGAATAAAATCCCGTTCACGGCTGTTCTGATAATGCCATTGCGCCTCGTCGTAGATCCGCATTACTTCTGAAAAGGTGAGTTTATCTTCCTCAACCATCTGCAAAAGCGGTTCTGAAAAGATTTTTGAGCCCGGTCTGAATACCCACGGCCTTATACTGCTTTGCCCCCCGGAATCATACCCCCAGGAATCCGGTCTCTCATAAATTCCTTTCGTATACTCAAAAACCCTATCCGTTATCTTATCTTCAGCCCCACACAGCTTCAGACGTTCTTTAAATTCCTTTTTGTACTCCTCGTTCTCATAAGTCAAGGACAAGGCAGTAAGATTTGCAG
>CANQAR010000215.1 GCA_947588845.1 uncultured Lachnospiraceae bacterium
CTGATCACCGCGCGCAGTCCTTCCTCCGGAAGCATGCGCGGCACATTCTCCTGAAAACCGCCGCCCGTGATGTGGCTGCAGCCCTTGATGCGCACGCCGCTCTCCTTCACACTGCGCAACGCTTTGACATAGATCTTTGTCGGCGCCAGAAGCGCTTCCCCGAGCGTTGTCCCAAGTTCCTCATAGTACGTATCGAGAGATTCCCGGTCCATCGGGAAGACTTTGCGCACCAGGGAAAATCCGTTGCTGTGCACACCGGAGGAAGCGATTCCGAGCAGCACGTCGCCCGCCGCGAGATCTTTCCCGGTGATCAGATCTTTCTCGTCCACAATGCCGACCGCAAAACCGGCCAGATCATACTCATCCTCCGGCATAAGTCCCGGATGTTCGGCCGTCTCGCCGCCAATCAGAGCAGCCCCAGCCTGCGTGCAGCCTTCTGCCACGCCGCTCACGATCTGCGCGATTTTTTCCGGATAATTCTTGCCGCACGCAATATAATCGAGGAAAAACAGCGGCTCGCCGCCCGCGCACGCAATATCATTCACGCACATCGCCACGCAGTCGATTCCGATCGTATCATGCTTGTCAAGTATAAACGCAAGTTTCAGCTTCGTCCCGACGCCGTCCGTGCCGGACACCAGCGTCGGATTTTCCATATCACAGAACGGCTTCATGGAAAACGCGCCCGAAAATCCGCCGATTCCCGTCAGCACCTCGCTGCGCATCGTCTTCGCGATATGCTTTTTCATCAGCTCCACAGATTTGTAGCCAGCCTCGATGTCAACGCCTGCCTTCTTGTAATCCATACGTCTCCTCCTCAATTTATACGACTGTATCTGCTCTTTTTTTCTGATCCCGTGCAGATTCGATTCCCGGCAGGGCAAAACAGAACATGCCGCGCGGGCATGATCCTTCCCGTTTCGTTTCATGCCGGTAAGCCTGCCCCGGACAGAACTACCTGATCAATATGCCTTGTATCCGACTTCCTTAAGTCTCGCGTCCTTCGCCTCCACCTGGCTCTTCAGTTCCGCCGCGTAATCCTTCACCTTCTGCAGAAGCGCCGGATCGGAAACCGCGAGAATCTTCGCGGCAAGGATGCCTGCATTCGCGCCTCCGTTGATCGCCACCGTCGCCACCGGGATTCCGGATGGCATCTGCACGATCGAGTAGAGGGAATCCCGCCCTCCAAGCGACGTCGTATGCATGGGGATTCCGATCACCGGCATCGGAAAGATCGCCGCGCACATACCCGGCAGATGCGCCGCCATGCCGGCTCCCGCGATAATCACCTTCAGGCCTCTTTCCTCCGCTGTCTTCGCGTACTCAAAAAACACATCCGGCTCGCGGTGCGCCGAAATAATTGTCATTTCATATTCAATACCAAATTTCTCCAGCATATCCGCCGCCTTGCTCATCACAGGCATGTCCGAATCGCTGCCCATCACAATACCAACCTTCGCCATCGTATCCTCTCCTTTGCTTTTGTGACGCTGAAATACCCTGCCTTTTTAACTCTTTATACGGTTTTTTATTCTACTTGGTAACTTCCGGATTGTCAATGCTTCCCACCGTTTTTATTCCAGCGGCAGATTCAGTTCCTCCGTTCCCGGCAGCACAAATCTCCCGTTCTGGATGATCGGAATCCGCTCTCCATTCTCCCGGATCACTTCAAGCAGTCCAAGCTCCTCATATGGGATCGTGATATCCGTATGACAGCCGAAATACGCCTTCGCCGGATCTTCTTTTCGAAGCATCGATATCTCATTGTCCCGCGCGATGATTTCCTTATGATCCGGATTATAGACCGGCACATCCTCCTGCCAGCAAAAACAGGTATCTCCGACCGCAAAATGCGGTCCCATCTTCTCGGCGATCAGAATCGGCAGCCGGTCCGCGATCCCATAGCGTCTGGCCATCGCGTAGGCCGTCGTGTTGGTGCCGATCGCGAATTCCCCAAGCGGCAGCGTGTCGTGATGGAACAAAACATTCTCGCTGATATACGCCCGGTTCTCCTCCTGCGTGTCAAAATTGCCGCAGCTGTAGTCCGTCACCATACCGTCGGTAAAGGTCAACGCAAGATCCTGGTAGTTCAGCTCCCCGAGATAAACCTGACTCACATGGAGAACGCCGTTCGTCCCTTTCAGGCGCGGCGACGTAAACACCTCGCCTACCGGGATATTGACATCCGCGACGCAGTTTTCAAACAGAGACTGCTTCGTCCCATCCTCCAGCGCGGCAAACGCGACGGTAAGATCCGTCCGGTTCACGCCGCAGCCTTTGATATGCGCCGCCACACCCGTATCCAGTGTGTTGATGATCGTCTGCTGGATCCTCTGATACAGCTGATAATCCAGCGTATTGATCCGGATCGTATCGCGGAAGATCGATTCGAAATCCGGCCCGATCTCCGGAACCGGGAACGCGATGACCGTAAAACCACGTTCTTTTCCGATAATATACTGATTTGTAAGCTGCGTCACTTCGCTGTCCATCGCGACGGAGAGCTGCTGCTGTTTCTCGGAAAGGCGGTACGCTTCCTTCTTTGTCTCCGGAATAAACGGAATTTCCCCGAAAACCTCCACGACAGCCGGCCCCGCGTGCTTGTTCGCCAGCTTTTTGTACTCCTCGTAAGCGGTCCGCATGACGCCAAGCTTCCGTTCCATAAACTTTTTGTCAAAATAAATGGCCCGATCCGCTTTGTGATCATAATCAAACTGCTTGTTCGGAACCGCTCCCGTATAGCCGATACGCATATGCTGCTTCTTGTTTACCGTGCTCACCGCGTAGCGGTAGATCACAGGGGAAAGCCCCATCTTCTCAAAATTCTGAATCATCCTGCGCACCATCCGCTCAAAGCCGAGCTGATAGCGGATATTGACTGTATTTTTGATCGAGAGATCCTTCCCGTCAACGATAAATCCAATCCGGAAACCTTCCGTACAGGTATCCGCCATCGCGCAGATTTCTTCTTCCGTCAGAGTATTCATGAACTGCGCCATCTTAATCTCGTTCTCCGAGACATATTCCCCGTACCGGTAGAGATATCTCAGATCTGTAAGATCAGAATCCATAATGATCCGCACCGCAAAGTCCAGAAACGGATCCACCGACTCGCGAACCCGGCGCGCGGCAAACAGTTCACTGTAATCGCTCACAAACCAGTAAACGATCTGCTGAATTTCCCGGTATTCCGGAGCTTCCTGCTGCTCAAAGCAGTTGTAAATCTCAATGAAAAGCTCCAGATGGACGACCATCTCCTCAAGCCTCTGCTCAAACGCGTAGACGATCAGTCCTCTCAGCTCCGTATACAAAAAGCTCAGGATTTTTCCGTACACCTCCCCAAGCTTTTCCACCGCATAGGCCGGATTGCCGTAGCTGTGCCCATAATTCTGCGGCAGAATATCCTCATACAGTCTGGTATTCAGCTCCCTGTGCTGTTCCAGGCTGTATGCGTCAAGCTTCCCGCTCTCCACCGTATCCCAGAGCTCCTCCGTCAAAAGAAGGAAGCTTGCCACGGTTCTGAAATAATCGCGGCAGGCTCCCTTTACGGTCTCCTCCATGCCGATCTGGCGAATCCGCTCCACAGCAAGACTGTGGCGCTCCTTCAGGCTGTCGTTGCCAGCCATTGTCTGTTCCATAAAAAATCTTCCTTTCCCGTTTTCCTGTTTAGTCTGTCAGCCTGCAAGTCCGATACACACGACAAAAAACCATACCGCAATCGCGGCGGCGCTCAGCAGTGTTCCGAACTTACAGAAAAATCCATATTTACAGTCATCGTGAAAGCTCGTAAAACCATAGGAAAGTCCGCAGACGGACATTGCGATCCCCATAAAGCCGAATGCTCCGCTCCAGTAAGGAGCCTCCCCTTTCATAAAAACCGAGACCAGCACCAGCGCCAGAAGCGTCACCAGAGACCCTCCTCCCAGAAGCGTCGCTATGATCCCGTTATGCGAATGGTTTTCCTCCGTAAAAGAGTAAACCGGCTGTTTTGCCATACGCCTGTCCTCCCATATATACCTGTCACTCCAAAATTAATGCAGCGTTGTATTAATCCTGCCGGCCAGATGCTGTCCCGCGTGAATTATACGTCATCCGGATTCCGAAAATTTTCCGGAAAACCGGTCAGATCATAAGGCTGCTTTTGTTCCGCAGGAGTTTCGCACCGCTGATGATCAGCAGTACTCCCATCACAATCCCTGACAGCAGCGCGAGGATCCCCATCACAAGATTGCTGACTGCCGTGTTCCTGATTGATTTGTACGTCTTTTCACTCATTCCAATACCTCCAAAAATGCACTCCGTTTCTATTTTGCCCCGTACTGCTCATAATACCGCTCAATCGCGGTTTTCATTTCATCATCGATGATAACCTTTCCTTTATACTCTCTGCCGTACAGATGCTCAACCACTTCCGCCATGGTGACAATCGCCGTCGTCTTCATGCCGTACGTCTCCGCGATCTCCTGCAGAGCGCTCTTCTCTCCCTGTCCGCGTTCCATGCGGTCGACAGAGACAACCAGACCGAGCGTCTCCACCTTTCCCTGCGCGCGGATAATCGGAAGCGTCTCCTGAATGGACGTCCCTGCCGTGGTGACATCTTCAATGATCACAACCCGGTCGCCGTCCGCAAGCGGACTTCCGAGCAGAATCCCCTTGTCGCCGTGATCCTTGACCTCCTTGCGGTTCGAGCAGTAGCGGATTTCCTTCCCATAGAGCTCACTGATCGCCATGGTGGCCGCCACAGTCAGCGGAATGCCCTTGTAAGCCGGTCCGAAAAGGACGTCAAAATCCAGTCCGAATTTGTCATGAATCGCCTTTGCATAATACGTGCCAAGCCTGCGAAGCTGTTCCCCGGTTCTGTAAAAACCGGTATTCACGAAAAACGGCGTCTTCCTCCCGCTCTTTGTGACAAAATCTCCAAATTTCAGAACCTGGCAGTCTACCATAAACTCGATAAACTCCTGTTTATACTGTTCCATATGCTCAGTCTCCCTTAATTTCAGACTGCACCGTACAGTCTGCTAGATTTTTCTGCTTTTACAGAGATACCTGCTCAGTATACCATTAAATTCCTTTTCTTTCAACCGGTAAACAAGCGAGCAGGAGACGGTTTTTCGTTACAGTTCACACCTCAATGTCATTAAGTTTAGCTGAAACGGACAGAGCCGGAAGCTTTCCTGAAAGGGCTGAACTGCTCCGGAGGCTGTCC
>CANQAR010000216.1 GCA_947588845.1 uncultured Lachnospiraceae bacterium
AAAGGGATCCTGAAAGATATCCTGATAAAGAACCGGGCGGAGGTAGTGGCAATGAGCTTTTGGGAATACGATGCGGAGCGGCACCTAAAGATCGAGAAGGAAGACAGCTACAATGATGGATTCCAGGATGGAATAAAGCAGGGAATCGAGCAGGGAATCGAGAGCGAGAAAATCAACACACTCCGGGAGAGGAACCGCGCGGACACGGAGAAAAACCGGGCGGATACAGCAGAAACTCACGCAAACGCTGAGAAGAATCGCGCCGATGCTGAGAAAAACCGCGCCGATGCTGAGAAAAACCGCGCCGACACCGCGGAACACGAACTCTTCCGACTAAGGGAAGAATTCCGGAAACTGCGCGAGAAGCTGACAGAGGCTGACTGAAAATTGTACTGGTTTCACAAACAGTGACAGTCTCATCCCTTCCCTGACCACGCCCGGAGCGCCTGCTCTGGAGTGTACCGCCCTGGTGCTGAACATCAGCTGCGGGAAGAACCGGGAACTGATGGAGAAATGCGGAAGCTTGAAGAATATGCGCAGTTCATGGCCTGCATTCGAAGACACATGAAAGGAAAGGAGGCGAACCGGAAGACAGGAATCACCGGACAGCCAATCCGAAAGCTACCTCTTCCGTCCAGACAGGACAGCACCATGAATAAAAGCCGATTACATCATCTTCTGAAACGACACGGCGGATCTGCCTGGGCAGATCCGCCGCATTCTTACAAATACACTTTCAACTTGTTACTTTTTCAACTCTTTCACTCTTCTTCTTTCCGAAAAAACATCCGTCACCGGCCTGTTCTCCTGTGCGCCAGACGCCTGTCATTCAGCAGGAACGCTCCGCCCGCAAGGATGAACACACTGCCCAGCAGGTACAGCCAAGCCGTGCCAAAGCCGCCGGTTTCCGGCAGTTCATAAGTAATGGGAGGATCGGCTATTTCCAGAGAGGTTGTGCTGCCCGGCAGGACATATACTGCATCTGGATACTTTGTCTTATCTATCTCATTTTCAGGGCCAAAATAGAATAAGACAGGCTTTTCCAGTTCATAGCCATCCGGCGCTTTTGTTTCTTCCAGAATATAATAGTTACCCTTCTCCAGATTCCATCCTATGATTTCGTATTTACCGCCATCTCCAGTTGTGAAATTCCAACTATCATCCGTGTAGCAGTGATATGTTTTACCATCTATCGTTACGTCCTTGTTAGGGGTCAGCGATGAACCCTCTTCTTTCACAATGATGTAAAACCTGAATTCCGCTCCCTCCAGCTTTTTGCTGCTGTCATTTTTATCAACCTTTTTTATGGAGATTTTACTCGTACTTCCTTTACCGCTGGCCTGGGTCTTGTGTATCAACAGAGAGCCCCCATAACCGGTTTTTGATCTTTCTATACCCTCAATGTTGGCCTCGTTGGATACATGCACATCCTCTCCCAATTCTGGGATCAGCGCTTCATATGTGACCGTCAGGGGCACCCCATTGGGGACTATGAGGCTGAAATGGCCTGCCTCCTGCGGCACAAGCATTCCCCACTCATCCCCTGGCCAGGTTGACTCAAGCTCTGAAAGTTCTTCCTGTTTATAATCCTTTTTACCCTCATTCAGTTTTGTTCCCGCATTCTCTCCGGAGGCAAACGTCACTTGGATGCTGTCCATCTGGATTTCCATATTCTGGCTGATATCCGTTACGATCAGATAAGACTGCGGTTCTGTCTGACCATCCTGGACATATCTTATACCCTCCGGGTTAACCTGCAGCGTAAACTTCAACAGGTTGGTGTTGTAGGTGACCGCATCTTCTCCTTCACCCTCTGTAACCTGAACCTGCTCCGCCTGTTTGGTCAACTGTGCAGGGAAATACGGGACGTCCGCCTCCGCATCCCAATGTGGATTATCTTTGTCCTTAATCTCGGCCTTATTGTGAACCTGAATGTCGTCTTTGATGTTGGCGTTTTTCTTCAGCCATTCGTCGGTAGCCTTCAGCGTGTAAGTGAAGGTCAGCTGCACCAGCTCATCGTTGAACGTGTTGAACAGCTCATGATTTTCATTGTTGTTTCCGGTTCCTTCTTCATTGAAGAAGTAAACCAGCGGCGCGATAATCTTTCCTTCTTCCTGAGATTCGGGGCGATAGTTATAACGTTCGGCATCGAATGGAAAGTATTGTTCGTTGTCGTACTTACCGCGTGCAGTCACCGCCAGGGTGCCGGGCACATATTCCCAGCCGTCAGGCAGTACGTCATAAAACACCGCCTGCATAGTATAAGAATACCAATCTCCGTTCCAGTGATTGTTGTTTGTAAGCACGTCAGATTTCACATCCCGGAAATACTTGTTGACCGTGCTGTCCGTTGCATTCATGGTGACAGTGTACTTGATCGTGTTGTTGTTCTTATCCAGCACTCCTTTTTTGTTCATTCTGTCTGCATTGTTGAAAAACACCGAGTATCCTGCGCTATATCTGCCATAGTACAGATCAACAATGTTCTTGATGCCCGCCAGCAGTACTTCACTCGGTTTCAAGGTCAATTTATCGTTCGAATCATCCATATTGACAAGTGTTATTAGGCCGTCCCCGGACATATCAGACATATCCAGATCGTAGTCTGTGATGATCAGCCGGTCCGTACCATGGTCCCAATGGCCCCACTTTCCATAATTGCTATCGTTCAGTTTGTCCTTTTCCTCGCCGAAAATGATAACCAGATTTTTATCCCCATAACGATAGACGTAATTCTCTAAAATTTCAGGCTTATAGTCATCTCCCAGATTGTAAAAATCATATCCTGTCAACAACTTCGCCTTTTCTCTGAGTGCCTCAAGATCCTCGATCTTTTCGGAGCCGCTGGTGGTATCATTCCAATCATCAAACCAATTCTCCACATCTACGGCTCTGACCTCCAGATTCTGTACCCTGCGGCTGTCATCCGTCTTAAACTCCGGAAGATACCAGCGCTTGCCATTGTATTCCACAACCATATCGTCATAGATAAAGAGCGGATTCCATTCCATACCCTCTTCCGTCGCCGGTACCACCGTGTAAAGGGTATAGTGCATCTTCTTTTCTGCTTCAGAATAGTCCTGGTCCTTGCACACTATACCGTGGCCGGGAGGCGTTATCCGGATCTCCACGTTGCTTTTTTGCTTCTCTTCAAAGGTACCTTTCGTATATCCATCCGGGTTGGCAGCATCCTTTATCTTCATGTCTCCAGTGGCAGTTGCTGTATTCAACACGTTTCCCCAGAACTGACCTGTGGACCCCGGCACGTAATCTACTTTATAGTTGTAGGTGACGCACAGCTCATCGCCCTCTTCCAATTTCGCATACCCGCCCTTGAGCTTGACCTTGAAAGTCTTTTTCCCTGGATTCCCGGGATCTGGAACCTCTTCCAGATCATAATCATCCGATCCCAGTGTTATATATTCTTCCTCATATGTACCATCGTCCTTCTTATGTCTGATCTTGACCGTCACGGCGGGCCTGCCATCCGCCGTTTCTACCATCTCCAGCTCAAATGCGTCGGTAGTATTCGGGGGCGTGAGTTCGTCGGTAATCACCACATTTTCGACCTCTCCATGCTCCACCTTAGTCGTCACGGTGTACTCCAGCGTCCCGCCGGTTGCCATCTCTCCTTCCTCTTCTGGCTTGTTCTCCGTGTACTCACCCACTTTATCCACGCTGACTCGGGGCTGATCCGTTATCTGAAAGTTAAAATCTTTTCCCACGCCGCCAAAGTGGACACTGCCGTCGCCGCCTCCCTCAGTAGCCTGGGCCGTAGCTTTCATGTCAAAAGCCACACTGATATCAGTCGATTCCTCCAGCTTTGTCTTTCCAACATCATTGAGCTTTACAGTGAGCTTGCCGCTCTCATCGATCGAGTAGGTTCCAATATCGACTGGGTCCCCGTCAATGATAACCGTCAGCGGCGTATTTGTCTGCGGTGTGACTTTAAAGCTGTCGGGAATCTGGTAGTACAGTTCCCCGGATTCTGCATCAAACTGCAGTCCCTGGGCGCCTCCTTCCTTGAATTCCAGGTGGATATCATACTCTTCCCCTACGTAAAGAGTACCGCCTGTATTAGGTATTTCATTTCCATCCTTATCTTTTATGGTAAGCGCTGTTAAAAGGTCTGTAAGGTCTTTTCTCTTGTGACTGGCGGCGATTGTCATCGGCTTTCCGTCTGACAGGATGGCAATCGTCGTCCCTCCTTCCAGCTCGGACGTCCAGTTGTTTCCTCCCGTCGTTTCTGTCTCTTTCTCCTTCCCAGAGGTACTTGGAAAGGTAACGAACTCTCCGTTGTCTTCTATACCAGGCGCTTCAAACGCATACGTCCGCGTCCCCATTCCTCCTGCCGCAAGGACCACGCCAAGTGCCAGCACCAGCGCAAGGCCCGGGATTCCCCGCAAAGAACCTTTTCTCTTTCCCCTTTCCGGCATACGCCCTGCGGCATCCTTCTGTCTTATGAATTTCATCATGCCACCTCCCTTAAACCTTTCCCAGGATCTTTCCGGTTTCTCTCAGGTCTTCCTTTTTTTGCAGCCTGCCCGGTATAATTTTTTCTCCTGTCCCCGTCGGCTGGCCGCTTCCGGCTTCCGGCTTTTTGTTTCTCATTCTGTGTCACGAATCACATGTTTTCTCTCTTCATTTTCCATGCAGGAGGCCTGCCGCCGGCAGCCCGCCCTGCATACTAAGACATTTAATAACGCCGCTGGGAACTGGGTGTCCTCCGGGACAGGCCTGCCCCTGGCGGCGTCCGTTTTCATCAAACTTTGCTGTTCATTCTCCTTATCTTCCTTCGTCCTTTCCTGAGAAGACTTCTCTTTTCACAGCTTCCTCCAGATCACATTCGTTCTGTTTTCCGCTTCCGGTTCTGCTTCAGCTTCCAGTCTTTTCACATCAGATGCTGACTTTCTCCGGCTCAGCCGTCTCAGATATCCGGCTTCCAACGGATCGGAGCATATCTCGCCGGGTCTTCTCCTTTTCCTCACGGATGAATCCGGTTTTCACTTCCTCAGCTCCCGTCAGATCACATCCTTCCGGCTCTTCTCTGCTACTGCATGGGATGTATCTGGATTCCACTTCCTCAGCTTCCTCCAGATCACATCCGTCCTGTTTTCTGCTTCCGCTCCCGCTTCAGCCTCCTGCCCTTTCACTCAAGGCA
>CANQAR010000217.1 GCA_947588845.1 uncultured Lachnospiraceae bacterium
CGGCTTCGCTGCCCGCCGTTGTATACACTGCATTTTTTCTCTGCAAACACTATTTTCCTCTGCTTTTCTGCCCGTCCCCGGCGTCAGAATGTCTTTGTCGAGAACTCAATCTTATTGACCATCTGCTGTCCCTGCTGCCCGGACACTTCCTCTTCCGTATTTGTCACATCCAGGGCTTCCGGCTCTTTTCCGTCTTCCATATGAATGACCTTGTTTGCCCCTGACATAAAGCCCGGATCTTTGAGGAACTCAATGCTGATCTTCACTTCCGCCTGCGGCTCGATTTCCTGTTCATCCACATAGAAACCGATATTGTAGATACGGATATACAGTTCTCCTTCGGTTTCCGGCTCTTCAGATGCGGCTTCGGTTCCGTCCGCCACGGACATTTCATCCTCATTGGATACTGCGGAGATTCTTTCCTCTCCTGCCGTCTCTTCCTCCGGTTCCGCAGATTCCTCGCTGACCATCTTCTGCACGGTCTCATAATGCTCTTTATACCGCTCGTCGTCCTGCGGGATTTCTGACGCAATCAGGTGCGCGTTTTCCGGGATCATCGCTTCCGCCGGGTATTCGGCAATGATTCTTACCTCGCCGTCGTTGAATTCCTTCTTCTCCAGCTTCTGCGCCGGCTTCTGAGGCAGCCTGCCGTATCCGACAACCGCCGCGTCTCCCTTTGCATAGACGGTACTCTTCACTTCGTCTTCCATGTCACCGGCGATGACGCTGATTCCGCCGACTCCGGTCTCTGTCACTTCCTCCAGGATTCCCACATGGTCTGCCGTTCCGTCCGCGTCTGTATCCAGGAATACCAGGTCGCCCCTTGAGGCTTCGTACTCTGCCGGATTCTCATACAGACCGTACGTCTGCAGCATTCCGGCGAGTGTTCCGCAGCTTCCCGCTCTCGGTACGGAGTTGTGCGGCACTTCCGCGTAGTTCAGGCAGAAGGAGACAAACATCGCGTCCCAGTCTCCGTACGGTTCTCCGTACCACTGGCCGTATCTTGTGATACCTTTCTGCTCTCCGTTTTCGTTGAGCGTGAAGTTTGCCGTGCTTTCTCTTACGCCGATCTGTGTCTCGGCGATCACAGTCAGGTCGTCTCCCCAGACACCGGTCAGCTCTGCGTCTGCCACGCTCGCCTCCCAGTCTTCACTGGTCTCAAGATCCGCCTCCGGGTCGCCTCCGACCGCTTCTGTCTCAGTCTCGGCTTCCAGATGATCCCATTCATCCCACTCGGTTTCGGTTTCATCCTCGAGGTCTTCCCCGCTCCAGTCCCAGTCGCCTGTCTCAGTTTCCGTTCCGGTTTCATCCTCGAGGTCTTCCCCGCTCCAGTCCCAGCCGTCTGTTTCGCCTTCCGTTCCAGTCTCATCTTCAAGGTCTTCCTCGCTCCAGTCCCAATCACCCGTTTCGGCTTCTGTTCCAGTCTCATCCTCGAGGTCTTCCTCGCTCCAGTCCCAGCCGTCTGTCTCAGATTCTGTTCCGGTCTCATCTTCGAGGTCTTCCCAGCTCCAGTCCCAGTCGCCTGTTTCAGCTTCTATGTCGCTGTCTGTTGATATTTCTGTGTCTGTTTCCGTTTCCGTGCCATCATTTGTTGACATTTCTGTTTCCGTATCCGCTTCCGGCTCTTCCGTGAAACCTTCCGTGTCTGTATCGGTTTCTGTTTCTTCCTCTTCCGCAAGGATCTCGGTATCTGTCTCTGTCTCCGGTTCCTGAAGTTCGGATTCCGTGTCGCTGTCTGTTGACATTTCCGTATCAGTCTCTGTTTCCATATCTTCATCCGTTGACATTTCCGTGTCGGTTTCCGTTTCCGCCTCTTCCGTTATTCCTTCGGTTTCTGTATCTGCTCTTGATGTTTCTGTAACATTCTCCGCGTCAGTTTCCGTTTCTTCTATATTATTTCCGTCATCCGGCTCAGATGTCTCCGCGAGATTTTCGTTGTCTGTCCCGGATTCTTCCGCAACATTCTCTGTTCCGGTTTCTGTCTCTTCGTCTGTTTCTTCCTCTGTTTCGTCCAGAGTCATCTCCGCGGATGTCTCCAAACCGTTCTCCGAATCCTCCACCGCTGTTTCCGGCTGCTGCGCATCCGTCTGACCTTCTGCCGTCTCCAGCTGCTCTCCGGTCTGACCCTCCGTCATCGCTTCCGGCTGCTGTGCCTCCGTCTGACCTTCTGCCATCTCTGATTGCTCTCCGGTCTGACCCTCTGTCATCGCTTCTGACTGCTGTACATCAGTCTGGCCTTCTGCCATCTCCGGCTGTTCTCCGGTCTGACTTTCCGTCATCACTTCCATCTGCTGTGCGTCCGTCTGGTCCTCTGTCATGGCCTCCGTCTGCTGCTCTGTCTCCGCCGGGACTGTCTCCTGTTCCGGCGCCCCTCCTGTATGATTCTCTTCATCCGGATCTTCCGCTTCTCCCTGCGACGGGTTCTTCGGAATCCTTGCGTACCCAGCGATCCGGTTCATGTTCGCCGGGTCCTCCATGCTGTAGTAGAAGGATTCGATCCTTCCCTCCGCGTTGTCCGTCAGCACCATGATGGACTTCAGCATCTTAATCTTCTCGCCTGTCGCCTCCACGGTTGTCTTCTCTGTCTCTACTCTGACCACAATCCCTGCATGGTCAATTCTGTCGTCCTCATATCCCAGCGTCCCGGAGTCCGCGTCCTGGTCCAGGAACACCACGTCCCCTTCCTTCGGGATCTTTGAGGAATCTTTGTAGCGGCCTGCCGCCCGGATCTGCGCCACCCAGTCTGCGTAGCCGGTGTAGCCGCCCGCCCCGTCCGAGGCCTGCGGAATTCCTTCCACCCCGCTGAACTGAAGCGCCGCGTCGATCAAACCGCGCCCGTCTTCCTGGCATCCCGCGTGGGCTTTCGCTGCCGTCACGACGTCGTCCGCCCAGGTTCCTGTCAGAGTAACTTCCGCAAGTCTCTGGTTAAGTTGGTTTTGTTCCTCCTGCCTCTGCGCTTCCAGGGCCTGTGCTTCCTGCTCCTGCTGCTCCGGTGTCAGCTGCGCCCCTTCTTCCGGCGCTGCCGTGCCGTCTCCCGACAGGTCAACTTCCAGCTCCCCGCCGGAGGGTTCCTCTTCATTCCCGGGCTCTGAAGGAACATCTGCCACACTGTTCCCCTGCGGGCCCATGATCACGCCGACCGTAATTCCCTTTCCTTTGGCGTAGCAGTCCTCCGTGTGGACATGCTCTTCTTTTCCGCATATCTGCACGCCGTTCTCAAAACATTCTTCCGTATGCGTGTGTTCTTCCATCCCGCATATTGTCTGGCGCTCCGCCGTCATGGCAGGCAGGATCAGCGCGTATGTCGTGCAGAATACGACCAGCGCTGCCAGCACGCCCACGATGTTCCTCCAGCGTCTGCCCAGCCTCTGCTCTCTTAAAAACCTTGCCGCCCGTGTGAATATGTTCTCCACTGCTGTTCCTCCTCCCCGTTTCGGCTCCATGGGTGCCTTCTTATTCCGGCTTCCCTATCTTCTCCAGCGGCCACAGTCTCATGACCAGCTTTCCTACAATCTGTTCCTCCGCCACGCACCCGATCGACGTGCTCCGCGAGTCCACCGACACGCTCCGGTGGTCCCCCATCACGAAGATCCTCGATTCCGGCACCTGGTACGGCAGCGTAATGTCGCACTCTCCAAGCGCCTTCTCTTCCAGGTACGGCTCATCCAGCGGCTCCCCGTTGACGAACACGTTCCCTTCCTCATCGATGTTCACCCAGTCCCCCGGCCCCGCGATCACACGCTTCACCAGGATCTTGTTGTTGTAGTAGAATGCGATGATATCCCCGGGATTGAACTCGCTCCCCTTCAGGGAGACGAGGATGTCTCCGCTCTCAACCGTCGGCGTCATCGAGGTACCGTAGATCTGGAGCACCGGCATCCACAGCGTCGCCACCAGGATGGCCACTGCCGCGACCACAACCAGCGAATACACTGTGCTGCGCAGCGTGCTCCGGTACCTGCGTTTGTACCGCTCCCGCTTCAGCTCCCGCTCGATCTCCGGAATCTCCGGGATCACCACCGCTTTTTTCCTTCTCTTCTTCCTGCTCATGGATCCTGCCTCCGTTACAGTTCACACCCCGCCGGGTTCATGCTGGTTTCTGACGTTCCGTCCGGAAATCCCGAGGGCTGGCCCCCGGCACCGGCACAAACTTACTGCCCCCCTGCCTGAAGAGGCGGGAATCATCCCCCCTGCCCGGTATGCCCGGATATGCGGAAGGCCCCCGGCAGAGGGTTTTCCGCACTGCAGGCCGCTGCCTCCGGCCCCGGCGCGCTGGGAAATGAACCGTACTGCTTTCTCCGGGTTTCCCCGCTCACGGCTCCGGATTTCCTTCCGCCGCGCGCTTCACATTCTCCAGGTACTGGTCTGCCGCCTTCTGCGCCGCCTCGAACACGCCGCTGAGTCTCAGCGCCGCCTCCGCGATTGAACCCGCCTCCGCGATCCTGATTTCCTTTTCCTCGAGCTTCCCTTTCACTTCCTGAAGCTCCTCCTCCAGATGCTGCTTCTCCCTGCTCTGGATCAGGAGCATCTCCAGCAGCTCTGCCCTGCTCAGCTTTTTTAATTCCTTATCTGTCATAAAAACCTCCCGGTTCCGCGGGTGTCCCGCACCGTACCGTTGTTTTTTCTGTCATGGATTCTTTATTTTATGTGGCATTCTGTCCGTCTGTTCCTGTCTCCGCGGGGAATCCCCCGGCCAGCTGTCACGGCCGTTCCTGTCCCTGCGGGGGAATCTCCCGGCAGGCTCTCCCCGGCCGTTCCTGAACTTCCATATTCCTGCTTCCCGCATGCAAAGCCTTCCTCCGGCCCATGCGGCACGCGGAACCCTTCCAGGTCGCTGCAGATATAATGCAGCAGCTCCATCTCGCTCCGGAACTTCCTCGCGTGTGTCCTCCCGGGATCCATCAGCAGGCCCTGCCACCCGCTCTGCCTCCGGCTCTGTACGATGATGTCGAATGTCCGGAAACTTCCTTTCTGCTTCCCGATCTCCTCGTCCTCCAGGATCCGCGCCGGTATCCGGATGCTCCCCCTCAGCTTCTGCGGGCCTTCAAATGTACGCCTCGCCTGGAATGCCTGCGGGTATCCCACCCGCTCAAACAGGTCGTCCATCCCAAGCAGCAGGCCCCCGCATCCCCCGAAC
>CANQAR010000218.1 GCA_947588845.1 uncultured Lachnospiraceae bacterium
GGCCTTTATGACAGGATCAGCGCCAGCGCCAGATTTGCGGCGCGGTCCAGCTCGTCTATCGTGGTATACTCTTCGCAGGAATGGCAGTTGTTCATGGCCGTTGCCACAACGAGTCCGGCGATTCCATGATACGCCAGATGGTTGTTGTCGCTGCCGCCGAACGTCTGACACAGGTTTATCGGAAGTTTCAGCTGTTCGCAGGCGGACTCGAAGCGTTTGACGACCGAGTGCGAGAGATCCGTACAGTATGCGTGAAAATGAGTGGTATGCCGCACTTCGGCAGAAGCTCCCATACTCTCTGCGCATTGCTTTGCGATTGTGGTGATTTCTTTCAGCCATCCCTGCGCCTCTGCGTCGGAATAGCTGCGGATTTCTCCGGAAACGGTACAGGCATCAGGAACAATGTTATCGGCTGTGCCGCCCGAAATTGTTCCGATGTTGATGGTTGAGGAATCTGATTTTTCTGCCCCTGCAGAACTTTGCAGTGTAATGTTTTCCCTGAGGACACTTCCGACATATCCGCAGGGAATCCGTGCAACCGCCAGCGCCGCGGCCTTTACAGCGTGAATCCCGTTTTCCGGTTCAAATCCGGCGTGAGCCGAACGGCCGCAAAAGCGGATGGTAAAGGAAATAATTGTGGGAGCCTGGTATGCCGCGCCGCCCACCGGGCCCGCCAGATCAAAGACATACGCTTCTTTTGAGCGTATCTTTGAGAAGTCAAACTGTCCGGTGCCCGCGCAGTAAGGTTCTTCAGCGGCGGTGAACAGAATTTCCACAGGTCTGTGGGGAATATGGTTTTCGGAGATGACAGTCAGCGCTTCGATGATCGACGCAAGGCCCGCGCAGTCGTCTGCCCCAAGAACCGAATTTCCGGCGGAAGTGATGCGGCCGGCAGCCTGGAATACTATCTCTTTATTTCTGGAGGGTTCTACTGTGTCCATATGCGCGGACAGAAGCAGCGGCGGCAGATCAAGCGTTCCCGGAAGATAGCCGTAAAGATTTCCGCAGCCGTCTTGCTGTGAGGCATTCTCGTCGAAGATAGTTTCTGCCGGAGCTTCTTTTCTCTGAAAATTCTCCGGCATTTGTTTTCCGGCCTGGAAAACTTCCAGCGGGGTACTTTCCGGTTTCTGCACAATCGCGCTTTCCTCCACTTTAACGCCCAGGGAGGACAGTCTGTATTTCAGAAAATTACAGATTTTGCGTTCCCCATACGAGGGACTGTCGAAGGAAACAAGCAGGTCAAATGTGTCAAGAAGACGCATGAGATCCGGCTTTCCCTTTATTCTTCTTCTGGTTGAATTCATAGGAATCATGCCTCCTTTGGATCCAGGAATTCAATAACAAAGTCCATATTTTACCTACAGACTTTCATGCCTGCATTGCGGATATCACCAAAGATGAAAAGCAGTTTGATGCTGGCCCTATTATACTCTTCTCATTTGAAAATGGGAAGCAGAAAACAATTTTTCACAATAGATTGACAAAAACACGATTTTTGCCTATAATACCGACTAAAAACATAGAATATATAGGCTATAAAGCGAAAAATTTTAGCGAAGAATCCTGTGCGGCAGGATTCTTTTTGCGCGCGGGGAGGCTCTTTATGACAATACAGCAGCTGAATTATGCCATAACTATCGCGGAAGCGGGATCGATCAACAAAGCGTCGGAATCATTGTATATCTCGCAGCCGTCTCTGACCAGCTCCATACAGGAACTGGAAAAGGAGATTGGGTTTGCGGTTTTTCACAGGAGCGGAAGAGGTGTGACCCTTACGCCGGAGGGAGCGGATTTCATTCTTCATGCCAGGCAGGTGAACAATCAGTACAAAGAACTGCAGGAATATCTGGGAAAATCCAAAAACCGGAAGAAAAAATTCAGTGTTTCCACTCAGCATTATTCTTTTGCTGTGAAGGCGTTTGTGGAGCTGGTGAAGGAATTTGATACGTCCAGATATGAGTTTGCCATCCGAGAGACGCAGACAAAGGATGTGATTGCGGATGTCGCGGGTCTGCGCAGCGAGACGGGAATTTTATATCTGAGTGATTTCAACCGCTCTGCGATCAGCAAGCTGCTTCGAAGCGCCGGACTTAAGTTTCATCATCTGATCGACTGCGAGCCTTATGTTTATCTCTGGTCCGGGCATCCGCTGGCCCAAAACAGGAAGATCCGCTTTGAGGAACTTGAGAGTTACCCCTGCCTGTCGTTTGAGCAGGGAGATGCCGCCTCGTTTTATTATGCGGAAGAGATACTGAGTACGGAAGAGTACCCGCGGACGATCAAGGCGAGCGACCGCGCAACAATGCTTAATCTGATGATCGGGCTCAATGGCTATACGCTCTGCTCCGGCATCATCTGTGAGGAGCTGAATGGAAGCGATTTTCGTACGGTTCCGCTGGATCCGGATTCCGTGAAAGAAAACAGCGGAATGGAAATCGGATATATCACAAAAAACAATACAGTTTTAAGCAGCATAGGAAGTTTGTACATCGAAAAAATACGGGAGTATCTGCGCACCCTATAGCCTCAGGCTATAACTCGCTATTGAGATGAGGTATTAGACAAAACCTATAAAACCCATGTATAATGCGGACTATCAACGGAGGCGACCGGGTTTCCCACACAGATCGTTTCCGGGGATGGAAAGGAAGAAGGGAGGCAGACAAGAATGGCAGAAATCAGAGAAAGCGCATTGGAACTGATCGGAAACACTCCGATGCTTCGGCTTTCCCGTTACAGCAGGAAAGAAAACATTACAGGCGTCAGCCTGCTTGCAAAGCTTGAGTATCTGAATCCGGCCGGATCTGTAAAGGACAGAATTGCTCTTTCCATGATCGAGGACGCTGAGAAAAAGGGAGAACTTGTGCCAGGAGCCACAATTATAGAACCGACGAGCGGGAATACCGGAATCGGGCTGGCGGCCGTCGCGGCCGCAAAAGGATACCAGGCAATTTTCACGCTTCCGGAAACGATGAGCATTGAGAGGAGGAATCTTCTGAAGGCGTATGGAGCCAGGCTTGTGCTGACAGAGGGTTCCAGGGGAATGAAGGGAGCGATCGAGAAGGCAAAAGAATTAAAAGAGGAGATCAAAGGTTCCATTATTCTCGGACAGTTTGAAAATCCGTCAAACCCGCAGACACACAAAGAGACGACCGGACCGGAAATCTGGAAGCAGACGGATGGAGAAGTCGATATTTTTGTGGCCGGTGTAGGAACCGGAGGGACGATCACCGGCGTCGGAGAATATCTGAAGGAGAAAAAGAAATCCGTTCAGGTTGTGGCGGTGGAGCCGGCGTCAAGTCCGGTTTTGTCCAGAGGAACAGCCGGGTCTCACAAGATTCAGGGAATCGGGGCCGGCTTTGTCCCGGAGGTTTTGAATACTTCGGTTTATGACGAAGTGATTACCGTTGAAAATGAGGATGCTTTTGAGGAAGGAAGAAAATTCGCCGTCACAGAAGGGATTCTCGTCGGCATTTCCTCAGGAGCTGCTTTGAAAGCAGCAAAAATACTTGCCGCGCGAAAGGAAAACCAGGGGAAGACCATTGTCGTCCTTCTCCCGGATTCCGGAGACAGATATCTGTCAACGCCCTTGTTCACAGGAAAGCAATGAGAGAGGTACCCTGTCAGGCAGAGAAAATCAGCAGGCCTGACATGAAAGAAAGGAGATCAAAAAAATGAAAAATAAAGCAGTGAAAATAACATCTCTGGTTCTGGCTTTGACACTGGCGGCCGGGTCGCTGCCTGCTTATGCAGAGGAGACTATTGAGTTTACCAATGTTTCCTACGATCCGACAAGAGAACTGTACGCCGCTTACAATGAAATTTTTACCAAACATTATGAAGAGACGACCGGTCAGAAGGTGGAGGTCGTGCAGTCGCATGGCGGATCCGGCAAGCAGGCGCTGGAAGTCGCGAACGGCCTGGAGGCGGATGTCGTCACACTGGCTCTGGAAGGAGATGTTCAGGTGGTTGCCGACGCGGGACTGATCGACGAGGGTTTCACATCAGAATTTCCGCTTGACAGTTCGCCGTATACGTCAACGATTGTCTTTCTGGTAAGATCGGGAAATCCGAAGAACATCCTGGACTGGAATGACCTGATCCGTGACGATGTGGGTGTGATCACACCGAATCCGAAGACATCCGGCGGCGCAATGTGGAACTATCTTGCCGCGTGGTATTATTTCGAGCAGCAGGGGCAGAGCGAGGAGGAAATTCTCGAGTCGATCCGCACGCTTTATGGAAATGTCGTTGTTCTGGATTCCGGAGCGAGAGGCGCGACGACCTCCTTTGTTGAGAACGGCCAGGGCGATGTGCTCCTTGCCTGGGAGAACGAGGCGTTCCTCTCTCTGGAAGAACATCCGGGAGAATATGAAATTGTAGTGCCGTCCGTCTCAATTCTGTGCCAGCCTACGGTTGCGGTAGTCGATGAAGTTGCGAAAAAGCACGGGACAGAGGAAATCGCCCAGGAGTATCTGAACTATCTCTACTCGGATGAGGCCCAGGAGATCGAGGCGCAGAATTATTACAGACCGAGCACCGAGTCCATCTATGACGAGTATGTCACGGAATATGATGGAAACACGATCACAGGTATTCCGGAGGACGGCAAGTGGATCAACGATCAGATTGAGCTGACTAATATCGAGCATTTTGGAGGCTGGGCGGAAGCAAGAGAGAAGCATTTTGCGGACGGCGCGTATTTTGACCAGATCTACGAGCAGTAAAAAAGAATGCCGGGGGAGCAAACGGGACGGCGAAGCATGTTTTGAGAGTCTGCATAACGGCAGAGAGGAGTAAGTTGTATGAAACGAAAAAAATCCAGAAGCGTGATTCCGGGGTTTGGTATCTCGCTGGGTGTTACTTTAACAATACTGAGTTTGATTGTGCTGATTCCGCTTTGCTCGCTGGTTGTCTTTTCAGCGAAACTTTCGTTCTCGGATTTTATCCGGGCAGTTACCGGCGCCAGAGTGCTTTCAAGCTACTATGTGAGCATCAGCACAGCCCTGATCGCGTCGCTTATTAACGCGGTCATGGGGTTGATTCTGGCGTGGGTGCTTGTCCGGTATGATTTTCCGGGGAAACGGCTGGTGGATGGGATCATAGAACTTCCGTTT
>CANQAR010000219.1 GCA_947588845.1 uncultured Lachnospiraceae bacterium
AGGAGGCGGCTATGTTTCAGATCAAAAATCTGACCATCACACATCGAAAGGATCTGCGGGTAATTCTTGAGGATTTTTCCTGCGTGCTGAATGACAGCGACAAGGCTGTAATCATCGGAGAAGAAGGCAACGGAAAATCCACTCTGATGAAATGGATTTATGAACCGAAGCAGATCGAAGATTACTGCGAAGCAGATGGCGAACGGATCATAAACGGTGAGCGGCTGGGATATCTTCCACAAGAACTCGGGGAAACTGACTGCGCAAAATCCGTTTATGAATTTTTTCTGGAGGAAGAAAGGTTCCTGGAGCGCACTCCCGGAGAACTTGCAAAAATGGCCAGAAACTTTCATCTCCCTCCGGAGTTTTATTACATGGACCAGAAAGTAGGCACTCTCTCCGGCGGGGAGAAAGTAAAAGCGCAAATGATGCGGCTGCTTCTGGCAGAACCGACGGTTCTTCTGCTGGATGAACCCTCCAATGACATCGATCTGGAGACGCTCGAATGGCTGGAAGATCTGATCTGCAGCTGGCCGCATATTGTGCTGTTTATCTCGCACGATGAAACATTGATTGAGCGGACGGCAAATATGGTGATCCACCTGGAACAGATCAAGAGAAAGACCAGACCACGATATACCGTGGCACGTGTTCCATATATACAGTATAAAAGAGAACGGGAAAATCAGTTTGAAAAGCAGGCACAGCAGGCCGCAAGCGACCGGCGGGAAAAGAAAAAACGGGACGAAAAATATCAAAGAATTTACCAGAGCGTGGAGCACGCGCAGAACGTGATCACACGTCAGGATCCATCCGGCGGACGGCTTCTGAAAAAGAAAATGCACGCCGTGAAAGCAATGGAACGCCGCTTTGCCCGGGAAGACGAGAACATGACCGAAATGCCGGATGCGGAAACTTCCATTTTCTTTAAATTGGGGGATGCGGATTCCGCAGTCCCGGCCGGGAAAACAGTTCTTGAATATTCGCTGGATCGGCTGTACGCGCCGCAGTCTCCGGAGCAGTCTGACTCATCCGACGCAATTCTGCCTCCCCGGCTGACTGCCCCGGCAAACTCGCCTTATTTTCCGGAAAAGTCTGACACATCGGACACGCCCGACTTTGCAGACAGAGGACGCCTTCTCGCCCGCGGCATCTTTCTGCGTGTGCGCGGCCCGGAGAAAATCTGCATCATCGGAGCAAACGGCGCGGGTAAGACGACGCTTCTGAGGAAAATCGCGGAAGAGCTTCTCGCGAGAACCGACCTGAAAGCAGAATACATGCCGCAGAATTACGAAGAACTGCTGAACCTGCATGTGACGCCTGTGGAATATCTGGCAAAGACCGGAGACCGCAGCGAGTACAGCCGGATCCGCACATATCTTGGAGCGCTGAAATACACGGCAGATGAGATGGATCACCCGATTGCCGAATTGTCCGGCGGCCAGAAAGCAAAAGTATTTCTGTTGAAAATGAGCATGTCAAGGGCAAACGTGCTGATTCTGGACGAACCGACCAGAAACTTTTCTCCGCTGTCAGGACCTGTAATCCGCCGTATGCTGCGGGAATTCCCGGGAGCAATTATCAGCGTGTCCCACGACCGAAAATATATCAGCGAAGTATGTGACCAAACGTACCTGCTGACTGAGAAAGGGCTGGAATTATTTTCCCGCCCCTCCGATTAATCGTTTCTATCTTTTGAACGAAACTATGGCAAACGCCAAATCAAAGACCCCGCTGTCTGTAACGAAGCATCAATCCCGCAGCGTTACAGGCGGCGAGGTGTAATATATTTATTTTTTTGTATATTTTTCAATTTTGCATGTATGTTTTTTGGTATTTTCATCATAATTGATTCCAACAAGCAAAATCTCTCCTCCATAATCCTTAAGCGCAAACGGATAATCTCTGCTTTTTATCTGGGCGATGGCGCTTTTAGCTGTTTTATTCCATTTCAGTTCAACTAAAATGACCGGCATGTCCGTTTTGCGTTTTGGTATAAAAGCCATGTCCACGTATCCAATTCCGGAAGGGAACTCGTCGACTTCCACAAAATCATCAATACACGTCAGAAACTCAAAGCGGATGGTACTGCGAAGAGAATCCTCTCTATTATACGCAAGAGGAGAGGAAACTGTTTTGTGAGCTTCTTCAACAGCTTTTTCTACCATTTTTTCATTCATGTTCAAAGTCTGCTCCAATAGCCGTTCCGAATTCCGGATCAGCTTTACCAGTTCTTTATGCTGTCCTTTCGTGACAGCAAGAATAAATTCCTGCCGGACTTCCTCATTCGGAATAAAAACAGCCTCCTCTTTCGCGTCATAAGCGAGGTATCCCAGATGGACCATCAAAGTCAGTACATCGTCCCTGCTTTTGATACTGGTCAGATCATTCTGAAAAGACTCTGTCATGATCCGTACTTTTTCGCCTCCGATCATTCTAATAACTGCTTCCTTTAGTCTGTCCAGATCAAGATCAATATAAATTCTCAAAGATTCATAGGTCTCAGTTCTTGTCCAGTAACTGCCGAATTCTTCGTTATTGATCGCTTCCATGACAGAGTTTGGACTGTAGACAGATTTAAGACGGCTGAAAGAATATCCGTCATACCATCGTTTCATCTCATTGAAATCCATATGATACAGCTCGCAGAGCGCTTCTACTTCCGGCTCTGTAAATCCCACATATTCTGCCAGTTTTTTAGGCGTAAGCATGGTATATTCCCGAAAGTTTGATATGGCAGACTGCGTGCCGTATTTCTTGATCGGAAGAATGCCTGTCATATAAGCGCCCTCAAAAACGGCGTTCGTCCAGCTGCTCTTGAAGAGGCTCCTCAACAGATCAATATACTCTTTCTGAAGTGATGTGTCCTCCTTGGCTTCGCGGAACAGAGCGTCCCATTCATCAATGATCATGATAAATTTTTCGCCGGCTGCCTGTGCAGCGTTAAAAAGCATATCGGCTAGAGTGTCGTCCTTCACGGCATCAGGAAATGTCTGCTGCAGTTCTTTTATAACGGCATTTTCCATATCCTTTACAACATGCCGGATATCGAAAGATTTTGAGATAAAAAGTGTAATGTCAAGGTATATCACATTGTATTTATTTAAATATTTTTCAAAAGAAGGATCCTTTGAGACCTTTAGTCCTTCAAACATCTTTCTGGAATCACAGCCCTTGCTGTAATAGGCACAGAGCATATCCGCAGTCAATGATTTTCCGAAACGGCGCGGCCTGCTGACGCAGATCATGTTATCCAATGTGCCAAGCCTGCTGCTGATGAATGGGATCAATTCTGTCTTATCAACGTATATGCCTTTTACCGCTGCTGCAAAGCCGTCATTTCCAGCATTCAAATATTTTCCCATATTCTGGCAAACTCCTTTCCCAAAGAGCACAGAATGTGCATCCTGCTGCTTCTTTTCTGGTCAGTACCATGCGGATAAACCGTCTGTTACCTAAATGTACACTATATTTAGCGGAATATCAATCGCTTTTTAATTCCCTGCGGTATTTTCAATAAAAAAATAACCTTCTCGTATGGTTTTATGGTATTCTTTAATCACCACAAAAAAGATACAGCCTACCTGAAAGAATATGCCTATGACGTAGACATATTCCTAAAAAGCAGAGACGCAAAATCGCAAAATATAAGATGAGGTGATTTTATGACAGGAAATCAGAAAGAACCCAGAAAACAACCGTTTGAAAAAACAGAAAAAAACAATCAGAATAGAAAATTATCCGAAATTTATCTGGCCGGCGGCTGTTTCTGGGGAACGCAGCATTATTTTGACTGTCTGACCGGCGTCGTCAGTACAAAAGTCGGCTACGCGAACGGCCGGACCGCGAATCCTACCTATGAACAGGTGAAACATGAGAATACCGGCCACGCGGAAACCGTGAAAATCCTGTATGACGCAAACCTGCTGCCGCTTGAAGATCTGCTGGAACAGTTCTATAAGATCATCGATCCCACATCGGTGAATCGGCAGGGGGAAGATGCGGGAGTTCAGTACCGCACCGGTATCTACTACACAGATCCGTCACAGAAAAAACTGATCGAAAACTCTCTCTCCTCGCTTCAGAAGCGTTATACGGGAAAGATTGCGGTGGAGGCTCTTCCGCTGTCGAATTTCTACACAGCAGAGGAATACCACCAGAAATATCTGGAGAAAAATCCGGCCGGATATTGTCATATTCCCCGGGCAATGTTTGAAATGGCAAAGAACTTCAGAAAAAAAACGGCGCTTTTGTCGCCGGACCCATAAAACACCCGGAATTATCTGTAAAACAGTAACGGCGGCTGCCGCTCTGATGCGGACGGCCTGCCGCCTGCCCCACTGCTCACGGAAACAAAAGTTCTGCAATATGTCTCCCGTCCACTCCTCCGAGCAGCAGCCCTTCCAGACAGTAATGGCAGTAACATACGACGGTTCTCGTATTGAATCTGCTGCAGTACTCTTCCATCAGGGCTTTCTGCTCCTTGGGGGTATGCGGCAGAAATTTTCCCTTCGCATTCTCGACATAATGCCGCGGCGCGATCAGAGGATTCCTGGGCGGCTGCGGCCTGTAGAGGGAATTGCCGCAAAAATCCGTCCTGTCATAGTTGTCCTCCAGCTCAACGGCAGAGATATTCATTTTTTCAAGCAGCAAACGCACTGCTTTCTGCTCGGAAAGACGCTCTTTTGAACGCCAGCAGTCCTGTACGGTAACTTTCATCCCCTTATAGTCCGGATACGGAAAGCTCTCATCTTCCAGAATTAATTCCCAAAGAGACGCCGCCCGCACACCTGGCTTCGTCTCTTCTGTGATATTCAGACAGTTATGGCAGACAGAATATACGGTATCTCCGGGCTGAAAATCAGCGGAGTCCGGCAGAGAAGACCAGTCGAACTGATAGTCCTCCGGCATTTTCTCCGTAAATTCCTTTATCTTATATTTGGGAACACAGCAGCGCACAATCGGAATATCATATCTTTCTTTTATGTAGTTCTGAAGCTTCCTGCTAAGTTCCGGGTATCCTGACGTAAATACACAACTGGCAATATAATATTCTCTGCCCATATCTATTCCTCCTTTACTGACGCGGTCTGG
>CANQAR010000220.1 GCA_947588845.1 uncultured Lachnospiraceae bacterium
AAGAACCGACGGCTTTCGACTGATTTCAGTCTACCCCATCGGTTCCTTCCTTTCAAGCCGACGTGTGAACAGTAACCCGGACAGGATCTTTTCCGGAAATGTCCCTGCCTTTTACAATTTGCACAAAGACAAATCAGCGCAGCACTGTCAAACGGCAATCCTCGTGGCCGCCACACCTAAAACACCCGGGCCGACATGACAGGCAATGCTCAGCGTCAGCGGAGCCGACAAAATATGATCCACCTGAAATGTCTCTTTTACCTCCTGATTCCAGCTTTCCAGAGTCTCCTCCGAGACTCCCGCGTACGCCGTCATAAGCTGCAGTTTTCCCTGCCTGCGATATTCTCCCAGTCTGCCTTCCATATCCTCTTTAAGCAGTTCGAGCATGGTGTGTCTTGCCGCCTTGATGCCCCTGCACTTTGCAGCCGTCTCCAGCTTGTCCGATCCCAGCCTCAGCACCGGTTTGATGTGAAGCATGGTACCAAGTACAGCGGAAGTCCCTGAAATACGGCCGCCCTTTTTCAGATATTTCAGTGTATCCACCGTAATATAAACGTTAAAATCAGCCGCGGTGCGTTCCAGTTCCTCCCGGATCTGAACTGCATTTTTTCCTTCCCGAATCATGGCCAGACCGTCAAGAATCGCCTGATACTGCGGCACGGAAATCCTCTTGTTGTCAACCACCTGCACTCTTCCGTCGTACTCCTGCGCCAGCATCTGGGCTGTCATGCAGGAGTTGCTCAGGCTGCTCGACATGGGCAGATATACAATTTCACTATGCTCTTTCAGGCACTCGTCCCACAGATCCGTCACCGCTCCGGGGGACGGCTGCGACGTAGACACATCTGCGTCCTCATCCAAAAAATGAAAGAACTGCTCCTGATCCAGGTTCACACCTTCATAATACGTTTCCCCATTCACAAGAAAAGGCATGGGAACCACGCCTATACCAAGTTTTTCAGCTTCTTCGCGGGTTACCCCGCTGTTGCTGTCTGTCACGATTATTACATCCGACATATATCTTCTCCATTTTCTGTTATTGACTGTTGCTGTTCACTCCGTGACCAGCAACAACGTTCCGCGATGCACAGAAATGCCACTTCCGTGGCATTTCGCGCCTCAGACCTCGGGATTTCCGGACAAAATGTCCGGAAATCACCTCGAACTCGGTGGGGAGTGAACTGTAACTATTGACTACTATTTTAACAAGTGTTAAGATGACAGCAATTATAAAAAAGAAACGTCCGCGATGCAATGACAAAACAGCTGTTTTGTCAATTATCTATACACTAATTCAAAAATGTTATCTTATCTGCCCATTTTCGAAAGGGGGCCGACGATCATGGAAGACAAAAGGATCACCCGCACCAAACAAACCCTGAAGCAGACCATGATAAAAATGCTGGCTGATTCCAGATTTGAACAGATCTCAATCAAACAGCTCTGCGAAATAGCCGGAATCAGCCGTGTGACCTTTTACACTCATTACAATGACAAATACGACCTTGCCGAGGACATCTTCAGCGACATGCAGGACAAAGGACGTGCAGAATTTTCACGCCTGCAGAATACGAACAATCCCGACGGCGACCCTATTATAAGTTATTGTAATCTGCTGGACTGCGTACTTACCATTTACTACAGCAACTATGAATTTTTCCGACATACGCTTCCGGATAAAAATCCATACCTGTCGTTTTCCTTTTACAACTATGTCATGAAAATTGTGGAATCTCTCACGGAAAAAGTGAGTAAATCGGTAAAACCCAAATACTCCCCCCGCAAGATCACGGGATTTCTCTGTTATGGACTCTGCGGATTTGTAAATGAAAGCAGAGCAGCCGGATGTCCCCTTGAAAGTATCCGCACGGAAACACGGGAAATTCTCAGAGGAATTCTGGAGTCCGGCATACTTTTAAGCAGGTAAAAGCAACACAGCATATAGGAAAAGAAAAAGCCAGTTTCAACTGACTATCGCAGACTTGCGGCATGATCAACGGCCATACAGGCGGCTGCCCGTGCCATAAGAAAATCAGCGAAACCTGGCTCACGTTGAAAAGAAAAGCGGATCAGAAAGCAGAGAAAACCGACAGTAAACAAGAATGGAAATCCTGCAAAAACAAAAAAGACCTCATAAATACCGTGCATTCTGTGAATGCCGTATTTATAAGGTAATCTGCCGGCGACCGGACTCGAACCGGTACGAAGTTGCCCTCGAGGGATTTTAAGTCCCTTGCGTCTGCCAATTCCGCCACGCCGGCATAACGGATGGGGCCTACAGGGCTCGAACCTGTGACCCTCTGCTTGTAAGGCAGATGCTCTCCCAGCTGAGCTAAGACCCCAGACATATGCGATATGCGGATAATATCCTTATACCATCACACAAAAACGACCCAGATGAGGCTCGAACTCACGACCTCCGCCGTGACAGGGCGGCGCTCTAACCAACTGAGCTACTGGGCCATATTGTACTATATAAAAAGTGGACCTTCGGGGACTCGAACCCAGGACCGACCGGTTATGAGCCGGTTGCTCTAACCAACTGAGCTAAAGGTCCAAAAAGCCGATGATCGGACTCGAACCGATAACCTGCTGATTACAAATCAGCTGCTCTGCCAATTGAGCCACATCGGCATAACAACCTGTGCTTACAAACGCCTGACTCATAAACGAACCAAACTGTCTGCTCAGGCTGTTTCCAGCCCTCGCTTTCAACGGAAATCAGTGTACCATGAATATTCCTTTCCGTCAAGAGAAAACTTTCGTTTTTTTATGGTTTTTTTCGTCCCCGATCCAGATAAAATGCATACAAAAGATTTTCCCTGCCCAGGCGAGGCTCCGTCTGTTCAGACATTAAAGATACGGATGCTTCCTCACTGCAGGTTCCGGCCCGCAGTACAGGCCGTACGCGTCGCAGATCCAGTATTCTCTGCCTACCTTGACTCTTGCCCACTGATGTGAGTACTTGTTCTCATTTACATGCTCATATGTAATTCCGAGAACATTCAGACAGAAACCGGTAGCTCTGGCACATCCGGCACAGGAGGCCACGCCAAGAACCAGATAGCCGTACGGATCATTATAGTGAGACGCACTCATGGAATATTTCATTCCGCTGTCGAAGCGTTTCCTAAGCGTACTGGCTACTCCCACAAGCTGATCTTCCAGAGTGAGTGACTTCAGCGGCCCTGTGACTTTCACCGCCTCTTTATATGCCTGCTGCATCTGGCTGTCTGTCATATATTTCCTGAAATACTGATACCTGTCCAGTTTTGTCAGCGGCACCAGCGAACCGGACTTTTTGGCGCCGCATCTCGTGCAGACAGCCGCGCCAGGAGCAGATTCGTAGTTATGATCCCTGACCGCTATACTGCACTTGTATGATTTCTTACCGACTGTGGCAGTAATGACGGTATTTCCGATCTTTTGGGCAATCACCTTTCCGGCAGCATTGACCGCGGCAACAGAGGGATCGTCTGATTTCCAGACCGTCTTCTTGGATTTGCCGGTTACTTTCAGCTTCAGCGTACTTCTTACGCAAAGTGTTCTCTTAGAATAATTCAGTTTTGCTTTTGACGCAGCCTGAACGGTAAGCAGCTTTCCTGCCGGAAAAACGGACAGAACGGCCGCGATGGACAGAAAAAGCACAAAGCTTTTCAGAGTTCTGGACAGCCAGGTTTTCTTTTTTCCCGTTTTCAAAAATCATTCCTCCCTTTGTTTTGACATGTCTACAGCCTTTAAAGAACCTGAAAATATTTTATATTATAATACTGCTAAAGCGCAAATACAATCATAAATCTCAGGAGACTTCTTTCAACCCAGATTCGCAGAATCAGCCCTTTTTTTGCTTTTTGTCTGTGCACCGGCCATACCTGCATCTGTGCACCGCCCCTTGTTCGCACGCCTGCAGACATGCCCCGCAGCGTATGCATTCCGGACTGTTTGGCTCCTTCCAGACCGGAATATCCATCCCGCATACCTGCCGGCATTTGCCGCAGCCGGTACATTTATCTTCGTCCACTTCATACCGGTAGAAGGCGATCCCATTGAACAGGCTGTATACCGCGCCGAGCGGACACAGGTATTTGCAGAAAGGCCGGTAGTACAAAACCGCCCCCAGCATACAGACCGCCAGGATCACCACTTTCCAGCGAAAAAGCCAGCCGATCGCACCGCGCAGCGACACATTGGAGAGCACCAGCGGGAGTCCGGCAAAAAGCGTCCCTTCCGGGCATATGTATTTGCAGAACCATGGCTGTCCCTGTCCCAGGAAATCCGTTGCCAAAAGCGGCAGGAACACCACAAAAACCGCAAGAATTCCATGCAAGCGCAAGCAGCATTCCATTTACCGCTAAATTTATTCTTTTCATTGTCCCTCCGGTCAAAACATTCAACGTCTGAAAATACTCTGTTCCTGTTTTCCGGCTGCCTGTCAGACATGCCGATACACAGATTATGCAGGAAATTAATACCTTCGTCAAGTCAAAATGAAAAACGATGGTTTCCAGTAAATTATTATTTCCTTCTTTTTCTCTCCGGCAGTTCCTCCCACATCTCTACTACCATTCTCTGCAGTTTCTCCCGGTCATCCAAAATGGTACACGGCAGCATCTCTTTCGTCCCCTCATATGGCAGTTCCGGTTCAGCATCCGGCATATACTTTTTACTCGTCTCCGTTATCCTGATCAGCAGTTCCCCGGATCCATAGATCCCGCCAAATATCCGCTCATTATAGTAAAAGACATATCCGCCCATCATTGGAATCTGCCGGACACCCGGAAGTCCGGACAGCTGATCCATCACATATTCCATCATCCGTTTGTTTTGTTCTTTACCCATAGATTTAGCCCTCTATCATCTTCAAAAATTTCTTATTTTTCCTTTGTAACCCTTATATATTCCATGCTCTCACGCTCTCCTGACCGGATGCCGGATCACAGTTTTAAGCTTCTCCGGGACTACCCTTCTCACATCACTCAGATAAATCTCATGGTGGTGTCTCTCATTTTTGATATCCAGTACATACCCCTGTTCTTCCATGTACCGATGCATTTTTTCTATTGTCGCAGGCTCAT
>CANQAR010000221.1 GCA_947588845.1 uncultured Lachnospiraceae bacterium
AGGAAGAGAACCTGTTTGAGAGAGTAGCACAAATCTTTGACAGATAAAAGAACCGATGGCTTTCGACTGTCTCCAGTCTACCCCATCGGTTCCTTCCTTTCAAGCCGACGTGTGAACAGTAACAAAGCGGAAAATAATAGTACAATATTTCAAATATAAAGCTTGTAAAATTGGGGAAATTATAGTAAGATATTATCGGAATTGCTTTTTCAAAGAGCACATTGACCGGAACAGATGAAAATCAATGTGCCGGATATGGCAAAATATACAAAATGGAGGACGGAAGATGGCAAAATATATTATGGCGCTTGACGCGGGCACGACGAGCAACCGCTGTATTCTGTTTGATAAAGAAGGACATATCTGCAGTGTCGCACAGAAGGAATTTACGCAGTATTTTCCGAAACCTGGCTGGGTGGAGCATGACGCGGATGAGATCTGGTCCACGCAGCTCGGCGTCGCTGTGGAGGCGATGTCCAAGATCGGCGCTTCCGCGTCTGATATCGCGGCGATCGGCATCACGAACCAGAGGGAGACGGCGATCGTCTGGGATAAAGAGACGGGTGTGCCGGTATACCATGCGATTGTCTGGCAGTGCCGCAGGACTTCGGAGTACTGCGATATGCTAAAGGAGAAAGGTCTGACTGAGAAATTCAGGAAGAAGACGGGACTTGTGATCGACGCTTACTTTTCCGCGACGAAGATCCGCTGGATCCTGGAGCATGTCGAGGGAGCCAGGGAGAAGGCGGAGCAGGGCAGGCTGCTTTTTGGTACGGTGGAGACTTGGCTGATCTGGAAGCTGACAAAGGGTAAGGTTCATGTGACGGACTATTCAAACGCGTCCAGAACCATGCTTTTCAACATCAATACGCTCGCCTGGGATGAGGAAATTCTGAAGGAGCTTGAGATACCGGTTTCAATGCTTCCGAAGGTTGTGGATTCGAGCTGTATTTACGGTGTGACGGATCCGGGGTTCCTTGGAGGCGAGATTCCGATTGCCGGAGCGGCCGGGGACCAGCAGGCGGCGCTCTTTGGTCAGACCTGCTTTAAAGCGGGAGAAGTGAAAAATACGTACGGCACAGGCGGATTCCTTCTGATGAATACCGGGGAGAAACCGGTGTACTCGGACAACGGCCTTGTGACGACGATTGCGTGGGGAAGGAACGGCAAGGTTACCTACGCGCTGGAAGGTTCCATTTTTGTTGCGGGAGCCGCGATTCAGTGGCTGCGGGACGAGATGCATCTGATCGATTCCGCTCCGGATACCGAGTGGATTGCCGGCCGTGTCCCCGATACGAACGGCTGCTACGTTGTTCCGGCATTCACGGGACTCGGAGCCCCGTACTGGGATCAGTATGCCCGCGGCTGTATTGTCGGCATTACGCGCGGCGTCAACAAATACCACATGGTGCGGGCCACGCTCGAGTCCCTTGCGTATCAGACCTACGATGTGATCAGGGCGATGGAGGCGGATGCCGGGATTACGCTGGCCGGACTGAAAGTGGACGGCGGCGCGAGTGCAAATAATTTCCTGATGCAGTATCAGTCCGACGTGATTCAGGAAAAGGTGCTTCGTCCGGCGTGTATCGAGACGACGGCGATGGGCGCGGCGTATCTGGCAGGACTCGCGGTTGGATACTGGAATTCTCTTGAGGAGGTCTGCAGCAACTGGAAAGTAGACAGAGTATTTTCTCCGCAGCTTTCCCGTGAAGTCCGCGATGAGAGGATCAAAGGCTGGGCAAAGGCGGTCCGCTATTCCTTCGGATGGGCGCGTGAAGAATAAAACAGATAATTAGTTTGACGAATTTCAGATGTGATGGTAAAATAATCAGAACTGCACGGTACAGCGTGTCTCTTTCCGGGTTTTCGGACGCGGAAGGAGCATTGCTTTACTGGCCACGATCCGCAGGAAAGTGAACAGTACGGATATTTGCCGTGACAGATGGAAGGAGTACAGGCTATTATGGAAAAAATCAAAATGATGACACCGATCGTCGAGATGGATGGAGACGAGATGGCGCGGATCCTCTGGAAGATGATCAAGGATGAGCTGATTCATCCTTATGTTGAGCTGAAGAGTGAGTATTTTGATCTGGGAATTGAGAACAGGGACGCAACTGCGGATCAGGTGACGGTGGACGCCGCGAATGCGACAAAAAAGTACGGAGTGGCTGTGAAGTGCGCCACGATCACTCCGAATGCCGCGCGCATGAAGGAGTACAACCTGAAAGAAATGTGGAAGAGTCCGAACGGGACGATCCGGGCAATTCTTGACGGTACGGTATTTCGTGCCCCGATAATCGTAAAGGGGATCGAGCCGTATGTCAGAAGCTGGAAGAAGCCGATCACGATCGCGCGTCACGCTTACGGGGATGTCTACAAAAGCGTGGAGATGGATATCAAGGGACCGGGAAAGGCCAAACTGATATTTACAGGGGAAGACGGCACCGAGATTCAGGAGACAGTCTTTGAATTTAAGGGTCCCGGCGTACTGCAGGGCATGCACAATCTGGACAAATCCATTGCCAGCTTTGCGAGAAGCTGCTTCAATTACGCGCTGGATACCAGACAGGATCTCTGGTTCGCTGCAAAGGATACGATTTCCAAGAAGTATGATCATACCTTCAAGGATATCTTCGATGAAATTTATAATGAGCAGTACAGAGAGAAATTCGAGCAGGCGGGGATTACCTATTTTTATACTTTGATCGATGATGCGATCGCGCGTGTTATGAAGTCGGAAGGCGGTTTCATCTGGGCCTGCAAGAATTATGACGGCGATGTAATGAGCGACATGGTTTCTTCTGCGTTCGGTTCTCTCGCGATGATGACCTCTGTACTTGTCTCTCCGGACGGAAATTATGAGTATGAGGCGGCGCATGGAACAGTGCAGCGCCATTATTATAAGCATCTGAAGGGCGAGGAGACTTCGACAAATTCCGTGGCAATCATATTTGCCTGGGCGGGAGCTCTCAGGAAGAGAGGAGAACTCGACGGGATTGAGGCTCTGCAGCAGTTTGCGGATCGTCTGGAGCAGGCGGCGGTCAGGACGATTGAGTCCGGCAAGATGACAAAGGATCTTGCGGCGATTACGTCTCTTGAGAATGTCCAGACGCTCAGCAGCGAAGAATTTATCAGGGCGGTTCGTGCTTCTTATGAGAGTCTTCTTTAAAAATCAGGAAATTCAGAAAATTTTGTATTAACGATGAAAACTGGTTGCGAAAACGGATATACTAGGGTATAATGAAAAATATTCCTGGGGTGTACGATACCCCCATAATTTTGAACCTACATTTTTATTATGGGATTCCTAATATCGCACAGCGTATGTCAGGCCTCCGTTTGCAGTGGAAGACAAAAGTTGTGGCTGCGGATTCCCACCTAGCTCTGCTAGGACTCAAAATATGGGGAACGGCACTCTGGGAATTTTTGTTTTTAATTATATTTTACATTATATTTTTGCGTTATATTAAATGTTCTGCCGCGGGCAGCAGGACAGATATTTGACTCTCGCGGTGTTTGCCGGGCCGGCAGGTTCATTTGTCAGTCCGGCCTGTGTTTTCGGGAATGAAATTAAAGGAGGATGCGGAAGGATGGAGAAATCGAAGGTTTACTTTGCAGATCTTCGTGTCAGGGACGGCGATAATCTGCTCAGGAAGCTTCAGAGGCTGATCAGGGCGGCGGGAATTGAGAAGATTAATTTCAGGGATCAGTATGCTGCGGTCAAAATTCATTTTGGGGAGCCGGGAAATCTGGCTTTTCTGCGGCCGAATTATGCGGGGGCAGTTGCAGATGTGATCAAAGAGCTTGGCGGAAAACCTTTTCTGACGGACTGTAATACGCTGTATGTCGGAGGAAGAAAAAATGCGCTGGATCATCTGGATTCAGCCTATAAGAACGGATTTGTGCCGTATGCGACAGGATGCCATATTTTGATTGCGGATGGACTGAAAGGGACGGATGAGGCGCTTGTCCCGGTAGAAGGCGGTACATATGTCACGGAGGCCAGGATCGGACGCGCCGTGATGGATGCCGATGTTTTTATTTCACTCAGCCATTTTAAAGGGCATGAAAATACCGGTTTTGGAGGAGCGCTTAAAAATATTGGGATGGGCTGCGGTTCCCGTGCAGGAAAGATGGAGATGCACAGTGCGGGCAAACCCCATGTAAATCAGGCGAACTGTATCGGCTGCGGCAAGTGTACAAAGATCTGCGCGCATGGAGCCTCGGTTGTCTCGGAAGGCAAGGCGTCAATTGATCACAATAAATGTGTCGGCTGCGGCCGGTGCATCGGAGTCTGTCCAAAGGATGCCGTGGAGCCGGCCAGCGATGAATCCAACGATATCCTCAACTGCAAAATTGCCGAATATGCGAAGGCAGTATGCCACGGGAGACCTCATTTCCATATCAGTCTTGTGATTGATGTTTCCCCATACTGTGACTGCCATGCGGAGAACGACGCGGCAATCGTGCCGAATGTCGGAATGTTTGCGTCTTTCGATCCGGTGGCTCTGGATGTGGCCTGCGCGGACGCAGTAAACGCACAGCCTCCGGTCAGAAACAGTATGCTTGGCGACGCGCTGGAGGAGAATGGGGAGGATCATGATCATTTTCATGCGGTAAGTCCGGACACGAACTGGAAATCCGCCATTGAGCATGCCGTAAAGATCGGCCTTGGGAATGAGGAATATGAACTGATAACGGTTCGTTAGTACTGCCCTGCGTAAATTTCGGTGAAATGTGCCTGATGTTTTCGTCAGGACAAGGCGGAGGAAGGAGGCGATGCGGCGGCATCGCTGACTGACAACAACGATCCGGTGCGGGAAACGGTTAAAATGAAAACCGTTTTGCCGTTTCCTGTAACGGATTGGCGATTGAAAAAAATATCAAAAAAAGTTGAAAAAGGGTGTTGACAAAAAAAGGATAAGGTGCTATTATAGCAACCGTCGCTGATGCGGAACAACAAAACGCCGAAGCGAAGCAAAAAGAAATTCAAAAAAATGAAAAAA
>CANQAR010000222.1 GCA_947588845.1 uncultured Lachnospiraceae bacterium
CGCTGTAAACCTTTATTTTACAGGCCTTACAGCGGCTTTTCCTTCCGTCACGCAATATGGTAATTTATTCCCTTCCTTTGCTTTTTTTCTGGATCTCCCTCATTTTTCTTTTCGTGATAAACTGGTAGTCCGTCCGGAATCCGCATGCCTCATGCAGGTCATCTGTAATCTTCTCCCTGCTGTACAGCGGCATGAATCCCTGTCCTTCCAGATCCGCAAAATTCATCCCTTTTAATGTCTCCAGAAGCTCCCCGCTGGTATACCGGTTCCCCAGCTTTTTCTCCAGCAGGCGCAGGATCAGCAGCGACAGGAAACAGGTGAGAAAGTGCGCTTTTATGCGGTCCTCCCTTCTCACGTAGACGGGCCTCGCTGAAAAATCCGTCTTCATGGTGCGGAAGCAGGATTCTATCTGCCATCTGCCTTCACTTACCCGCAGGATCTCTCCCGGATCGTCATCCAGAAGGTCCGTACAGACAGCATACAGCCCGTCATATTTTTCTTCTTCCGCGATCTTTTCCTCATCCAGGTAATAATGGATGTCCGCCTTTTCTCCGTCCGGCGTCGCCGCCATCTTCGCCACAAACCGCGCCGGATCGTTCGGGTTCCTTCTCTGCGTTTTCCGCTTCCCGTTTTCCACCATCTTTTTTGCACGCTCCACCTGCCTGTCCCGGATTTCTTTCTGATAAGCAGCATATTTGGGCGAATAGGTGACGATCAGCCTCTGGTCAAGCTTCTTTGTCGTATAAGGTTCTTCCTTATAATACAGGCTGTCCCTGTCATCCCCTTCCAGGCTGGTGATATCGGCCCGCTTATGGTCAGAGAGCCTTTTGAACCCGGATTTCTCCAGTGCCCAGGCCCTGTCTTCAGCCGGCAGCTTCTTTATGGACTGGGTAACGATAAAAGCACGTTTTCCTACATGATTGAATTCCCGGTTGGCCTCTGAGCCCAGCCCGGCGTCGCTGCAGTAAATGAATTTTTCACAGCCGAATTCCTGAAGGATCTTTTTCTCCAGGGGCTTTAAGGAGGTCTGCTCGTTCTGGCTGCCGGCAAAGAGGGAGAAGGCCAGGGGGATGCCGTCCCCGTCTGTAAACAGCCCCATCTGGATGATGGGATTGGGACGGTGCTCCTTGCTTTTTCCGTATTTTTTGTCGCCGTCCTCCTGTTCAATTTCAAAGTAATAATTCGTGCAGTCATAATAAAGGACCTGCTCATTCCTTTTGCAGACAAACCGGCTGTTTTTATAGACCTCTGACTGGATCAGGTCACATTCTTCAGCGAGGACGCTTAAGGCCCGGTATATGTCATGGAGTTCATACCGGGGCGGTTCGAGGAAACCTGACGCGGCCTTGAAAGAGGAGCGTTTGCTGCCCGGGTCGAGGATCCTTGTGTAGACCAGATCGGAAAGTATGGCATTGAGATCATATCCGTATTTATATTTGTCCCTGATCTTGCGGCAGGTTCGGTCGAGCCTGAGTTCATAATAGACGAACTGGAGAAACAGGTATCCGCCCTCAAAGAACCTCTGCTGGTGGTAGTCCAGCATCCGGTCCGCGTGGAAAGGGATGAGAACCGTCTTTTCCTGCTTCTCCTTTTTATATTTTTCCGTTTCAATGGCGGCCTGTTCCCTGGCCCAGGCGAGGACGCCGTCCCTGTCAGTCTGGAGCATTTCCGAGAGCTCACGCAAGGTGCCAAGGCGGCGGATAATTTTAGAGGTACTCTTCCCCATATCATTTATGTAGGACTTAGTAATATAAAAAGATTCTGAATTTTTAGATTTTGTTATGGAAACACGCATGATAATATCCTCCATAAGGATTATATCATAGATTACCAGAAAATACTATATATAAAAACAAAAAATTTGACAAAAAAAGGCAGGAAATATGCGGCCCGCAGCGATTTTTCCTTTGCTCAACTGTCAAACTCCCGCGCCGGAACATTCCTTTTCTCATCAGGAAATATCCGATGTCGGCGAATGCGAAGACCGTGTTGACCGATCAGGACCGGGGATTTATAATAGTTGTGATCGAAAAGGAAAGCGGGAAGATTTTGGGTGCGCAGATGATGTGCGCGCGTGCGACCGACATGATCAGCCAGTTTACCGCGGCGATCGTGAACGGTATGACAGTGGATCAGCTTGCTGCTGTCATTTATCCACATCCGAGCTTCAGCGAGGCGATCGGGGAGACGATGCGGTCATAAGCAGTTTGTCGGCGAACCAAAACGCAAATCTGTATCGGCGAAATCATCAATGCGGCGCTTATTTGATAGAAAATCCTGATTCAGGGAGGATGAATAATGAAAAAACCCGTACTTTTGGGGCTGTTGGCCTCGCTCTTTTTTGCGGCCACCTTTGTGCTGAACCGCAGTATGAACCTGGTCGGCGGTTATTGGCTGTGGAGCGCCAGCCTTCGCTATCTGTTCATGCTGCCCATGACATGGGCGCTGGCAAGCCGCTGCGGCGGTGCCGGCGCTGTGCTAAGAGAGGTTAAAGCGAACCCCGGCTCATGGCTGCTGTGGAGTACGGTGGGCTTCGGGCTGTTCTATGCGCCGCTGACTTGGGCATCTGTATACGGGGAGAGCTGGTTCGTGGCGGCTACCTGGCAGCTGACCATTGTGGCCGGAATCCTGCTGACCCCGCTGTTTGGGAAGAAGATCCCCGGAAAGAATCTGGCCTGTTCCGGCGTGATCCTGATGGGGGTATTCTTGCTGCAAGCTGCGCATTTTCGCACCATGCGGTTGGAGGGAACGCTGCCGGCGCTGGTGCTGATCCTGATCGCGGCTTTCTCCTATCCCCTTGGGAATCGAAAGATGATGGCCTGCTGCCCTGCAGAGTTCTCCACCTTCCAGCGTGTGTTTGGTATGACCCTTTGCAGTATGCCCTTCTGGCTGGTGATGAGCGGAATCGCCCTTGTGAGTCACGGTCTGCCCTCAGCGGGACAAGCTGCACAGGGCTTCACAGTGGCGCTCTTCTCCGGCGTCATCGCCACGCTGCTCTTTTTCGAGGCCACGAACCTCTCCAAACACGACGCCCGGCAGCTTGCTATGGTAGAGGCGACCCAGTCGGGAGAGGTGCTGTTCACGATCCTTGGCGGCGTTCTGTTTCTGGGAGACAGCCTTCCCACCATGGCCGGCTGCGTTGGGATCGCGCTCATCGTAGTGGGCATGGTCGTCAACAGCTTTGTTTCCGCAGGATGAGTTTATATTTCATGAAAAATGGCTGCTGCATGCACCGAAAGAGCTGATATTTGTCAATATCCCTTTATATGCGGAACGCCGGTTTCCCGGCGTTTCTGCACAGTCATACGTTTTCTATCAGGCCCTTTTCAAAAAGGATTTTTTTAACGGTTTCTTCTTTAATGTCCAGCTCTTCTGAAATATTCTTAATCCTGGCTGTGTACCGCGATGTCTGTTTCATAATCATATTCTGCCATCAGCATGTTAACAATCGCAAAATATGGTCAAAATTTTGTTACAATTAAACAAAAAAGGAGTTAGATAATTGAGAAAACTGGCATTAAATGACGAAATTTTACTCTGTATCGACAAGCCAGCCCTCTACATCGGTGGGGAGGTAAACTCGGTCACAAAAGACAAAAAGACAGTGTCAATCCGGTTTGCAATCTGTTTCCCGGACGTCTATGAATTTACTTTCTAAAGTACATTATATTGTGTTATATCGTGCTTTTTATCTATATATTGTACCTCAGAACAACACAAAATAACATACAGGTTCACCAAATGGCACGTTCACCTGCCTATTCACTATCCCATTAAAAAGGCCCTCAGAAGAGGGCTTTTTTAGTCTCAAAAATTTATCAATATGTCAAATCATTTAATACAAAACGTCCGCCACCTGGGGACATACAGGCAAGACTGAGGGGCGCTATATTTCGAACAAAACAGCTGCTAGTTACGGATTATTTTTTGAGAAACCCATTTTCTTTAAGGATATTCTCGACGTTTTTTTGAGGAATGGAAAGTTTTTTCGAAATCTCTGGAACGGAAAGGCCCATATCCAAGTAATATACTTCGATTTTCCCTTTGGTTTCACCACGTGCTTCACCACGTGCTTCACCACGTGCTTCTGCTTCGCGGCAATGTACTGCAAGGTCTTCTTCATAACTGTATTCGGCCATCAGCATATTGACTACCTCCTTACCATTGCGCCTGAGATAATCTGAAAGTATGCCATCCTGTATGCATTCTTTTACAGCCAACTCAAGCTTGTTCTCGTCTCCGCCAAATTTGCGGGTTTTTTCAACAAATTCGCTGTATTGGCGGAGAGTGTCACACTTTTTCAATAATATATGGTTCTTGTTTGTATTGATATTGATTACCCTTGCTTCCAATTCCAAAAAACCGTTTTGCCCACTGTCTTCCTTAAAGGCATCTGAGAGCTTCAGTACATACTCGGATGGCTGATCTTTTTCTCCGTTGTAAAACACGATAAAAGAAGGGGTCATTAACGGATACTGCTGTTCTGAGTACCTTGCCTCCACCGGAAGCAGTTTCTCATACTCACGCGCAATATACATCAGCATGCGGACCGGCATATTCGGGTTAACCGTGCTCTGGTGTTCGCTCAGGATAATTCTCCTGCCTTCAGCAGTAAAGGCCACATCGTTTTTCATGTCCTTAAACAGGACATCCTCCAAGCGCACTTTACTGATCAGTGCCGTGTCCTGCAGATCTGTTCCAAACAGCCCGTTGTACAGTTCCAGCAGGTTCTGTTCTGCTGTTTCGTCTGTATAGTACAGATCACAGAACACACTGTCTTTGTATTTTCTGTTTTCTTTTGCCATTCTTTTACCTTCTTTTCCTGCTGTCGCAGATAAGTTTCGTACTGTAGATCCAACAGATTTGCACGATGTTTTCATTTATATTCTACATCACGATTCAGGGTGAGTCAAGGAAGAGTACATTTAGATTTCTATCTTTATGACAATATATTCGGGA
>CANQAR010000223.1 GCA_947588845.1 uncultured Lachnospiraceae bacterium
CGACTGCTGGATAGTCGTGGCGAAAGATAAAAGTGAGGCGCTGCTGACCTGTGTGCAGGTACTTGCCGAGGCGAACAAAAGAAGCCTTCGAATCTGTCCGAAAGGCCTGGATCCGGAAGCGGATTATCAGATGAATTTTGTGGAAAAAGCAGCGGCGTCATCTTACGATTGTCAGGAAGAGGAGGAAATGGCTGAGTCAGTCATCCGGCCAGAAAAAAAGGAACTGCCTGAAAGTCCGAAAGAAAAAAGGCCCTCCAGGTCAGACAGATTTTCGGGAACCGGGAAAATCTTCGGAGGAGCGGCGCTGATGTATGGAGGTTTTCTGCTTCCCCGAGCGGAGAGAGATTTTGCGGGAATATTGATACATTTTATAAAAAAAGGTTGATTTTTCAGATTGTCAAATAATGGTACATTGCTTACATTCATTTTCATGTATTGTAAGTAGCCAGCATCATTTTTGTCTTGACTTTGCCGGATATCAATGGTATAAATATACAAAGAAACCTGTGAAGGAGAGTAAGTACCTTCTGTCGGATGTCACAGAGAACCGCCGATGGTGGAAAGGCGGTACGAAAAGCAGATGGGAATGGGCTCCTGAGGGCGAGCGGAACTGTCCGAAGAATTTCCGATGGCGGATGAAGAGTATTGGATGTGAAATAATTCGGGAATTTTTCATGAGGATATCAAGTATGTAAGCCGGAGAGGATACTCCGTTATCAAAATCAGCATATATGTAAAGATGTCTGCCAGGACAGGATCAGATACGGATCCCATGTCAGGACTTATAGTTGTGTTTTGAGGATGAATGAGAAGCGCGGACTTATTTCCATGTATGCACTGAGTGGGTACGATGTACCAAGCCGGGTGGCACCGCAGGAGTTTACAGGCTCTTGTCCCTGCAAAGTAATTGTGGGGACAGGAGCTTTTTTGTGCCATAGGAAATTCTGCCGAATTTCCTATAACACAAAAAGCTCTGGCAGATGCGCACGAGCGCGTGCATGGAAGATGCTGCTTTCGCAGCCGCGCTCGGCGCGAGAATGTGCCAAAGGCACATTCTTCATTCTTCATTCTTCGTTTCCGCAATTATACTCTATCATAATAAAGGAGGAGCATGCAATGAAACAGGAAACCAAAATCCCCTACAAGATCTATCTGGAAGAGAGCGAGATGCCCACGGCATGGTATAACATGCGCGCGGATATGAAGAACAAACCCGCGCCGCTCCTGAATCCGGGAACGCTCAAGCCGATGACTTTTGAGGAACTCAGAGGCGTATTCTGCGATGATCTGATCAAACAGGAACTGGACGATACGACGGCGTATATCGAGATTCCGGAGGAGATCCGCAATTTCTACAAGATGTACCGCCCGTCACCGCTGGTCCGCGCTTACTGCCTGGAGGAGAAACTTCAGACTCCGGCAAAGATTTATTACAAATTTGAGGGAAATAACACCAGCGGCAGCCATAAGCTGAATTCCGCGATCGCGCAGGCGTATTACGCAAAGAAGCAGGGACTGAAAGGTGTGACCACGGAGACCGGCGCAGGTCAGTGGGGAACGGCGCTCTCCATGGCGTGCGCATACCTTGATCTGGACTGCAAAGTGTATATGGTAAAGGTCTCTTATGAGCAGAAGCCGTTCCGCCGCGAGGTTATGAGAACGTACGGCGCTTCCGTAACTCCGTCCCCGTCAGAGACGACGGCTGTCGGCCGCAAGATTCTTGCGGAGCATCCGGGCACGACAGGAAGCCTTGGCTGTGCGATTTCGGAGGCAGTTGAGGTGGCGACTTCGAACGAGGGCTACCGCTATGTGCTCGGCAGCGTGCTGAATCAGGTGCTTCTGCATCAGTCTGTGATTGGTCTGGAGTCCAAGATTGCCATGGATAAATATGGGGTTGTACCAGATATGATCATCGGCTGCGCGGGCGGCGGATCAAACCTCGGCGGCCTGATCGCTCCGTTTATGGGTGAGAAGCTCCGCGGCGAGCGTGATTATCGCATCATCGCGGTAGAGCCGGCGTCCTGCCCGAGCTTCACGAGAGGAAAATTCGCTTATGATTTCTGTGATACTGGTATGATCTGTCCGCTGGCAAAGATGTACACGCTGGGCAGCGGCTTCATTCCGTCTCCGAACCATGCGGGCGGCCTGCGCTTCCACGGCATGAGCTCGATCCTCTCCCAGCTGTATCATGACGGCCTGATGGAAGCGGTGACAGCGGAGCAGACCTCCGTGTTTGAGGCAGCTGAGCAGTTCGCGAGAGTGGAAGGCATCCTTCCGGCTCCGGAAAGCGCTCACGCAATCCGTGTGGCGATCGACGAAGCGCTCAAGTGCAAGGAAACCGGCGAGGAGAAGACGATCCTCTTCGGTCTTACCGGCACAGGCTACTTCGATATGGTGGCATACGAGAAATTCCACAACGGAGAGATGACCGACTACATCCCGACAGACGCGGATCTGCAGGTTGGATTTGACGGCATCCCGAAATTCCCGGGGAATGAAATTTAAGTGGAGATGCGCACGAATTTGAAGCGGAAAACTGCCGCCTGAGCGGCGCAAATTCGGCGCAGGGAACGAGCAAAACGAAAATCGTTTTGTCGTTCCCTATAAAAGATTGTGCCGATTGACAAGCTCAGTGTGGTGATCCTGCTGATGGTGATGTAAATAAATGTAATGGGGCTGTCGGAAAATGTCTGATTGATATATTTCCCGACAGCCTCATTTCAGTTATGGAATTATTTTCCAGCTGGTTCCGCAAATTCATACTTCTTGAGAACTGTTCCAAATCCAAGGCAGATGACGACGCCAAGGATACCGAGAAGGAACATGACAAGGGCTGCGCCGGAACCTTTGCCGATGCCGAACAGACGGGCCGGGATTCCTCCGGGGGATGCTTTTTCCATCAGCGGCTCACAGATCCGGTCGATCAGAAAGCCGCCCAGAAATGTCCCAATAGGGATGGTGAAAAACTGCAGCGTGTTCCGGCAGGAGTAGACCCGTCCCTGCATCTGGGGCGGAATTGTGCTGCGCAGGATCACGTCGAGGTTTGCGTTCATCAGCGGCACCGGGAGCCATCCGACGACCTGGGCCAGACACCACCAGAAGGGAGTTCGGGCAAACGCCAGAATAAAGTTCTCTGTTCCCAGTGAAAACAGCATGGTCAGATAAATCACGCGGATCCGGTTCTTTGGCGCGGGCAATACTGTTGTGATCAGGCTTCCCGCGAGCGTCGCGATTCCGGCGCAGGAAGTGACGATCCCAAGCACAGCCCGGTTCCCGTTTTTGCTGGACAGCACATAGGGCGGAAGCGCCGCGTCGAACGCTGACGCCACGAAATTTACACCTGCGAGAAACAAGATCAGCACCAGAATCAGGCGATTGTCGCGAAGATATAAAAGTCCGGCTTTCATGTCTGCCAGAATGGAGCTGTCCAGTGCGTTCCAGGCGCGTTTTCTGCGTACCTTCCGGGGGCTTGCAGGAAAATCTCTTTCATTCGTGGCAGGAGTTTCCCACTTTGCTGTTGCGGCAGAAGCCTCGTTCGCAGGAAACTTTCTTTCATTCATGGAGACATCGGTGTGTTTGGCATCTGCTTCAGAAGTTCCGGACATGGACTTCAGGGTTTCAGCCGGGGAGCTGTCTGCGGCGCAGGCAGAAGAGTTTACGGGCGGAATCTGCACAAAACACAGAAGCACCAGAAACGCGGCGGCAAATGTCGCGAGGTCTGTGGAAATTACGCTGTCCATTCCCGCAAACGTAAACACTGCTGTGGCGAATACAGGATGCAGAATTGTGACGAGCGAATTTGAGAAAGACCGCAGGCCGCTTGTCCTCTGGTAATGTTTTTCCGATGTGATCAGCGTCATTGCCACTTCGCCCGCAGGCTGCTGTACGGTATTCATCAGTCCGCTGACTGCATTCAGAATATAAAGGTGAATGGGCCGCAGAGAATCCGTTTTCAGCAGGATCAGAACCGTGACGGAGCAGCAGGCCGCGAACGTGTCGCAGGCCAGCATGGTTTTCTTTTTGTCCCAGCGATCGCTTAAAGCTCCGGCGAAAATGCTCGTCAGTACGTACGGCGCGTAGGAACAGATAGATAAAAGTGCTGTCTGAAGCGCCGAGCCGGTCTTTTCGTAGAGCCACAGAGTCAGCGCGAAGTTTGTCATGGCGCTGCCCAGCTGCGACAGCGACTGGGTGGACCACAGAATAAAAAATGTCTTAAGTTCTTTGTATATAGTTTTCATTTTGACTTTGCTCCTTTGAAATTTTGCTGTACACAGGCGCAGGAAGCGCATCTGCTGATGTTACCATTCATGATCCGCAGGGGAGTGAGAAGTAACGCTTTTGCAGCTGCGTCTGGTGTGAAGCGGTGTTTTATAAATTCTCTGAGATCAAATTTGCAAAGTCTGAGGATCAGGTCTTACGTAAAGATTATCATTTGTTTCTGCAGACGGCGAACAGCCGCGGCGTTTCGCGCATATCCTGTGCGTGAATTGTAATCAGTAAGATTTTTGACGCTCCATGCAGTATCCTCAAACCTTGCATGGAGCATATGCAGTTGTCAGAATCATTCTTTTCCCTCCTGAAAATATGTTGTTCTGGTAAAAATTTACTTGTAATAACGGGCGAAAACTGCAAAGAAAATCACGGCCCGCTGACAGATCACAGTATAGCATAATGCAGCGCTGCGGGCAACATCATGGATGAAAGCTCTGCGGACTGGGCCGGAGGACGAGAGTTACCGGATGTTCAGCCCCCTGCGGGTATTCGGAATTCGGTTTGCTGACCTGTTTCCTTGTACCTGTTGTTGTCTTAAAAGCAGAGTCCGCCCGGTCTGTAAACAGCCCGTTTGTCATTGTTACAGTTCACTCCCTTGCAGGTCGTGAACGTAACAACGCTTCGCGATGCACAGAAATGCCACTTTCGTGGCATTTCGCGCC
>CANQAR010000224.1 GCA_947588845.1 uncultured Lachnospiraceae bacterium
CTCTGCTTGGGGATTACTTTATAATATGCTGACAGATAATGATATAGAATACAGCGAGGTTGCTTTCACAGATACCGGAAAACCATTTTTTCTGGACAAAGATATCCATTTCAGTATTTCTCATAGTCACGAGCTATGTGCCGTTGCGATATCGGATCATCTGGTTGGCGTCGACATTGAGATCGTTAAAGCCAATTATAATCCAAGGATGATTGAGCGTTCACTCTGCGACAACGAAAAGGAGACCTTTGATGGTGATTTTACACGAATATGGGTTCGTAAAGAAGCCGTAGCGAAAATGACCGGGAAAGGGATCGTAGGGGTATCCTGTGGATATAGATACGACACAGTATCAGTTTAAAGAGAAGAGAATTATCTTTGGGCAAAATGAATACTGGTGTTGTGCGATCAGCGGAGATAAAGAAGAATTGTGCATGCATTGAAAACTTTTGTAAGAATTGTCAGTGTCGTCTTGCTGATATTAGTTGCCATTCTTAAAAATGACAGATAATCTTGTAGTTCAGCGGATCGCTGGTCTGATCAGGGAACAGGGAAAAAGGAAAAAAACCTTACGGATCATATCGGGATTGCACCGAGAGCAATGTCAAAATGAAAACATCGAAAACCCACTTTATTAGAGGAGGAGACGAAGCATATGGAAAAATATTTTTACAGGTGCTTATTGCTGTTCCGATTTTTCTGCTGGAAGTACTATTTTTATATTTGTGGTTCAGTAAATCCTATCTTCTGAAAAAGGGACTGAATATCCAGAGATATAATAGAAGGGTACGGGAATTTCGTGAATATCAAAACAAAGTTCGTGAGGGAAAAATAGAACCGGATGCGGAAATGAAAAAATTCTTAAAGGAAAATCAGAATATTTACAGATCTTTTCTGCCGGATATTTTATTTCGATGTGCGGAGCTTTATGTACTGGGCATTGTTGGTGCGATAGTTCTATATACATTCACAGACGTCATGTGGGGAAAATATTCCATTATAATTATTGTATTTGGATGGATAGTAATTCTGGCGTTTGTGGCAGCGACATTTTTCCATTTTTGCAGGGAGGGGAGATGGGGCGTGACAGGGAAACTTGATCAGTATACGGAGTTCTTTAAAGATTTCAAAGCTCTATTGAAGGATTCTGCAAAAAGTTAAAACGGACGTTTTGAGCGAAATCGGCAGAAACTGGAAGGAGGTGAACGGATATGATCTGCGTGATCATTGCTGCCGTGCTGGGACTTGCCGGCTGCATAATTCTTATATATAATTCCGGAAGCAATGTTATAAACCTTATAAATGGCGTGAGGGTGTCGGAGATCCTGTCCTGGCAGCAAGCCCTGAACCCGTTAAATATTGCGGCTTTTGTCTGTATATGTGGTGCGTTGCTCATGCTTCTGCTTGCCGCCAGATTAGAGGGGAGGCATCCCGTCAGGGAGTTTCTGGACAGATACAGGCCAAAGGAAAGCATTCACGTATGTCGCGAACTGCAGGACTGGGAAAATGATATTTATTTCATGTGCCATGAGCTTGGAATCAGGGCACTGCGTGCAGAGATGACAGAAGATGGGACTGCACAGTCACGGGCATTACATTTTGAATATCCTGAAGTGATATTCGCCCGTTCTCTGATGCAGGTCCTCCAGGGTTATTTTGACGAAGAATCCTACAGGCAAGTTGTTCTTTTCATATTAGGACATGAATTGGCGCATATCCAGTCAGGCGACACGTATTACCGATACAATCGCAGGATGCTTGCAGCTTTCTTCCTGCCGGTTACAGCTGTACTGGCCGCATCCTGGTTTGTTAATCTGGGATCGTTACAGGAATTTCCGGCTTCTCGGGCATTGGGCACACGGCTTCTGGTATCATTTTGTATCCTGGCCCTATTTATAATTTTTATCGTTTCACCTGCACATGAAGATATCCGCTACTGGGGGCAGGTAAATGAACTGAGGGCAGACCGGATTGGGCTGCAGGTATCCGGTGTTTCAGCGGATCTTTTCAAAGAATTATTTGAATGCTTGGAAAAGAATGAAAAAAATAATGAATGCTCTGTACGTTTTCATAATACCCGGCGTTCATCTGGAACCGGTCGGCTCCGTAAGATTCTGAGAAAGAAGTGGGAAGAAAAATTTCATGACAGGATGGAAGATGATCCCCATCCTTCTTGGGAAGTACGGGTCAGGGAGATTGAAAAGTATGGAAGCCGAAAATGGGGGATTAGAGACGAACTGATGTATATGTGCAGATTTTCCTGGAATATTAGATTCCGGAAGGAGTGGGGGCTGTGATGGATGATTTTATCTGGATGAATGGAACGAAGGGAGAAATAATCGCACAGCTGGGAAAAATAACAGGTATTTCCCGGAAGAATGCAGACAGTGGAGATTACAGTTCCCCGGGCTCTCTGTTCATTGATATGCTGATCCATTACCATGCGGAGCTCCTGTCTCCGGAAGAGGAATTCCAGATGGATATTCCGCGTCAACACGGGGCCGGACAGAAGCTTCTTACACAGGAAGCGAAATATTTTATCGGACTGAAAAAGGGGACATGCCTGCTGCTGTTTGCGATAGCTGAACATACTGCTGCAAAATTTAATGCGGATTCTGTGGCGTCCAAATTCTTTTTTTCAACGCTCCAGGAATTTTTTTCCAAAGAGGACATGGCCCTTTTTACGAAGCTGAGTCAGGCACTGGGGGAGAGCTGCATCGTGCTGGAAGCAGCCAGAAACAGAAAAAAAGGGTTCAGCAGGCACAGGTTTCCCGCGAAAAACGGGGAATGCATAAATAACCACCTGGACTGCAGGCTGCAGGAAGATAGGGTATGTACCTGCGGATGGGAACGGGCTGAACAGATATGCAGGGACCTGTGTGATAAAAAGGTTCTGGTAAAAAGGGGCAGAAGGTATTTTTATACAGATTTTATTTAAGTTCTCTGACAGGTATATTTTGCAGCATGGTAATGAAATGGAGACGTGTGCCCTCGCAGGTACCAAAGAACTCAGGCTCTTCTGAGAGTGTTTGAAGACGTTAATGAAAATAATAAGTTCAAAATGAGATATGAAGTAACTGTTTAACAACATGATTATATATATTATTCATGAGAAAAGAGGTTTCTAAAACAGTATAAAATTAAAAAATATCGGAAAAGAAGAAGCGCATAGCGGAAACTTTAAAATATTTCGCAGAAAACTGTAATAAAAATGAATAAAAATATATGGTCAAAAATGAAAACATCGAAGGAACCACTTTTATAGAGGAGCCAATTAGACACTAAGGAATAGACGATATCACAGGAAAGATTACTAAGAGATAATGATACATGCTCTGCGAGGATGAGCAGGGATTCGGAGCCGAAGATATCTGCTGACGCAGACCCGAATCTTGCACGAAAAACTTGCAAGCGAGCTTTAAATTTTGCTATGCGTTTGTGCTTGCTTTAGCCTTTATCTTTATACATATTGTTATATTCTGATCTTGAAGAATATTTCAGCGGGGAAGTTTTTTCAGGATCTGCAGAATACAGTCTGAATCATGCTGACAGGAAAGAATTTCTTCGGGAAAGGAGATGATCTTATGTACCTGACTGTGAAACAGCAGGTGAAGCACTTATCAAAGGAGGAATACCGGACGCTCCGGGAGCTCTGCCATATCGCAAAGAACCTGGCAAACGCCGCCATCTATAATGTCCGTCAGTATTATTTCGCGGAAGGGAAGTATCTGCGCTATGAGGATAACTATGCCCTGCTGAGGGACAGCCCGGAGTATAAGCTTCTGAACGTCAAAATGGCACAGAAAGTCCTCAAGGAAGTGGACGGGATGTTCAAAAATTTCTTTAAGGTAAAGAAGACTGCGGGGCAGGGGAGGTATTCGGCAAAGGGCATGCGGCTGCCCGGCTACTTTCCGAAGGACAGCCTGATGACGATTGTGGCCGAAACGGCGCGGATAAAGGATGACGTCTTTGTGCTCCCGTATTCCATTGCCTTCCGGCAGACGCATGACCCGGTGGTCATACGGGCGCCGCGTGTTCTCCATGATAAAAGTATTCGGGAGGTTCGGATCATCCCCAGAGCGAAAGGCAGGTTCTTTGAGATACAGTATGTCTATGAGCAGGATTGTATCCGGAGGGATCTCGACAAAAACCATGCACTGTCTCTGGACTTTGGGGTAGATAATCTGGTTGCGGCCGTGTCGGATGAGGGGAAGAGTTTTATTATCGACGGGAGGCGTCTGAAATCCATTAACCAGTGGTTCAACAGGGAGAATTCCCGCCTGCAGAAAATCGGGGAGAAGCAGGGGAACGGGAAAAGGCTGACGGGGCGGAGAAGGGCGCTTGCCGGGAAATGGAACCGGAGGGTTGGAGATTATATGAACAAGGCGGCGAAGCTGGTGATTGACTATTGTGTCAGGAACGGCATCGGCGTCCTGGTCGCGGGGTACAGCGAGACGTTCCGGCGGAACGGCGCCCTGGAGAAGGAATCCGGCCGGAATTTCGTCAACATTCCTTTCGGAAAGCTGAGGGAGAGGCTGAGGCGCCTCTGTGAATTAAACGGCATCGAGTATGTGGAGCAGGAGGAGAGTTATACCTCGCAGGCTTCTTTCTGGGACAGGGACGAGATCCCGGCATACAACCGGGACAATCCGCAGAGCTGTGTGTTCAGCGGGGAGCGTGTGCACCGCGGTACATACCGGACGGCGTCCGGGAAGGAGATAAACGCGGATATCAACGGTGCGCTGAACATCTTAAAGAAAAGTAATGTTGTGGGCCTGGAGGCCCTATACAGTAGGGGCGGTGTGGACACGCCTGTAAGAATAAGGGTTGCCTGAGACCTGGGAAAAGAAGGAAA
>CANQAR010000225.1 GCA_947588845.1 uncultured Lachnospiraceae bacterium
ACGTCGATCGTGATTCCCTGTTCCCGCTCTTCTGTCAGCCCGTCAAGAAGGAGGGAATAATCGATGTTTCCTCCCCTGCTTCCCACTTTGGAGTCAAGCTGCAGCGCTTTCTCCTGATCGGTGTAAATCAGCTTGGCGTCATACAGGATGTGTCCGATCAGCGTGGATTTTCCATCGTCCACGCTTCCGCAGGTGATAAATTTCAATAGTTTTTTCATCAGAAATATCCCTCTTTCTTCCTTCTCTCCATACTTCCCTGGCCGCTGTCCGAATCAATGATCCGGCTCGTCCGCTCCGACTCCACCGCGCCAAGCGTCTCTTCCACGATCTGATCCAGCGTGACCGCGTCTGAGAGGATTCCTCCGGTCAGCGGGTAACAGCCCAATGTGCGGAACCTGATCTTCCGGTACTCGAGCTTCTCACCCGGAAGCAGCCTCATCCTGTCGTCATCCGCCATAATATAGGCGCCGTTCCGCTCCACGCAGGGACGCTCTGCCGCGAAATACAGCGGCACAATATCGATCTTTTCCCGGCGGATATATTCCCAGATATCTTTTTCCGTCCAGTTGGAAATGGGAAAGACGCGGATACTCTCTCCCTTATGAATTTTCGTGTTATAAAGCTTCCACATTTCGGGCCGCTGATTTTTGGGATCCCAGGCCTGTTCCGTGTTTCTGAAAGAAAAAATCCTCTCTTTTGCCCGCGACTTTTCTTCATCCCGCCTGCCGCCTCCGAAAGCGGCTGTAAACCCATATTTCGTGAGCGCCTGTTTCAGCGCCTGTGTCTTCATAATATCCGTGTAGGAGGATCCGTGGTCAAACGGGTTGATCCCCTGCCGGATTCCTTCTTCGTTCCGATAGACAAGCATCTCGATTCCCAGCTTTTTTGCCGTCTCGTCACGAAACCGGATCATGTCCTTAAATTTCCAGGTGGTATCTATATGTAAAAAAGGAAATGGCGGTTTTTCTGGATAAAACGCCTTCATCGCAAGATGAAGCATGACAGAGCTGTCCTTCCCGATAGAATACAGCATCACGGGCTTCTCGCACTCGCTTGCGACTTCTCTCATGATATATATAGCTTCTGCTTCAAGCTGGTCTAAATAATCCAATCTTTTTTCCTCCATCCTTGTTCATATACATTCAAAACTCGCTTGAGCGTTTTGCGCGCAGGATTCGGCCCTGTGTCAACAAACATACATCTTCTGCACTGTCATGACCGGCATTCTGCGCATCTCTCAGTACGCGTTGGCTTTTTTCGTGTCCGTGACAAGCTTTTTCACACGCCCATACCGGTCCGTAACCTCCCAGATATAGCGGGTATCTGCCTTTTTCACGGTCAGAGTCTCGCCCATACCGGAAAGCTCTGGCCCCAGTACAAGGGAGACGGCACATACCGGACATTCCTTCAGACAGGCAGTGCAGCCCCAGCAGTCGTATGGCCGCTTCAGAAACGCCCTGTGCTCCTGATTCACCGCGATCAGGTTTCCCGGGCAAATATTTTTGCATCTGAAACAGCCCACGCACTTTTCTCGGTCAATCTGAATGCTCATATTTCTCCCTTCTCCCTGTCAGCGGTCTGCGGATGATCCGTATCGTTCCGTCATCTTCCATCCGCGAGTTGATATACAGCTCATATTCTTTCTTTTTCTGGGGATGATCGCTGTTTTCCTGGAAAGAATGCCACCGGGTCTCCTTTCTGGCTCCCAGATGCGCGATCAGCGCTCTCGCGACAATCAGCCGCTCCCGGAGTTCATAAATCTGCAGCAGCTCATCCATGGAATGTGCCCGCAGTCCCTCCTGGAGAGCCTGCAGTTCCTGGATCTTCTCATCCGCAATCACAAGTCCGGCCTCATTGTAGCTGTAATTTGTCCGGATTCCACCTGCGTACTCATCCATCACCTTCTGCATGGCTTCCTCAACCTGCTGCACTGAAAAAAGTGATTCCGAAGCTGAAAAATACTTCTGATACTTTTCAAGTATGCCGGCTGCCTGTGCGTCAGACAGACTGCCTTTCAGCGTTTCCCAGTCCCCGGTCCTATCTGTTTCTTCTATATTAATAGACATTGTCTGCGGATCCGGCAGCTCTGCCTTCAATCCTGTTTCATTTTCGGACAATCCGGATTTCTTCGGCAGCCCAGCGTTATCTTCGTTCTCCGCTGCTTTTGCTTTGAACACCTCAGAGTTCTTTGTTTTCCCTTTCTCCTTTCTGGATATGATCGCCTCCGCTACGATCAGCGCCTCCGCAAGAGCCCCCGTCACATATTTCTGCGGCGCGCCCCCACAGACGTCGCCCGCCGCGAACAATCCGCTGATGGTCGTCTCCCTGTCCGTCGACACCCAGTAGCCGCTCGCCGCATGCCCGCCGACAACGTAAGGCTCGCTCCCGTCTATCTCCACATTTTCCAAAGACGGGCCTTTCCCTCTGGCCAGCCATTTCAAAGTCTGCACCGGCGCCATATTCAGATATGCGAGGTACAGATCCTCTTCCTGCTTCCCGGATATCCCCTTTGTCGCAAGGCAGCAGGGTCCTCTTCCCTGCTTTTTTTCCTCAACGGTTCCCCAGACTCTTTCTGCCGTGGATCTGCCGTATTTTTCTTCGTAGCTTTCTCCTTCTGCGTTAATCTGTACGGCCCCAACGCCCTGCGCGATCGTCCCGGTCGGGGCCAGCGTATCCTTGCAGCGCAGCGCGATAAAACGCATTTCCAATGTCGTCATCTCCGCCCCTGACAGAATCCCCATCGCGTAGCCGGCGCCCGTATTGAACGGGCAGTACCACATTTTATGCCGCGCGTTTCCTGGATTGTTCGGCCTGTACAGGCCCGACGCACCTCCGGTCGCGACCAGGACAGCATCCGCGTACAGCAGATAAAAAACTTCTCTGTCCGTACCGAACCCGGCGGCACCGCGGATTCTGATTTTTCCGTCTTTCTTTTCCGTCAGAAAGTCCGTGACATTGACGTGATTTATAACTTTCACATTTTCGGATTTTCCCGCGTATCCGGCCAGCAGAGGCTTTATATTTTCTCCGTTTATCTTCAGATTTCTCCATCCTCTGCTCACATAATTTCCATCCGCGTCCTTCAGGATCGTAAGACCCATCCTTTCAAGATCTTCTGTGACTTCATTCAGTCTCTCGCTCAGCGTCATAAGCAGATCCTCGCGGACAATCCCGTTCGCGTCCTTACTGGCATATTCCACATAATCCTCCGGCGTATGTCCGGGTGTGATGTAAGCATTCAGAGCATTTACTCCTGCTGCCAGGCAGCCGCTGCGCGCAATATTCGCCTTCTCCGCGATCAGGATGGATAATCCGGACATTTCCGCAATCTTTCCGGCCGCATAACAGCCGGCGGCCCCGCCGCCGATGATCAGTACATCTTTTCTGATGATCTTTACTTTCATCTTCTCTCCTTAGATGACAATGCTGTTTTCTCTCAGAGCAGAATTTTCAACCAGGCGGACGCCGTCTTTTCCTATAAGAAACATCCGATATACAAAAACCCATACTTTTTCCCCGATTTCAAGGGGGGCGTCATTGATGCTTCGGATTGCTGAAATCAGATTTCCATGGATATCGACCTTGACCTCAATGCTGCTTCCGCGGAATATGATATCCCGCACCTGGCCTTCATCCGCAGATCTGGAATATCTGATATCCTCGGAAGTTTTGTAAATTTCCACAAATTCCGGGCGTATCACACCCACCGTATCTGCTTCCACCCTGGAAAATGAACGAAACTCATAATAATTGTCCACCAGCACAGAATTTCCGATAAATTTCACGACAAACGGAGTCCTGGGGCTGGAATATAATTCTGCAGCCGATCCGCTCTGCTCGATCCTTCCTTCATTTGTCACGATGATATCATCCGCCACCTCTATGGCCTCATTCTGGTCGTGTGTGACAAAAATGCTGGTAATTCCAAGTCTGGTGATCATCTCCCGAAGCCACGATCTTAATTCCAGCCGGATCTTGGCGTCGATCGCGGCAAACGGCTCGTCGAGGAGCAGAATCCTGGGATTCGGCGCAAGCGCTCTCGCGAAAGCGACTCTCTGTCTCTGCCCTCCTGAGAGCTGTCCCGGATATCTCTTTTCAAGTCCTTCGCAGCCGATCAGCTTCAGAAGCTCCTTCACCCGGCTGTCCACTTCCTTTTTCGGCACCCTTTTTATCCGCAGTCCAAACGCGATATTGTCATACACCGTCATATAGCGGAACAGTGCGTAGCTCTGAAACACAAAGCCAATCCCGCGCTCGCTTCCCGGAACATCGTTTACCACTTTGCCGTCGATCAGGATTTCTCCCGAATCCGGCTGTTCCAGTCCCGCGATCATCCTTAAAATCGTGGTTTTCCCGCTTCCGGAAGGACCAAGCAAAGCAACCAGCCTTCCTCCCTGTATCGTAAGATTGATGTCCTTTGACGCCTGGAAAGAACCAAAGCTTTTATTTATACCCTTCAGTTCAATCGAGCTGCTGTTTTGAATCTCCATACGATCTGTCTCCTGTCTGATTATCTTCCTTTCGGTCGTCTTTTCGCGCCGCTCCTTTTTCTGGTTATCCGTGCTCCTTTTTTCCTCTCTGTTCCAGGATCACCCGGAGAATAAGAACAATAATCGCGAATACCATCAGAATTGAGGATGACGCAAACGCGCCCGTAAAATCATATCCCTGGTAAAGCAGTTCAATGTAGAGCGGCAGCGTATTCGTCTTTCCTCTCAAATGCCCGGAAAGAACGGATACCGCCCCGAATTCCCCCATCGCCCTTGCCGCGCAGAGGACAATGCCGTACAGCAGCGCCCACTTAATATGCGGGAACGTGATATTCTTAAATATTGTGAATGCATT
>CANQAR010000226.1 GCA_947588845.1 uncultured Lachnospiraceae bacterium
ACCGCCGCGATGCTCTCCGGCTTCCTTCCCTCTTCTTCCTCCGCCGCCTGGAACGTCTCCTGCAGCTTCTGCGGCACCCTGACCCCCAGGTTCTCGTAAAACAGCCTCTTCGCGTTCTCATACTGCGACAGCGCCTGGTCGTATTTCCTCTGCTTCTGCAGGCTCATCACCAGCCAGCTCTGGATGTCCTCGTCCAGCGGCTCATGCTCCGCAGCAGCCCGGCACAGCTTCTCCAGCTCCTCCCATTCCCCTTCACGCTCGTAGATGCCTCCCAGCATCCTCGCCGCCTTCAGGTACGTCATCTGGTAGTCGATCACCTGCGGCTGCAGCCACGCCCCGTACGCCAGCATCGACGAAACATCCCCCCGGTAGGTGTCCACCACCTTCCGGCACAGCTCCCTTCTCGACTCCATGTCCGGGCGCTTCCTTATCTCCGCCGCGAGCCTCTCAAACTTCTCGTAATCCGTCTCCACCGGAAACTCCGGGTTCCACTGGTACCCTCCCGGCTGCGTGCAGATATATTCCCCAGGCCCGAACTCCTTCAGGATGTTCCTCAGACGGTACACCAGGTTCTTCAGCGCGTTCTCCGGGTTCTTCGAGTTCCCCGAACACAGCAGCTCGCTCAGCCTCTTCTTCGTCACCGCGCCGTCCCTGCGGATGATCAGATAAGCCAGCAGCTGCACCAGTTTGTCCGACCGGATGTCTTCCTCCCTCAGGACGGCCGTCCCGTCTGACAGGGTAAAAGTTCCAAATATCGTCGCTTCCAGCACTTTTCCTGCCCTCTCTCCTATTTCCCTTCTTCCCTGCACGCTTCCCGTGAGGCGTCCTCCCCGTCAATGATCACGGAGTCCATAAGGTGCAGCATCTCCATCACGCTGCGGAAGGATATCTTCTTATTCCCCTGGACCCAGAGGATCTGGCCCTGCCAGGTGCTCCTCTGGTGGTCTATAACCTCCACGATAAAGGTCTGTTTTTTCATTTTTTCTATATTCATGATTCCCTGCCTGAATGTTTTTCTTAATTATACCCCCCAGTCACAAATCGGTCATTCCGACTCATTTTCTGGTTCTTTTTTTAAAATTTTTTGATAAAATATGACAGCAGTTAAAATATTTATATATTATCAAAAATATATAATGAGCGGGAGGTTTTTTTGTGCCACAGGAAATCCGACGGAATTTCCTGTGGCATAAAAAAAACGGGACCTCATAAGAAGTCCCGGTTCGTCCAGCCGTACAGGATGTCCGCCGAAGCAGCATCTGCCTCATATTCTGAATCTGAAAAATTATCACAGTCCAAGTCCGGCGATCCATGTCTTCAGATCTTTTTCTGAAACGGTTCCGCCCAGCCTTGTTCCTTCTTCCACCTTCGCCGCAGCGCCGACAATTCCCTGAATCCGCTTTGATGTCTCTCCATAGCCGCTTCCGCCGGAAGTGCAGAACGGCACGATCTTCTTGCCTGCGAAATCATAGCCGTCCAGGAATGTGTCCACAACACTTGGTTCCCTGCCCCACCAGATCGGGAAACCGACGAACACCACATCGTACTGATCCATATTCTCAACCTTCCCGCTGATTGCCGGGCGGCAGTCCGGATCCTTCATCTCCAGAGTGCTTCTGGACTGCTGATTCCTCCAGTCCAGATCCGCCGCTGTGTATCGAGGTGTCGGAACAATCTCAAACAGATCTGCTTTCTCAACTTCTGCAAGTTCCTTTGCAACTTTCTCTGTTACGCCGCCTGCTGAAAAATACGCTACCAAAACCTTGCTCATTGTATGGTTCCTCCTTTTTCTTCTATATATAATACCGACGTCCTCAGTATTTGTTCTTATGATACCACGGACTGCAGTATCTGTCAAAAGTCCTGAACCTTCAGGACAAAAAGAGAATATGCATCTTCCCTCTGCTGTCCCTTGTTATTTCTGTTTCTACATTATAAATTGTACGGATGAAGTCAGCCGTCAGTACTTCGGCAGGCGCTCCATGTCCCTCAATCCTGCCGTCCTTCATGACATAGAGAATGTCGCAGAATGAGGCTGCGATATTCAGATCGTGGATGGCCGAAACCACTGTGACGCCAAGATTCTTTACAATTTTCAAAAGCTGAAGCTGATGTGTGACGTCAAGATGATTGGTCGGCTCATCAAGCACCAGACACGGTGTCTGCTGTGCAAGCGCCCGCGCCAGGATCACGCGCTGCTGTTCACCGCCGGACAAAGTGGAAAAACTCCGGCTGGAAAATGCCTCCATCCCGACAGTCTGGAGCGCTCTGCGCGCAATCTCATAATCCTGCGCGTTATCTCTTTCGAGTGCTTTTTTATGCGGAGAACGCCCCATCAGCACAACTTCCTGCACGCTGAACTCAAAATTATAATAATTATGCTGCGCTACAACTGCCAGCCGCTTTGCGGATTCTCTGGGTTTCATGGAAGTCAGAGGCTCTCCGCCGATATATACCGCCCCATGCGCAGGATTCAGCGTCCTGTAGATACATTTAAGCAGCGTCGTTTTTCCGCTCCCGTTCGGCCCGATGATCCCGATAAATTTTCTCTGTTCCGCTTCAAGTGTAACGCCTTTCAATATCTCATGAATCCCGTATGATACGCGGATCTCTTTCGCCTCAATGTCATTTATCCGTGTTCCCATCACCTCGCACCTCCGAATCCGTAGGACCGTCTCACCATCAGATAGATAAAGCAGGGGGCTCCGATCACAGATACGAAGATACCGATCGGCATCTCGGAATTTTCCAGGATAACCCGGCATGCAACATCCGCCCAGATAAGAAAAATGGCACCAACCAGCGCTGACAGAGGGATCAGTTTTTTATGATCCGTACCGGAAATCATCCGCACCGCATGTGGAACGATCAGTCCGACGAAGCCGATCGTTCCCGCACAGTAAACGGCGAAGCCGACCATCACAGACGACAGGATCAGATATACGGTGCGGACCCTGTGGAGATCTGTGCCAAGTGTGATCGCCGTTTCATCCCCGAGCAGCATCATGTTCAGGCTGCGGAACTGACTCCAGAAAATCACTGTCCCCGCCAGCATGATGGGCAGCACGACCTGTATCTCGCTCCATTTCGTATTTGCCAGACTTCCCATTGTCCACTGAACGACCTCTTCCGTCGCCCCTTTATTATGGGCCAGATACAAAACAAAATTAGACATTGCGGAACAGACAGAGCTGATCGCCATGCCTGCAAGAATCAGTTTTGCCGCATTCGCCCTTCCTCCCATATTTGCAATAAATACGACGGCGAAGGATGTTGTCATCGCCCCGATAAACGCGGTCACCCCGACAAAATGTCCTCCGAACACACTCCCCACACCAAGGACGATCGCCATGGTCGCCCCGAGCGAAGCGCCGGATGAAATCCCGAGAATATAAGGATCCGCCAGAGGATTCTTTACAATCGCCTGCATGACCGCGCCGCAGACAGAGAGCCCCATGCCGACGGAAAGTCCCAGCATGGCTCTTGGAAACCGTATCAGCCATACGACGTCATGAACAGGACCCGACGCAAATTCCTCAAATTTTTTTATATGGAAAATTTCATACAGAAATACACTATAGACTTCCCGAATGGATATATCAGCGTTTCCGAACGCAACTGACGCCAGTACAGAAAACACCAGCAGCCCCAGAAGGACTGCCAGTGCCGTCAGAAACACCGAAGTCTGAATTATTTTTCTTTTTTTCATCTGCATCCTATTCCAGCGTCAAATCCGGATAGAGCCCCTGTGCAAATGTTCTGATGCCATCCTGTGTGCGGGTAGCGCTGGCGTACATTTCACTGAGCATGATCGGATACACTCTTCCGTTCTGAACCGCGTTCAGGCTCTGGTATACTTCCTCGTCAACCAGGCGGCTGACTCTGTCATTTTTTACTTCCTCCGGATCGTCCCCCGAATAAGGCATGTAAACGATAAAGATCACGTCCGGATTTCCTGCGATCACATCTTCCTGTCCGATGGAGCCATAGACATCGTTCACAAGGACGCCGCCAAGTTCCTTCACCATATCGCCGCCGAGACTGGACGCCCCATAATTTGTGATCGATGTGGAACCAAATTCAATGACCATAACCGTCGGTTTTTCTTCGATCGACGCGGTCTGCTCAAGAACCGACGCGATTGTGTCCTTCATCTCATTAACAATCTCTTCCGCTTTATCCTGCACATTAAAGATGATTCCCATGTTCAGGATATCCGTATACTCATTTTCCAGCGTCCTGTCTGAGCCGTCGCTCTTTGTATTGCTGCTGATATAGGTATTTACGCCTTTATCGATCCAGTCGGATGCCTCGCCAAGCGTATCTTCCCCGAAATAAGACCCCCAGGAAAAAATCATATCCGGATCCAGCATGGTCACTGTTTCAAGCGATGGGGTAAATTCGTCAAGATAATTCAGTTTCTCAAACGCTTCTGTCTGGTCGTCTGGAACCGCGTTGTCAAGTCCTGCCGCGGCCACGATATGGTCTTCAAGACCGAGCGCCAGCAGTGTCTCAATACACCCCTGATAAACGGCAAGAACTTTTTCAGGAGCCTTCTCATAAACTGTCTCAAGCTCGGAACCATCCCTGCCATATGTAGTCACCGTGACGGGATATGTCGTCTCCGCGGCAAACGCAGTCATACTTCCTGCCGCAAGCAGAGAAGCCGATGTCAGAACAGCCAGTACACGGGTTACATGTTTTTTCTTTCTCATAATTTTTCCTCCTTTTCCATGCTGATAACTTCTCGGAATCTTCAGCCCTGATTTTATAAGGATTTCAGACCCCATCTCAAAAAAATCACCCACTTTTTTCA
>CANQAR010000227.1 GCA_947588845.1 uncultured Lachnospiraceae bacterium
GTTGGCATTAAGTTCTTCTATGTCTACATTTTTCATATGTTTTGAGATAAATTCCAGATCCTGCTTTATTTTCTGAATATAATAATTATCATTTTTCACATTATCCATATATCTTGATTCCCTCTTTCAGTATCTCCTGGGTCAGTTCCAGATTATCTCTCAGTTGGTTTATATCCAATACATCTGCTTTCTTATGAAGAGTATTCCGTATCTCTTCAACCAGTCCATAAAATTTTAAGCCTTTTACATTCGCTGAAATAAGAAGATCTACATCACTGGTCGGAACTGCCTTATGCCTGGCGTAAGAACCAAAGAGATAACAAAAATTAACATCATATTTTTCAAATACTTGTGTACATTTCCGCTTTATATCTTCCACATCCAAAACACCATGGGTTTCATCTACAGGATTAATCTTTTTCAGTTGTTCTACAATGTACTTATATTTTAATGTGCCTGATTTATTCGTATCATTTTCGTATGTCTTATAAGATCGAAGAGAAATTCCCACTAATTCTGAAACCTGCTTTTGCGTCATCTTTTTTTCTATTCTTAATTCTTTCAAATCTTCCATTTCTGCACCTCCTTGCGTATTTTAGTGTAAAATTTGCACTGAAAGTGTCCGGTTCACAGAAATTTTGTCAATTTGCGATTCATAAACCTTGGGTTAATAGAAAAGAGATAGAAAACTGCTGCACTCCACCAACTATATGTCAACTGCAGTAAATCTTTTTCTTTACCAGTGTGTCCTTCGCGGTGGTCTGCCTTTTGCAGTAGAGGTTCCGCAATACAGCGACAAAACGCTCAGCGCAATAGCCGAAGCCAGAAAAATATCCCGCGATCCTGACATCAAGGGATACAACAGCATGGAAGAACTAAAGACGGCACTTGACGACTGATGTGTGAATCTGTTTTATGCTCCCTTATCCACATTATTCAAAGTAAATCTGAGCCAATCTACCCTTCTCTCCATACAGATTTTCAGCAAATTGCTTTTTGTTGCTGTTTCAAATCCGTGACACGAGCCTTTTACCTCATGTAATTCAGCCGGTATCCCCTGATCCTTCAGTTTTTGACACAGCAGTACACCCTCATCATGGAGTGCGTCAAACTGCGCGACTTCTATGTACGTCGGCGGAAACCCGGCAAAGGATGCCGCTTCCAGGGGAGAAGCATACTCAATCCTTTCCGGCTGTCTGTGCCCAAGATACGCATCCCACATCATTTTGGACAGTTTCGCATCAAAAACCGGAGTGTCAACATACTTCTTCATGGAATCGGTCGTCATCCGTCTGTCCGTGACTGGATAAACTAACAACTCAGCATCAGGCATGCGCAGGCCCCGATCCCTTGCCATAAGAGACACGGCCAGGGCAAGATTTCCGCCGGCGCTGTCCCCGGCAATGATAATATGTGTGCTATCGGTATGCTCCAATGCCCATTTGTATGTGCAGTAGCAATCCTCTGCCGGGACAGGGAAAGGATGCTCCGGCGCCAAACGGTAGTCGGTGTATATGACCTTACACGGCAGTCTTGAAGCATACAGCTTCGCCATACTGTGGTGGGCAAAAGATGCTTTTAGCACAAAACCTCCGCCGTGATACAGTACCATACACGGCAGTTCACCCTTGTGATGGACGGGTTCAATAACTAAGGTGTCAAGAATTGCGCCGCCATACCCCGGGGTCTTATGCCGGGTAACGACAACTATGTCGTCTGAGCGACATTTAGAAAAGCCAATGATCCTGTTCATCAAAGGCAGCAGCGCCGGGTTGTCCGGCATTTTGATCTTTGCTATCCCCGCCAGTTCCTGGTCTATGTTGTATTTGGACACAGCATCCCCTCCCCAACAAATTTCGGTCACGCCCTCTGCTTTCAATTATAAGTTCCAGTTCATGTTTCCACAAACTCACCGTTCCCCGGCACATATATCTGCGCAAACCCATGCGTTTGCGCAAAGTTTCTGATATCATCGAATCAGCATCGATAATTTTTTCCCGCAAAAAATACCTGCCAGACAACAGGCAACGCTCAAAAATATGTAAATTCCTCCAGACAGATAAGCCCTGTTTTCAAACAGCGTGAATGCCTCAAGCGAAAAGGTAGAAAAAGTGGTAAACCCACCGCATACGCCAGTTTTCCAAAACAGGACTGTATTCGGTGATACTTCGCTATTATCACTCACGATACCTGCAATAAATCCTATCAGCGCCGCACCTGCAATATTTGTAATCAGCGTTAATATCGGAAAACCTGTTTTAACCGGCAAAAGACTTATCGCATATCTTCCTACTGACCCAACTGCACCGCCAAGGGCCACAAATAAAAATCCCATAATTTCCTCCTTCAAAGCTCAATCATTCCGCCGTACCTTTTATTGCCGACATACTATTGTTCCTGTAAATTTAAATTTTCCGGCACACAATGATCACTGCATCCTCATCCATGATATTCTCAATCCGGAATCCGGCGCTTTGCAGCAGAGATGTCTCATGTTCCAGCGTCAGCGGAATATCAAAATGAACAAAACAATCTTCCGGGATTTCAGACTGTTTTCTCCTGCTCAGATAGACGTCCCGCAGAAGTTCTTCTTCTTCGTCACAGCAGGCAATATAATCGCCCAGGACAAAGACGCCGCCGGCCTTCACGCTGCGGTAGATTTTCTGGTATAGTTCTTTTTTGCGCTCCGGAAGAAAATGATGCAGACTTTCAAAGGAAATCACGGCATCCCACTGTTCCTGACCGGGATCATATTGAAAATAATCCTGGCATACCGCGGTAAAACGCTTGTCCGGATGTTTTTCCAGCAGTTTGTCCAGCATATCCCGGCACAGATCCACGCCCGTCACTTCCACATCTGGATCCCTTTTCCAGATCTGATCCAGCTCCAGGCCGGTGCCGCATCCCAAATCCAGAATGTTCCGGCAGCCGTCGGGCACCGATTCTGCAAGCAGCTGATAGGATTTCTCCCAGACAGACATATGCTCCTCATAGCCGTTCAGCCGTTTTACGAAAAAATCCGACATTTCCTCCAGGGGAACATCCTCCGTATCCCGAAGCCATTGCTTTAATTCCTGTAAATATTCTTCCTGTCTTCTCACGATATTTTCCTCTCGAATATGTTTCACTGCACGTTCCTGTCCGGGCGTGTACCACCCACTGTCAAAGCATCAGTCTTTAAAATCCTCCGGACACTTTTCAGGTATATAGTGCTCTTTTCGTTCATCTGTCAAAAAATATTTGACCTCTTTTGTCGGATGCGTAAGCTCTGTTCTGAAAAACTGCGGATAGTATTCTACAGGTTCATCCGGCGCGACCCATCGCAGGTACTCCTCATGCCCATCTTCCGTAAAACTCCGGGATACCGGCTCAAAATCATCAGGCACTTTCATAAAAAAGAAGAAAGAGATTTCATATATCAGCTTCCCCAGATTAGACGCGGCATCGCCGTAAAAGTAATTTTCATGAACATATCCAAGTCTGTCGATATCCATGCGGACACCGGTTTCTTCGTAAACCTCACGAATTACAGCTTCCTCAGCCGTTTCACCAAACTTTATCCGTCCTCCGACAGAATATAAATAGTCAGGTCCTGCTTTATTGCCAGCCATCAGGAACTTCCCATCCTTCATGATAATTGCTCCTGCCCGGATGTTTATCAACCCGTTTTCACATGGTACTGTCATATCTTTGCACATATTTCCTCCATCAAATCCCGGTCATCCCGCTAAATCTCTTTTCTTCTTAATCCTTCTGTTCTTAATTCTGATCATTGCTGTAAACCTTGATCCAGGCGCAGCTTTGAATCGTCCGGCTGTGCATGGTGTATGATCAGCAGCTTGTTGTCTCCTTTTTGGAATTCATATTTTGTCTGCCTGATTTCCACGTTATAAAATTCTTTAAAATACTTAATCACACCCGATATCAATTCCGTCTTGTTTGCGTCAAGATCAACTATGGGAAATATCCTGATTTCTTTGCAGACTCTCAGCATTTCTGTCATCGCGCTAATGTGAAAATCATATCCGAGCATTGTGTACATCAGCAAAAAATGAGAGCTTAATCCAATGTCAAAATGACCATTTTCATAAGGCAGCCTGTCGGGCAGTTCGTGACAGATGTATCTCTGCTCAGCTTTGCCTTTCTCGTAATCCTCAAGAAAAAGCCTCATCGCAGACATCCGCGTATTTTCCAGATCATCCAGATTTTTGATATTTGTCCACACATAGTTTTCCATATTCTCACTCATCTGCTGCATGACAACATCGCGCACCTCATCAATGCGCTGACGCAGTTCATCTGCTGAAAAACGATATATAGGATCGAAAGAAGTTACATGATATCCCTGCCTCATCGCCTCGCAGTTGAAGCTCGCAGGTCCGTCTCCAAATCCTGCAATCTTCTTTTTCATATCTTCATCACTAAGCTCGAACATAAGCCTGTACTCCGCAAGGTTCCTTCCCCACGGAACTACGCTGTTTAATTGAAACGCCATCCATATTCCTCCATAAACTTCCTGCAAATTCCTCATTCGTGATCATGGTCACGATGGTGATCTTTAATCAACAAAATAATGCCACGCGTATAAAAAAGGAGTCCTGCAATACCAAAAATGATTGGTGGCCAGAAAATAGATCCAATAAAAATGGGGTTCTCAAGACAGGTTATCACTGCGGTGACAAACCATAAAGTACCTATTACAAAATGAAACCGGGGTGAACTACGAAATTCCATAAAAGATCATCCTCCTTTATCCCCCATTTATTTAATGTTCGATTATACCA
>CANQAR010000228.1 GCA_947588845.1 uncultured Lachnospiraceae bacterium
CGCAACCGTGTTGATTGTTGCTCGCTGAGCGATAAGATCATCCCCTTTCTGCGTACACTGTACGTACAGTATAACAGCAAATCGACGAAAATTGCAAGAGAAAAGTGGATTTCATAAGATTTTTTCCTGATTTTTTAATTTAGGCTGTTGACAATACTGTTCGGATGTGCTATATTTGTGCCAACAAGCACAAAACACAAACAGGCACAAAAATTCAAGGAGGTAGCAAGAATGAAGAAACAGTTGATGGCCATTTTGCTTGCGGGGGCAATGTGCGCAGGTTCCATGATGGGTGTAAGCGCAGAAGAAGCTGAGACGGGCGCTGTTAGCGTTGAGGATGCAGCGGAGGTTCTTGGGGAGGTTTCCTTCGTGATTGGTCTGCGTGATGAGTTCCGTTCCGTTCTTGAGGCAGGTATGCTGGACGCGGCGGATGATCTGGGAATCAAACTGAGCACACAGGACGCGAAGCAGGATTCGAGCATGATGCTCCAGTATGTGGAGACGGCGAAGAACAGCGGACAGAAAGCGATCATCGTGAATATGGTGGATACCGCGACTGCAGCGCAGATCGTAGAAGCAGCCGGGGACATGAAAGTTGTATTCGTAAACATGCCGCCAAACGATCTGAGCGTTCTGAATGAGAACGTGGCCTATGTAGGTTCGGATGAGACGACCGCCGGTTATTTCCAGGGCGAGTTCCTGGCGAATTATTTCAAAGAGCAGGGCAAGACGGATATCAAGTACATCCTGCTGAGCGGCACACTTGGAGCCACCTACACACTCCAGCGTACAGAGTCAGTTCTGCAGGCCCTTGAAGAGAACGGAATCAACGCGGAAGAAGCGACGGAGCCGCTGGTAGCAGACTATGAGCGCGCGACTGCGATGGATATGATCGCTCCGCTTCTCACGGCACAGACTGAATTTGACTGCATCATCGCGAATAACGACGCTATGGCGATCGGCGCGATCGAAGCTCTGAGACAGGCAGATATCGATCCGACCACAGTTCCGGTTGTCGGAATCGACGCAACGGTTGACGGATGTGCGGAAGTTCAGTCAGGCGCTCTGGCAATGACCGTATATCAGGATGGCTATGGCCAGGGATATGGCGCACTGATGGCGGCTTACAACCTGGTTGCCGGAAATGAGCTGAGCACAAATACAGGGTATGAGACAGATGAGACAGGCTGTATCCTCTGGGTACCGTTTGAGCCGGTTACCGCTGAGAACGTAGAGGATTATATCCAGTAATATCTGAAATGTGCAAGTCTTGAATTTAATATCCCCACCCGGTATAATGTCGGGTGGGGAGTTTACTGTGAGAGTGCGTAAGCACGGAACAGTCCGTGGACTTATATTCATGGTGTTGCTCGCAGCGCGGACATGAAAAAGCAGGGGTTTTTGAAAAATGAATCTGGCAGAGCGAAATCGTACAAGGAGGAAATGATACTATGAAAGTTACTGCATGTATTGAGACACTGTTTACGGAGCTGCCGTGGCAGGAGCGGTTCAAAGCGGCAAAAGAGTCCGGTTTTGACTACATTGAATTCTGGAGCTGGACAGACAAGGATCTGGATGAGATTAAGCGTCTTGCTGAGGAAGCGGGCATTGGAATCAGCGGTTTCAACGGAGATGCGGACTACTCTCTGGTGGATCCCACTCACAAGGAGAAATATCTGGAGTTTCTTGGAAAATCACTTGCTGCGGCGCAGAAGATCGGTGCGGAGAGCGTGACAATCCATTCCAACGCGCTGGGCGACGGAGGAATCGTGGTGAATCATTACACGGAGCTGTCCGACACAGTGAAGCTCTGCTCCATGTATGATATGCTGAAGGAAGTAGCAGTGATGGCAGAGCAGACCGGAATCACCTGTAATCTGGAAGGGCTGAACATTACTACAGATCATGTCGGGAATTTCCTGAAAAATACGCAGATGGCGGCGGAGATCATCCGTCTGATTGGAAGCCCGAAGGTAAAAATTCTCTACGATGTATATCATATGCAGCTGAACGAGGGTTCCATCTGCGATACCCTGAGCAAATATATTGATACAGTCGGACATATCCACATCGCAGACGCGCCGGGACGGCATGAGCCGGGCACCGGGGAGATCAACTATCCGAATGTTATCCGTCATCTGAGAAAGCTTGGGTATGAAGGAAAGATCGGATGCGAGCTGTTCCCGGAGAAGGATACAGAGATTGCAGTGAAAGCGATTATGAGTATTTTTTAACCATAAAAATTGTAGCGAATTTCTGATTATCTTTGCATTATTGCTTTTTGAGAGGAATGTGGTACAATAAAACCAAGAACGGAGTTAGTAACTCCACTTACAGAATTTTTGGGTATAGACTCCCGGCGAAGAAGAATGGGGCTAACAGCTCCAAACAAATTTTTTGGGTATAGACTCCCAACAAAGAAGAAAGCAGGTTGTTCAAGCCTGCTTTCTGTTTCAGTGAGCCCGGCGGGCGCACTGAAACAACGCATCCTGCTCGTTTGCGGTCGCAAAAATCTTTCGTAACGAAGAAAAAATTTTCTGTAAAACGGTACAAATAAGGCCTTCTGTGACAAAATAAATTTTCACAGGAGGCCTTTTGAAGTAATGGGCCGGGCGGGCTGAAGCTTGAAAAATACAGAGGGCAGAACAAAGACGGAACATCAGATATTTTGAGGTAGAAAGAAAACTATGGCTTATATTCAGAAGAAAAAAATTCCTGGATGGACAGTATGGATATTTCCAGGGAAGAGCTTTATGAAATTATTTCTGCGGATAACCTGCCCCATATAATTTCTACGCAGAAGGCGATTGAACTTGCGGCAGATAAATATTATCTGTTTCATCTGGAACATCGGATGATTGATTATCGCGATGTTGACAGACAGCTTTGGGTCGTTGTTGTGAGTATAGACGCGGAACTGTTAAATTCTGTGTGCAGCAGTGAGGATAATTTGGAAGGCAGCTTTAACTTTATGGCGGATAGAGCGGAAAAACTTATTTCTTATCCTCAGCAGGAGTTTTTGATTTCCCATATAATGCAGTGGACGGAGGATCAGAATAAGAGACAGCAGGCGTATGAGGATTTTATTCGCCGGCAGCAGGTCTTTGCCGGAAATCAGATGGCGGTCAGCTGCGTGTATGATGAGAAATTTCAACGATATGTACAGCCGTGATAAGTGCATGAGATGGCGAATTGCAGGAAAGGTACGTGGAGGGTAGCAGCTATGAGCTGTCCTTCCTCACCAAGGAGGAACAGGCCATGCTGGTGGAGACCATGGACTATGAGCAGACCACCCCTTCCCTTTCCCAGGCACAGCGAATGAAGAAACTGAGCCAGATCGGGAAACTGACGGAGGATTCCATGCTGGCCATCATGCCCGAGGAAAAAAAGCGACTTGGACAGGGTGACGTTCACTACGGACACGCTACGGAAGTGTTTACCCAAAAGCTACACTCCCAATCCCGGAGAAAAAGGAGCGGAGAGAAATGCCGCATTCTTTTGGAACGCTGCCAGTGATGATAGGAGTTGCAAGGGGCATAGAAATGGTTTCTGAACAAAAAAGGAAATTTTGATTCTGATATTTACTTTCATGCTAATATCGAATATAATATTAGCATGAAAGGAATGAACAAAATGAAACGATTTGAACAGCTCGATCAACTTGTAGAAAAAAATGATGGCACAGTCCAGACCTTTCAAGTATTAGAAGCTGGAATTAGTAAACCTGTCTTTTATGCTTATGCAAAGGAAAAGGGATTGCAGCAGGCGGCGCATGGCATTTATGTCGCGCCGGATGCCTGGACGGATGCCTTCTATCTTCTCCATCTGCGTTGCGGGCAGGCCATATTCTCCCATGAAACAGCCCTGTTCTTCCACGATCTGACTGATCGGGAGCCGCTCCGGTATTCCATCACCGTCAAGACGGGTTACAATCCGTCACGGCTTCAGGAAGATAATATTCAGGTCTATACGGTAAAAAAAGAGTTGCATAAGGTAGGACTGACTGATACTAAGACTCCCTTCGGCCATACTGTACCTGTTTATGATATGGAGCGGACTGTCTGCGATCTTCTCCGCAGCCGGAGCCGTATAGAAATTCAGGTATTTCAAGATGCACTAAAACAATACGCCCAGAGAAAAGACAAAAATCTGAGGATGCTCATGCAATATGCCTCCCTATTCCATGTAGAAAAAAAGCTTCGGCAATATCTGGAGGTGCTTCTCTAATGATAACAACGTCAAGACAGCTAAAGGACTTGATCCGCAATTTTTCCAGGAAAAAATCTGCGGGACGTACTTGCCGCTACCGCGAAAAAGCGCGGAACGCTTCAACAGATACAGGATGCCGGAGCCGTCTTTGACGAGATTGAGGAAAGCTCTATCGAAAAACACTTGGAGGTTCGGCTGCTGTCCCTTATTTTCAATATTTGCAAGATAACGCGGTGAGATATACGGCTCGTCACTGACTTTTTTCCGACTCTTGCCTCTGCTTGTCCAGACTGATTTTATGGCTTGCCCGAAAGCTTTGAAATCGTAAAGCGGCATCGGCCTTTTCGCATTAAAAAAATCATTGACCGATTCGGTTATTTATGATAATATTAGGTGAATAACCGATTCGGTTATTTAAAGGAGAGATACGATGGAAAAATTTTTATCACTTACAGAGGAAAAGCAGACAGCTATTCGCAATGCGGCGCTGTCCTGTTTTGCTAAACATGGATATGAAAAAGCATCCATTAACGATATTGCGAAGGCGTCAGGCATTTCCAAGGC
>CANQAR010000229.1 GCA_947588845.1 uncultured Lachnospiraceae bacterium
GGCCGTGAGGATGCTTATGCCTGGACAGTACCGTACATCAACAGTGGTATCGTGGTTCTGACGAAGGAAGATTCCGGAATCGCAAGTCTTGCGGATCTGGCTGGAAAGGTTGTCGGCGTTCAGTCGGCAAGTACCGCTCTGGATCTGCTCAGCGAGGGCGGAGCACAGGCGGATCTCGGCGCGTCAATGGAGAGAATCTGGCAGTTTGCGAACACGACGAATGAGTTCATGGCGCTGATCAACGGCAACGTAGACGCGATCGTGGAGGATGCCGGCGTTGCGAAATATTATCTGGGAACGACAGAAGGCTATACAATCCTTGATGAGGCTGTACAGGAAGAAGGACTGTGCGGCGTTGCGTTTGCTACAGATAACGAAGAGATGAGAGACGCCGTAAACGAGGCGCTTGCGACTCTGGCAGAGAACGGCACGGTTGCGGCAATTGCTGAGAAATACAGCGCAACGGATATCGTAGCTCTGGAGAATGTCGCTCCGGCACCGGAGACAGAGGCTGAGACAGCGGCAGCTGAGCCGGTAACAGAGTAAGAAACAGCATAGTTTTTAAAAGTCAATAGTTCTTCCTACCTTAATATAACGATATGGCGGGCCGCCCGGATTTTTCCGGGCGGTTCGTTTTGCGTCCGTTTCTGGTCAGCCGCCTCTGCAAATGGCTGGATGAGGAAGGGGACGGGAGCTGGACGGCAGAGAGTGTGAGAAATGCGGAGACTGCTGTGCTTGCTTCTGAAAATACTCTGTTTGATGATCTGATTAAGAACGTCGAAAATGATCCGGAACTAAAGCGCGTTGTGAGAGATCTGCTTCTTGGAGGACTGGATATTCCCTTTGTACAGTCGAATGAAACGATAAAAAAAGGAGTCATGTTCGGAATATTTTCTTCGAAAGACAGCAAAATCCGGATATCCAATATTATTTTTGAGACTTATCTGTACAATCATTTTCTGATAGAAAATCTTCTGGGAAAACCGGCGCCTGTAAATGAACAACCAGGGTTTGTTTCCGGAGGAAAACTGAATATGCCCAGGATTCTGGAAAAGTTTCAGGAATTTATGCAGTCTGAGTACCGCAGGGAAGATGAGAAATTTGTAGAACAGCAGGGCCGCCTGTTATTCCTGTGTTTTCTGAAACCGATCATTAATGGCACAGGTTTCTACTATGTGGAGCCGGAAACCAGAAACAGTACGCGCATGGATATTGTGGTGGCTTATGGAGGAGAAGAGTTTCTGGTCGAACTGAAAATCTGGCATGGCGGTAAATACCGTGCAGCGGGGATACGTCAGCTGGAGGAATATATGGACAGCCGTAAAGCTTCTGAAGGATACCTGATCAGTTTTTCCTTTAATAAGAAGAAAGAGAGCGTCTGTGAATGGCTGAGTGAGCAGGAAACGGCGAAGAGGATCTTTGAGACAGTGATATGAAATGATGTATCCACCGACATGCAAGCATGTCGTGGATTCAGACTTTTGCCTCTGGCCTCATGAAATGAAAATTCAGAAAGCGGGCAGGAAGAATAAAGTACCGCCGTACAGCAATATCTGTACGGCGGTATCAGTTATAAACGATTAAAACGGCAGAACAAACGTCGTATTATTCTCACCAGATACTATTCATGGGATACACGGCAAGATCCACTGTCGCGGCTCCTCCCTCGACGACCACGCCCGCTCCCAGACTGGCTTCATCCGGGAAGATCTGGGCAGCGCCCGCCGCGGTCCCGCCGCCGGTGAATACTTCGACGCTCGCGCGGTCGACGTAGATGTGAAGATCCACTGTGCCGTCCTCCTTGCGCTTGACCGTCTGGCTGGTTACTTCAGCAAATTTCTCGCTGATGATCGTGCCGGATTTGCTGCGGTCGATGGAAATGGTGTCATTTTCCAGATCATAGAGAACCAGCGTTTCTTCTTTCTCGCTTGTGCGCAGACGGAAGCCGACTTTCCTGGTGTCAGCGCCCGGAGTGAAGGTGGACACGATTTCATAGCAGTCTCCGGAGAAATCGGAGAGCAGCGTGTTGTTCTCATCTGCTTCGGCCCCTTCGAGAATCACGGCGTTTTCTTCGTCCCGCAGTGTCTCATAGGCGGCGATCGGGGTCTGCGTCAGCTTGTATACGCCGTCCTCGAGCGTCAGACCGACGTTCAGGTTCAGATTAAAGGTTCCGTTAAAATTCTGGTGGAGCGTTTCGCCGACCTGATTGCAGTAATCGTCCCAGGTGTTCATCCAGTTCAGCTCGATCAGCTCCGGAAGAGCGGGCGCTTCGGCTGTTCCGAAATCCTGGATATAGTAGGTCATCGCCGCGTAGGAGTCGCGTCCGAAGTTCATGATGCCATCCTCGGAAGCGTACGCCTCGTCAGGGATGAACGTCCAGTGTCCGTCTTCTTCCCGGAAGTCTCCGACTTTGTAAAGTCTTCCTCCTCTTGAGAGAACCCATTTCAGCGTGCCGTCTGTGGCCTGTACCGGATAGAGATCCGGGCATTCGGTGTGCAGATCCCGGTAAGCGGATTCGCAGGTCCAGTCGAGCAGGTTGTCCGAAGAGTAGATGCGCAGAGGTCCGCCCGCGACCACCATGAACCATTTGCCTTCCCAGCGGAAGACCTTCGGATCACGGAAATCTGTGGAAACCAGCGGATCATCCGTCCAGTCCACGGCGATTTTATCGAGCTTTGTCCAGGTGGTTCCTTCGTCTTCGCTGTACGCAATCTTGATTCTCTGACCGTTGCCGTCCGCGGTGATCAGGGCGACGAGCCCGCCGTTCTCACCGGAGAATAAACCGGAGGTGTTCTCTTCATCTGCCACGATGCAGCCGGAGTACATGGCTCCGTTGGCGTCCGGGTAGAAGGCGATCGGCCTGTCCTCCCAGGTGATCAGGTCTTTGCTGACCGCGTGCGCCCAGTGCATGGGTCCCCACGCTGTGCCCGCATAGAACTGATAGAAGAGATGCCAGGTTCCGTTGTAGTAAACCAGACCGTTCGGGTCATTTGCCCAGCCGTCTTTTACGGAATAATGGTACTGATCCCGGTGAGCTTCCTTATAATAAATGTCATCCGCCTGCCTGCGCCAGACGTTCACGCGGTAGCTGACAGCCGCGGCGGGACCGGACGGATTTTCCACCGTGCTGGTGACGGTCAGATAATTGGCGCCTTCCTTGAGCGGGATGGATTTTCCGTCCGGGTAGGTGATGCCGTGGTCGTTCTGGACGGTGATGATGGCGGAATCATTTGTGGGAACCGCCTCAATATCCACAGTTTCCGCGTCGTTTCCGACGTACTGGATCCGGGCAGGCTCCGTCGGAATGAACTGTGACGTTTCCTCGATCGTTCCGGCCTGGGGGACTACGGCGATATCGGTGAGAAGCGGTGTGTTTTCCTCACTGAGCGGAATAACGCGGGTATTCTGGAAGATGACTTCTCCGTTCAGATTCTGAAGTCCGAAATATCCTTCCGCCAGGAATGTGTTCTGTCCGCGGTTACCCGGCTGCAGAACATAGTCTCCGGTGCTCGCGACAAGAACGTCGTTGACGTAGCAGGAGATCCAGGAACCGACAGCGACAACCTTCAGTTCATAGGTGTCGTCTTCGGTCGAATCGATCTGACGGTCGTCGATCATCTGGTACGTACTGCCGTCCTGCCAGCGCGTGAAACGGCAGATTTTTGACCATCCGTCGAGACTCAGGCCGTAGGCATTCTGCCTTCCGTCATCGCTGCCGCTTCGGAAGATCAGAGAAGCGGTTCCGGTATTCTGAAGGAAAGTGACGTCAGTGGAATAGACGAAATCCGTCCCCTGCATCTGAGAATAGAGGAGCGTATTCCCCTGATCGACGGCGCTGCTGTAGAGCCCGTCTTCCCGGTCTTCCCAGACGCCGCCGTATGCGGTAAGATCGGTGAGATCTGTCTGAAAGGAAGTACATTCGACGGTTGTTCCGGTGTCATTCTGTCCGGCGGCCCGGTCTGTGAAAGAGATATTTGAAAATTCCGCCTGGCTCCGGAAGGAGAGGACGCCGACATAACCGCCCTGCCAGTCCGGAATAAAACCGGTGATGGAGCGCAGCTGGGCATCCCCGGCATTGCCGAAGCTGTAGGTAAAGTCGCCGTTTGCCGCTACATCGAGTTTCAGGTGCAGAGGAGCTTCGATATCGATCTCTCCTTTTTCTCCATCGCTGTTGGTTTCAACCCCGGGGCCGAACAGACGGAACAGGTCGCTTCCTTCCTTGCGCGCGGTGTCGATGTTTGCTCCGTACCATTTCCATAAAGGTGTTTTCGGGTTTTCCACGCCGAATATAAGCGCGGCCGAGAGAGCGTTTTCGTCGTCGCCGCCCAGAAGCCTGACATCCGCTTCCAGGACAAAATCATCGGTCGGTCTCTCCATACCGTTGTAGACGGCAGGGTGATCCCCTCCGGTGCTGCCGAGCGTGACGGTATGCAGATCCTCATTGATTTCGAGAAGATCGGGCCGGATGGATGAAAAATCAGTCAGCCCTTCAGATGCGGCAGGCGTTTCTGCCGTAAGCTCTGTCTCTGTCTGTTCTTCCGCCATGGAAATAACAGGGAAAGAGGGAGAGACAGACAGCGCGATTGCGGCCGCAAATAACGGGACGGCGGACCGGTACAGGAACTTTTTCTCTCTTAACATTTTGTTTGTACCTCCTTTTGTGTAAATGTAAAAAACTGATCATTGGGAACAATTTAATAATAAAAAATCACGGGGCAATTGTCAACGTAATTTTCGCAAAAGAGAAAAATATT
>CANQAR010000230.1 GCA_947588845.1 uncultured Lachnospiraceae bacterium
GCTGTTGTTGCCGTTTCTATCGTACTTGGGATCATGATTGCCATTCTGGACTTTTTGTTCCAGCATGGAGTTGAAATTCTGACGAATATCAGTTTCTGATGAAATGAAGTGAGGACGAAAGGTGATTGTATGGCAGAAGCATGCTGGTATGTAGTTCATACGTATTCAGGGTATGAGAATAAAGTTAAGGCCAACATTGAGAAATCAGTTCTGAACAGACATCTGGAGGATCTGATCCTCGAGGTACGCGTTCCGCTTCAGGATGTTGTTGAAGTCAAGAACGGCAGAAGAAGAACGGTTCAGAGGAAGATGTTTCCCGGATATGTCTTTGTTCACATGATCAATAATGAAGAAACATGGTACGTCGTGAGAAATACCCGCGGTGTGACAGGATTTGTCGGACCGGAGTCGAAGCCGGTTCCGCTCACGGAGGAGGAGATGACCAACTTTGGAGTCCTTGAGATTGAGCTTGATTACGAGGAGGGCGACAGAGTGAGGGTGATTGAAGGTGTCTGGAAAGATACGGAAGGCTTCGTGGATTCCATTGACCGTGTCAATGAGCGGGTAGTCATCAAGGCGGATCTGTTCGAAGGGGAAACGCCGATCGAGCTTAGCCTTACAGATATTGAGAAACTGTGACCGTGTACGGCCTGACCGGGCCGCCGGCACGCAGATCAATACCACAAACCATCGGCTGTGACTGCCTGTACTCGGCAGAGAGGCATTACAGTTTAACCTGCAGGTCCCGCGATATGGGACAATATCACAGAGGAAGTTTCCATGCCCGCGCTGCGGGCGCTATCATGGATGAAAGCCGATGATTCCGTGCTTTCGCAGTAAACGATCTGGTTCCGCCGGCTTCTGACAGCGGCGGACGTGGGAGGGAAAGGTTACGGTCCGTGTGCGGTCCCGCAGAGCGATGCGGATCATGAGCGGACGTAATGGGAAACCCCCGACATTACCACATAGGAGGTGCCTGACATGGCAAAGAAAGTAACAGGTTACATTAAATTACAGATTCCGGCTGGCAAGGCAACGCCGGCTCCGCCAGTAGGTCCGGCTCTTGGACAGCATGGTGTAAATATCGTACAGTTTACCAAGGAATTTAATGCAAGGACAGCAGACAAGGGCGACCTGATCATTCCGGTTGTTATCACTGTATATGCAGACAGAAGCTTCAGCTTCATCACAAAGACTCCGCCTGCAGCAGTTCTTCTGAAGAAGGCCTGCAACATCAAGTCCGGTTCCGGTGTTCCGAACAAGACGAAGGTTGCGACGATCTCCAAAGACAAGATCAGAGAGATCGCAGAGACAAAGATGCCGGATCTCAACGCAGGCAGCATCGAGGCCGCTATGAGCATGATCGCAGGTACCGCGCGCAGCATGGGTATCGTAGTGGAGGATTAGTACAGCATTGCTGCCGCAGATGAGATGGTAAATGGCGGCGGACTGTGACAGATCACGTGGGAGGGATATTCCCGCAAATACCACCAGGAGGTTATAATATGAAGAGAAGTAAAAGATACAAAGAGAGTGCAGCGGCAGTCAACCGTGCAAATCTCTATGACGTGAGCGAAGGTATCGCTCTTGTAAAAAAATCAGCATCAGCGAAATTTGACGAGACAGTTGAAGCTCATATCAGAACAGGCTGCGACGGACGTCACGCAGACCAGCAGATCCGTGGAGCGGTTGTACTTCCGCACGGAACCGGCAGACAGGTGCGCGTACTTGTTTTCGCGAAGAACGCGAAGGCAGACGAGGCAGTTGCGGCGGGCGCTGAGTTTGTAGGAGCAGAGGAACTGGTTCCGAAGATCCAGAAAGAGGGATGGCTTGATTTCGACGTAGTAGTCGCTACGCCGGACATGATGGGCGTTGTAGGACGTCTGGGCCGTATCCTTGGCCCGAAGGGCCTCATGCCGAACCCGAAAGCAGGCACCGTTACGATGGACGTGACAAAGGCTGTTAAGGATATCAAAGCAGGTAAGATTGAGTACAGGCTGGACAAGACAAATATTATCCACGTGCCAATTGGAAAGGCTTCTTTCACAGAGGAGCAGTTAGCAGACAACTTCCAGACGCTTATTGAGGCTATTAACAAGGCAAGACCGTCGGCAGTGAAGGGACAGTTCCTTAGAAGTGTCACCATTTCCTCTACGATGGGTCCTGGCGTCAAGCTGAATCCGATGAAGCTTGTATAACAAAATATGACCTATATGGGAAACCCCCGGGACGAGAGTTCCGGGGGCCTTTTATGCGCAGGCCCGCATATGGAGATTAGCTGCTGGCGCAGCATGCGGGCCGCGCGGTATTCTGAAAAATATCAGAGATATTCTGCCCGGAATCCGGATTCCAGGCAGTACCGGTCCGCGGCGGAACCTTTATAGCAGCGGACGACGGCTGCCTTATTGATGATCCACGGCCCGATATACTCCGGGTCATGGCGGATTTCCAGATATTTCAGATTTCTGCAGCCGTGAAAGACCCATTTTCCGATATGCCTGACGCTTTCCGGCAGACGCACTTCCGTCAGAGAAGTACATTTGTGGAAGGCGCTGTCGCCAATCCAGAAAAGGGAATCCGGCAGTTCCAGACATTCCAGTCCGCAGGAATAAAAGGCCTCCTGCCCGATAAATTCCAGGGAATCCGAAAACCGGATTGTTTTCAGATTCCTGCAGTGATAGAATGCCCGGTTTTCGACAGTTCTTAATCCAGCGGGCAGTTCCATGGAAACAAGAGAGGTACATTTTGCGAAAGCATTCTCCGGAATTTCTTTCAGTGAGGAAGAAAGCGAAACCGTCTTTAACTTTGTACAGCCCGCGAAACTGCCGGCGCCGAGCTCTTGTACGCTGTCGGGGAGAAAGATCTGCCGGATCTCCGTACATCCGGAGAACGCCCAGGCCTCGATTGTCTCAAGTCTTTTGGGAAACCGGACGGATTGAATCATGTTTTTGTTCCGGAACGCGCCTGATCTGATGCAGACGACAGAATCCGGAAGCTCCATATTCCGGGCGGCATAAAGGTTCGAGCAGCTGCTTTTGACGACAATGGGTTTGGTCATTCGAAGTTTTGCTGACATAAAAACACTCCCTTGCGATGAAGATCAGCGCCTTCCTGCAAATGGAGTGTCAGCGAAACTATGGAAATAACGTACCGCGGCGGAATCTGATGATTCGGAATCCTGCCGCTGACCTGCAAAATTTGTTTTTGCAAACAAATGAATTTTCTGCAGGCCACATTACCGATCTGCTGTCTGCCATGACGCCGCTTACACGAAGCAGGGAAGGCTGCTGGCGGAGGTTTCCTGCTCCCCTCAAAAAAGGGTATACAAAAGAAAACCACCTCACCATTTCCCATTGCGTGTAGCAAATGGCAGCAGCTCCAGGCAGGTCTTCTGACTCACGCAGTAGCGCCATGCCTTCCCTTCTCATGGATACCCACAATGGATCATAAGACATGACTGCACGTATACAGCAGCACGACTGTACAGGATTCTCACTTGTTTCCCTTTTCATCCGCAGTTCGGCATCCTGTGCCGTGACTGACAGAACCTGAAACCGGTAATTGTTAGAATTTATTCAATTTTCTGATATTTTACAACAAGTTTCGCAGAAAAGCAAGAAAAATATCAAAGATATTCCACATCCAGCCCGTTTTCACTGCAGTAGGAAGCTACCCTGGAGCCGCGGTAACACCGGATGACAGTTCCGATGTTGGCGATCTTCGGCCCGATATATTCCGGATTATACGGTATCTCCAGGTATTTCAGGCGGATGCAGCCGTGGAATGCCTGCTCCCCGATATGGGTGATGCTGGGCGGCAGGCGTACCTCTGTCAGATAATTGCAGTGATAAAATGCCTGGTTATCCAGGCAGGTGACAGAATCCGGCAGCTCAAGGGACTCCAGCCCGCAAAAATAGAAAGCCCGCTCCCCGATGTACTGCACAGTGTTCGGAAGACGGACGGATTTCATGCTCTTGCAGCGGTAAAAGGCATGCCGTTCAATTTTGCGCAGTCCGTCCGGCAGTTCGGCCGCTTCCAGGGATTCGCAGCGGTTAAATGCTTCCTCTCCTATAATAAGGAGCCGGTTCTTTTTGGGAAAAGAGACGGTTTTGAGATTAAAGTCCTCCGCGAACGCGCGCGGCGGAAGAATGTTGAGCATCTGCGGAAGAGAGGCGGATTTTAACGCGCGGCAGTTTTCAAAAGCGCTCATCCCCATTTTTCTCACCCGCTCTGGCAGGGAGATCCCTTTCAGGGAAGTGCAGTTCATGAACGCTTTTTCACCGATCTCAAGAAGTGTTTCGGGGAAAGTGACGCTGGCGATCTTGTGGCCTTTGTAAAACGCGATATCTTCGATTTTCCGCGCGCTGTCGGGAAGGACGACATGGCGCTCCATGTGGGCGGTTCCGTAACGCCGCGTGACAAGGCCGTTTTTCAGTGTCGGTTTGTTCTGACTGTTTTGAATCTGATCAGGCATAAAAACTCCTAAACTTTCCATTTTCCTAATGACGTGTAAGAAATGGAAAAGCCCCAGGCAGGTCTTCTGACTCGCGCAGTAACGCCATACCCCCCTTCTCACAAATCCTGGCAATG
>CANQAR010000231.1 GCA_947588845.1 uncultured Lachnospiraceae bacterium
TTTCCTGTTTTCGATACAAAGCAGAGGGGTTATGAAAAAATGGGGCTGTGAACAGCTCTATTTTTTCACAGCCCCATCGGTGGAGATCATCGCGATGCCGTCGTTCAGCCAGCCCTGCTGCATCTCAAGCATCTTCTTTACAGAATCAAGCTCTACGTTCGGCTCTCCGTCCGGGCCGCCGGTCCAGTCTTCGCCGTACTGAGCCATCGCGATCCACAGCCAGTCAACCTGGGCCGTATCAACAGAGGTCAGATAAACTTCGCCATTGGAAGCTTCCTTCAGCTGCTCGCCAAGTGCGGTATAATCATCCCAGGTCTTTACAGACTTGTAATCAAGGCCGTACTCTTCGAAGATCTCCGCGTTCCAGTACATAACAGCCGCGCCAACGTGTGTCGGAACACCGATGCGTGTGCCGTCAGCCTTGGAATAGATCTCGAGACGGGACGGAACCACGGTATCCTCATACGGAGCAAGCGCTTCGCTTAGATCGTACAGCGGGCAGTCGTCGCCGACATAGTTCGGGAACTGACCGATCTCGATATCACACATATCCGGAGCGCCTGAACCAGCCTGCAGGGACATCATCAGCTTGTTGTGATGATCTGCATACGGATACGTACTGAACGTAATCTGGATCGTCCTGTCCGGGTTCTGCTCATTCCACAGATCTACCATCTTGCCATAGAACTCATTGTGCAGGTCTACAAATGACCAGAGCTCAAACTTGGCGGTTGCGTCGTCCGGACCAACTGTCGTAACAGCGGTGGGAGCGGCCTCGGTCTCAGCTTCTTCAGCCATAACCGTCATACCCATGGTCGCCACCATGGAAGCCGCGAGTAACAAACTAAGCAATTTCTTTTTCATGTTCGTCCTCCTTTTGGTGTTGCGTACATTCTGCAAAAAATCTGCCCTGTTAATATGATTTCGCTCCAGACAAACTTTTGTGCAAAATGCATAGTTTTTAGTTTTTGCTTAATTTTTATAGTCATAATATACAACCCTTTTTATCGCTTGTCAAGCTGAAAATAAAATATTTTAACATTTTCTATAACTTGCATCTTTTCGGACGATAGTTTCACGGAAACCAGATAAATTTTTTGTGGATTATGTCCGATATTTTCCGCGAAAGTTTTAGCTGCTTGTAAAATAATTCATCTATTTTTTAGATTTTTATGGATTTTGTCTTGTATTTTAAGGGAAAACTTGTTAAACTGATGAACAATGGAAGTTAAATCCAATCTCCTTTACTTCTGTGCTTCACTGGCAGACCGCAAAGGAAACTTAACAAAAAGCTGTTTTTCCAGCGGAAGGAGTCCTTATGCGTTATATCAAAAAATTTTCAGAAGAGCTCGAAGTATTCAAGGCGCTTGGTTCTGAACTCAGGATTTCCATTCTCAATCTGCTTCTCGAGAACGGCAAAATGAGCATGAACGAACTCGCGGAGCGGCTCAATATCACCAACGGCGCCCTGACCAACCACGTCCGCAAACTCGAAGCCTGCGATCTGATCCGCGTCAACACCGATTCCGCCGTACATGGCAATCTCAAAATGTGCGAACCGCACCTTGACAAGATACTATTCGTGCTCACACGCGACCTTCAGCCATTCAATGAATTTAAATCGCACCTGCGCGCCGGACAATATTCCTCGTACGAAATTTACCCGACCTGCGGACTCTCCACGGCGGATTCCATCGTCGGGGAAGTTGACGACCCGCGCTTTTTCGCGCACCAGAAACATTTTGACGCCGATATCCTCTGGTTCGCCAAAGGATATGTGGAATATCTGATCCCCAGCATTATCCCGTTTGGAAACAAGATCGATCAGATCTCCATCTCCGCGGAACTCAGCTCGGAAGCTCCCGGCAGCAACGATATCTGGCCTTCCGATATCCATTTTTACCTGAACGATACCTTCATCGGCATGTGGACCAGTCCCGGCGACTTCGCGGACATGCACGGCCTGTTCACTCCCGACTGGTGGTTCCCGAACTGGAATCAGTACGGCCTGCTCAAGACGCTCACGATCGGGTACAACGGCGTGTTCATGGACAATGTCAAAATCTCAAATGTATCGATCGATCAGTTCCACTTCGACTACCGCGACACGATCCGCTTCCGGATGGCAGTGCCGGATACGGCAAGACATTCCGGAGGACTGACCATATTCGGCAGGGGATTCGGCAATTATAATCAGGATATCGAGTTTCGGATTCAGTACAGTCCGATCTACGGGGAAAGCACTCCCGCGGATACGGCGCCGTAGGCAGATCCGTCCGCCTGCCGCAGAGCGGCGGTTTCCGGCAAAACAAAGGAGCAGAGGCTTTCAAGCCGACTGCTCCTTCTTTTGCCTATTCGTAGGAAAACCGCGGTGTCCCGTCCTCATTCCATTTCACTTCCATCAGCATCGCGTGGCGGTTCGGATTGTACAGCGGATTCCCCTGGATCTCCGCCTCCGTCCTTGCGTGATATACCATGATATCGCGGCCATCCTCATCCTGTGTGAAGCAGTTGTGGCCCGGCCCGTAAATTTTCAGCGCCTCATTTGTGCGGAGCACTGGCATCCTTGATTTTCTCCAGGAATTCGGATCAAGCAGATCCGCGTCCGCGTCCGCGGTCAGCATGCCGACGCAATAGTCAATCCCCGTTTCACTCCCTGAATAAGTGATAAAAATCTTTCCGTTGCGCTTCAAGGCAAACGGCCCCTCGTTGACCCAGAAACCGATCCTCTCCCAGTCGTAGCACGGGGTAGCAAGAAGCACCTGCGCCGTCTTTAATTTGCACGGAGACTCCATCTCTGCTATGTACAGGTTGGAGATCTTCTTTCCGACGCTGACCTTCTCCGCCCAGACATAGTAATATCTGCCCTTGTTCTCAAACACGGTCGCGTCGAGCGAGAAATCCGTAAAGGAGAACGGATCGTCCGCGCTACGCTCCATCATGCCTTTCTCCACCCAGGTTCCGGTGATCGGATCCTCATCCTGGCACTCCAACACATACGGGCGGATCTCCCAGATATCGTCCTTGTCGCCGCCGGCATAGTAGATATACCATTTTCCCTGCAGATAATGGAGCTCCGGCGCCCAGATATGAAAGCTCATGATGCCGCTCTCATGCTTGTGCCAGATCATCGTCTCCTCGGCGTCCGCCAGCCCGGCCAGCGTCTCTGAATGCCGCAGGGCAATCCCGTCATACGCCGGAAGGGAAGCCGTAAAATAATAGGTGCCGTCCGTGTGGCGGTACACATACGGATCCGCGCGCTGAAGGATCCACGGTTCATTGAATTTCAGTTCTTTATTGTTTTCCATTTTATCAACCTCTCTGTCTGATTTCTCTATACTTGTGTCCGCAATAAATCTATAATAAACAACAAAACAACTTTTGTTCTGTTTGTTTGCACGACACTGATTTTTCTAAAATATTTTAACTGGTTCTAAATATTATAACGCAGACAGTTCCAACATTTCAACCTTAATTTAAAAAAATTCTTTCGCAAATCCAAAAGGGTAACAAACCGCAGTCGTCCGCAAATCCAAAAGGAGGACGAACATGAAAAAGAAATTGCTTAGTTTGTTACTCGCGGCTTCCATGGTGGCGACCATGGGCATGACGGTTATGGCTGAAGAAGCTGAGACCGAGGCCGCTCCCACCGCTGTTACGACAGTTGGTCCGGACGACGCGACCGCCAAGTTTGAGCTCTGGTCATTCGTAAACCTGCACAATGAGTTCTACGGCAAGATGGTTGATCTGTGGAACGAGCAGAACCCGGACAGGACGATCCAGATTACGTTCAGCACCTATCCATACCCGGATCATCACAACAAGCTGATGATGTCCCTGCAGGCAGGCTCAGGCGCTCCGGACATGTGCGACATCGAGATCGGCCAATTCCCGAACTATGTCGGCGACGACTGCCCGCTGTATGATGTAGGAGAGGCTCTTGCTCCGTACGAGGATACCGTGGTTCCGTCCCGTCTCGAGATCTATTCCAAGGCTGACGGCACACGCATCGGTGTTCCGACACACGTAGGCGCGGCTGTTATGTACTGGAACGCGGAGATCTTCGAGGAGTACGGCCTTGACTACAAGTCCGTGAAGACCTGGGATGATTATACCGCACTTGGCGAGCAGCTCAAGGAAGCTTCCAACGGCGAAGTTTACCTGACCTCTGTTGATACAGCCAGCGTTGACTGGCTGTGGATTGCGATGGCTCAGTACGGCGAAGACTGGACGGGCGGCCCGGACGGAGAGCCGAACGTAGAGCTTGATTCCGTAAAGAAGATGCTTGAGATGCAGCAGGGCTGGCTGAACGACGGCATCGCAATGATCTCCACCGACGGTCATGTAGACCTTGAGGCTGGTTTCAAGAACATCATGGACGGCAAGATCGCATCCTTCCCGAAGGCAATGTGGTACATGAGCCGTTTCAAAGATTACATGCCGGAAATGGAAGGCAAGTATGACATCACAAAGATCCCGGTATTCGAAGAGGGACAGCCGTCATCCGTTGGTATCGGCGGAACCGGTACGGTTGTAAC
>CANQAR010000232.1 GCA_947588845.1 uncultured Lachnospiraceae bacterium
AATTCGAGGTTGTCTCCGCTCGGTCCGCAGATGTCGATCTCTTTGATCTGTACCGCGCCCGCCCTGCTGAATGCAAGCTTCACATATCTTGCCCTGTAGGTGCCGATCCATGCCGCTCTGACTTCCGGATCATCCGATGCAGCGTCAAACCAGATCGTCCTGGATCCGTCCGCATTTGCATTAATTCCCGCCATATCGATGTTCTTTACATCGGTCCAGTTCATGTTGTCCGTGCTGACCGATACGGTGACCGTTCCCAGATCATCGCCTCTGTAGATCAGCGATGTGACCTTGCAGAAGTCGTGCATATCGATCGTGATGATGGCGTTTGTACCGTTTGTTCCGGTGTACGCGGAACTGTCGCTGCCGTCGGCAATCTTGTCGATGCTGTGTTCCACTTTCTTCGCGCTGCTCTGTACCCTTCTCAGATCGCTGTCGAAGCCGCCGTCCGGATCGTCTTTTCCGTTGTCCACATACGGTGCCGGCATTTCATCAAATGACGGATTCGGATTGAGCATCACATCATCGGCTGACGTCATCGTCGTCTCGATCGTCCACTCGCTCTTGGGCAGCGCGCCGTTCGTCTCAATCTTCACTCCATCTCCTGCTTCTACCGCATTGGAGTAGTTCAGATACTTGTCGACCTCCCTGACCTTGTAGTACATGACGCGGTTGTTGATCGTGGCGATCTCATCGATATAGGTGACCGGATTGTTTCCGTCCGCGAGCTTGAAGCCCACAACAGCCTCTTCCGGCCTGCCGTTCGAGTACATTGTACGGATGATCTCATAGCCAAGGAGTGCCTCACCGTTTACACCCGCCTTCGGCGTAACCGTGATGCTCACTCTGCTGCCGTCCGCACTTGCGGCTGCCGACCCGATGGCATCCTTATTCAGGATGTTATCCGGTTCTCCCGGATGAGCCGCCCTGTAATCTCTCGCGTCGTCGTTTACGTAGTACAGCGCTTTTTCCGTCGCTGCTCCAAAGGCTGCCGCGTAAGCCAGTGTACCTTCATCCGGCACCATTCCCCAGCGTTCAAAGAACGGAAGAATATTCGCATTCGCTGCCGCGCATGCAAGACGCATCAGATTCTGATCCACCGCAGCCGTGCCTGAAGCAAGCGTCACACCGCCGTTCGGAGCCTTGGACGGATTCCTGCCGTACGTATCCACGCGGGCGAAGAACAGGTTGTTGAACTGCTCGTCGTAGTCATCAAAGACGTACCTGTCGTCTGTGTACGGGTAACCGCTTACTTTTGAAACTGTGTCATTCAGGGTATTGTTCTTTCCCTGATTGTTTATTGTGTAGTTGTCGAACGCCAGGTGCAGCTGCCAGTACAGTCCAAGCTGAACCGCGCCGTTCGCGGAACGTCCAAGCGCTCCTGATGTTACCTTACTGTAGATATCGTTCGCAGGATCATCCTCTCCTCCTGGAGCAATCTCATACTTGAAGCGCGTGCCGTTGTACGCCTTTGTGAGCAGCTGCGCGAAGTAGTTGTTCGTGATCTCCGCAATCGCGTACCAGCTCTGGTTGATATCATGACCGATCTCATGGCCAATGCCCCAGCCGAAGCTGTCCCAGCTCGCCGCGCCGCCCGCGACATTCGTCTCCGGATACTCAACGCCGATGTGGTTGCCCGACGCGTACATGAACGCGCCCGCGAACATCTGCATGTAACGGATATTCAGGTGCTTGACCGGCATCTCATTGCTGCCGCGCTCTTCGCTGCTCACAGCCTTCGGATCATCGCTCAGGCCCTTGTGCTGGTAGAACAGCTTCATCGTGTCTTCCATTGCGTTCAGAGAGGTCTCAAGCTTCTGTGCCGCCTCTGTTACTTCCGCATCACTCAGGCTCCTGCTTACATCCGCGCCTCCGGTGATTCCTTTCCACACCTGAAGCGCCGGCACGGAGTACATCATGTAGTCCATCATCAGATCCGTTGCGTTCAGGAAGCAGTTCCTGTCCGTATAATCAAAATCTACATTGCTCTTCCATGCCTCGTTGGCTCCTGCATCCGCGGACGGGCGGAGACTATCGTGAGTGGCCTGGATTGTCTTTACATACTCATCCAGTTCTTTTACATACTTCTCGATCGCAGCTGTCTTATCAGCTCCCGGTTCCATCTTGTAAACGCTCAGAACCGGAATCTTCTGGCCGCCCAGAGCGCGCACTTCATACTGCTCTGCACTGCCGCGTGATCCTGTATACTGGATGTACACCTGACCGCCGCGCTCCCTGCTCTCGTTCGTAACAGACGGAACAGTAATCTCATTGCGTCCAACCTTAAGATTCACTGTATAGTTCAGCTCATTGGACTGCGCGTGGTACTGCGTGAACACTGCCTGCAGACTGCTGGACTCTTCCGCTCTCTTTGTGCTGTGTCCCACGTAGATCACCATCGTCTCGCCCTTCGCCGCAACTCTTCCAAGCGGCTGCCATGCGTTCAGGCCGCCAAACTTCAGATGACCGTCGGAGTTCGTCGTCAGCCTCGTATCCACCTTAAGAACTGTCTGATCCTTCTCCCGATCCGCAAACAGCTCTTTCGCCAGCTTAAGTTCCAGCTGCAGGGAATCATACAGCGGATGCTTCTCGTCATGGTCTGTCGTTTCCAGTTCGGCTTCCAGTTCTGCAAGTTCTTCTGCTGTCACGTCTTCTCTCAGGGACGAATGCATCTCATCAGCAAACAGACCCATAATGCCGTCGTACACCTCATCGCATTCATGGAAGCGTATCTCGCCGACACGCATCCACAGATCTCCGTATCCTCTTCCCAGACACATCCGGATCTCGTTCGCCTCAACTGCTTCCTGGAATTTAATCAGGTAATACAGCTGACCGTTTGCATCATATCTTCTGGAAACATAAGCAAGAACTTCCTGCTCTGCAGCGTTCGGATCCTCTGTCGTATTACGATACCGAATCTTGGCCCTCTCCACATAACCACCAGCAAACTCAGACTCAATGTTGTAGGCGGAATATGTGAGATAGCTCATCCTGTACGCCTGATCCAGTTTGACATGGATTCCATAACCGCCATAGACGTATCCTTCATCCCAGTCATATTTCTGCCAGTAGGAATCATAATCGTTGTCTACAACTCCCAACGCGGATTTTGTCAGATTTCTTTCCGTGCTGTCTCCATAATTATCACGGCATCCGTCAAGCCTGCTGTCTACCATTCTGACCGCTTTTTTCTTATCATTTTCCACACTGTGGTTGTTCGGATTCGCGTCATACTGAGCGCAGTCCGCGGAAAGAACATGCGGCGTCAGTTTACCAATCGAACTCTCATCATCCGTTTCCGGAAGATTGATTGCGTGGTACTTCGGGAGCTGCGGACGCGCCCTGCTGTCTGTCCTCTCGCTGACAATTCTATCGTTTTTGTAAGTACCCCAGCCCAGCTCATTCCAGCCGATGACGTATACATAGTACAGTTTGCCGTCTTCAAGCTCGTTGAGCGTGTAGCTGTTTGTCGTAATCCTGCCTTCTCCTGATTTGTTTACTTCAGCCTCTGTACTGTCTGCAGGCTGGTATGACCCGGAACCTTCAGCCACCGGCCTGAACTCCGTCTCAGACTCTTCCCGGTAGAATACCATGTATCCGCTGGCGTCGTCCATATCCTTCCAGTTCAGGGACAGCGACCGGTATCCGGCCTTGATCTTCAGATTATCCACCGGCTCCGGCCTCGCATCCGGCTTCGGAGCCGCTTCCTGTATATCCGACCACCTGCTGCGCCACTCGCCGTTGATGGAGCGCACTCTGATCTTATAAGGTCTGAAGTTTCTCAGATCATTGTTGTTTATGTGTGTAAATGTATGTGCTGTGCCGGCCACGCACACCGTCTGCGTCTGCTCCGTGGTCTGCTTCTTTGCGATTCCGGTAATCTCCAGCTCATATCCTGTCACATTTGGCTGTTCTTCCCAGGTCACCAGAATTTCCTCGTTGCCCGGCGTCAGTTTCAGTTCCGGAATACTCAGTTCCGGCTCAGGAATCCTGCTTGCCATGTCATTGACAAACTCAACCTTGGAGATATTTACCAGATTCTCTTCTTTCTTCGTTGTTCCCGTGATCTTGATCGTGACCTTCTTCACTGCGATCTGCTTTCCGAAGTTCATCACGATCGAGCCGTCGTTTGCGACCGACGCGCTGCTTTCTTCCAGTACTTCCCGTCTGACAGGAATTGTATCCGCCTGCGGCACAATCTCATCCGGAATAACGATAACGTCCTCTCCATTCGGAACTGCTCCATCCATGCTGAGGGAAACAGATTCTCTGTCTTCCATATTTATAGACAGCACATTCGGATCCGTTTCAGAATTCGTCCCGTCCAGAGACGACTTTCCGGGATCTCCCAGGACCACATCCTCCATATTGATCGAAATGGGTTCTTCTTCTATTGTACCTGCATCCATTCCAGGAAGATCTCCTGCCAGATCCACGT
>CANQAR010000233.1 GCA_947588845.1 uncultured Lachnospiraceae bacterium
TGACTAAAGAATACCATAAAACCATGCGGAAGGGTTATTCTTTTTATTCTTTTATTGAAAACTTTCAACTCTCAAGTGTTAATATAAATTATATGATACAGACTGGTACTGCCCTGCGTTAATTGCGCAGGACAATACCAGGACCTGAATGAAACAAAGATGCGGGAACATAAAAGCATGGAGCGTGGTATTATGGGAATTTATTTGAATCCGGGAAATGAAGGTTTCCGTCGGGCGCTGCGCTCGGATATTTATGTGGATAAATCTGAACTGATCGCATACACAAACACTGTCCTGGATTCTGACAGGGCATTTTTGTGTGTCAGCAGGCCCAGACGGTTTGGCAAATCAATGGCCGCAAATATGCTGTGTGCTTATTATGACAGAAGCTGCAATTCTTCTTCCTTGTTTGAACAATTAAAAATTTCGAAAGCATCCTCTTATATGCAGCATTTAAATCAGTATGATGTATTTATGCTCAATATTCAGCAGTTTTTAAGAGCTGCGGGGACTGCTGATCAGCTTGTATCTTATATGGAAGGGCAGATTCTTCAGGAAGTAAGATCTGTTTACGGAAAACTGCTTCCGGATTCTGCAGACAGGCTTCCCTCCGCTCTTGCCGCCATTTACGCAAATATGGAGGAACAGAACAGAGGTTTTATATTTATCATTGATGAATGGGACTGCATATTCAGGGAATCACAGGGGAATTCTGCCGCCCAGAAGGATTATCTTAATTTTCTGCGTGATCTGTTTAAAGACAGGGTTTATGTTAAGCTGGCTTATATGACGGGAATCCTGCCAATCAAAAAGTACGGAACACATTCCGCTTTGAATATCTTTGATGAATTTTCAATGACAAGTCCCAGGCGTCTGGCCGAATATACTGGATTTACAGAACAGGAAGTACGTCACTTATGCGAAACTTATGAAATGGATTTTGATGAAGCCAGATATTGGTATGACGGCTACCACATGAGAAATGCCGGGTCTGTATACAATCCAAAATCTATTGTGGATGTCATACACAATCAGCAGTTTAGAAGTTACTGGACAAGAACAGAGACGTATGAAGCGCTGAAAATTTATATCGATATGAATTTTGATGGATTGAAAGATGCAGTTATATTCATGCTGGGAGGACGTGCATGCAAAATTGACACAGAAACGTTTCAGAATGATATGACCACATTTATCAGCAAGGATGATGCTCTCACGCTTCTGGTTCACCTGGGCTACCTCTCTTATGACGAATCAAATGATACTGTGTGCATACCAAATGAAGAGGTAAGAGCAGAATTTATCCGTGCGGTAAAAAGCAGCGGGTGGGAAGAAGTTATCAGAGCGGTGGAACTTTCAAGGTGAAAGAATGTTATTGATAAAAAGCAGTAATCGTTGTATGATGGTAAGACGCTGGAGTATTTTGCGGCAGGGAAAACAGCAGGCAGTGGGGTTTCATTCATAGTGTCATCCTGAGGCGCAGAACATGAACATTTATAAAAGGGAGAGATGTACATGGAAATGATTTCTTTAGAGCAGGAATTGAGAAATAACAGTTATCCGGGCAGAGGCATCGTGATCGGCCGCTCCGCGGACGGCACAAAGGCCGTGACAGCGTATTTTATCATGGGCAGAAGCAACAACAGCAGAAACCGTGTTTTTGTGGAAGATGGCGAGGGAATCCGGACGCAGGCGTTTGATCCGTCGAAGCTTGAGGATCCGAGTCTGATCATCTACGCGCCGGTGCGTGTGCTTGGGAACAAGACGATCGTGACGAACGGCGACCAGACGGACACGATCTATGAGGGAATGGACCGTCAGCTGACCTTCGAGCAGTCGCTGCGCAGCCGTGAGTTTGAGCCGGACGGGCCAAATTATACGCCGCGTATTTCCGGAATCATGCATATTGAGAACGGAAAGTACAGCTATGCAATGTCGATCTTAAAAAGCAATAACGGGAACCCGGCGGCATGCAACCGCTATACATTTGCATATGAGAACTGCGTGGCCGGGGAAGGTCATTTTATTCACACATACAAGTGTGACGGCAGTCCGCTTCCGAGCTTTGAGGGAGAACCGAAGCTGGTGGCGATTCCGGACGAGATCGATGAGTTCACAGATATGCTGTGGGACAGCCTGAATGAAGATAACAAGGTGTCTCTGTTTGTACGTTATATTGACATCGCGTCTGGAAAGTATGAGACCAGAATTGTAAATAAGAACAGGTAAAAGTCTGCATTTTCGTGGGGAACCAAGGACTGGAGAAGAGGATCCGGCGGAAACCAGAAGAACCGGCTGAAGGAAAAACCGGAGAAGAGAATCGAAAAAACTGAAAGACCCGAAAGACCCGAAAGACCCGGTGAAAAGTGGAAGCTGGCAAAGAGAAATTCAATGGAAAAAGAGCCGGAAATTATGGAAATGGCACATAAGAAAACAGATGTCAACAAAAACCGAAAAGGAGAGTGCGTATGCAGGAATTACAGTTAAAATACGGATGCAATCCGAATCAGAAACCGTCCCGCATTTTTATGGAAGGCGGACAGGAACTGCCGATCCAGGTGCTTTCGGGAAGACCGGGGTATATCAATTTTCTGGATGCCTTTAACGGATGGCAGCTTGTAAAGGAACTGAAAGAGGCGACAGGGCTTCCGGCGGCTACTTCCTTCAAACATGTGTCTCCGGCGGGAGCGGCCGTCGGACTTCCGCTTACGGAAACGCTGGCGAAGATTTACTGGGTGGATGATCTGGGAGAGCTTTCTCCGCTTGCCTGCGCGTACGCGAGAGCAAGGGGCGCGGACCGCATGTCCTCGTTTGGTGATTTCATTGCGCTTTCAGATGTCTGCGACCGCGACACAGCGATGCTGATCAAGCGCGAGGTGTCCGACGGTGTGATTGCTCCTGGCTATACGGAGGAAGCGCTGGAGCTTCTGAAGCAGAAGAAAAAGGGCAATTATAATGTGATTCAGATCGATGAGAACTACCGTCCGGCGCCGATTGAGCACAAGCAGGTTTATGGCATCACGTTTGAACAGGGCCGTCAGGAACTGAAGATCGATGAGGAACTTCTCTCGAATGTGGTCACGGAAAATAAAGAAATACCGGAAGAAGCGCTGATGGATCTGAAAATCGCACTGATCACGCTGAAGTATACGCAGTCAAACTCCGTTTGCTACGTCAAGGGCGGACAGGCGATCGGCATCGGGGCCGGACAGCAGTCGAGAGTTCACTGTACGCGTCTCGCGGGGCAGAAGGCGGACAACTGGTTCCTGCGTCAGTGCCCGAAGGTGCTGAATCTGCCGTTCGGGGAAGGCATCACCCGCGCGGAGCGAGACAACGCAATCGACGTCTATATCGGAAATGAATACATGGATGTTCTTGCGGACGGCGCATGGCAGAAGGTGTTCACGGAGAAGCCTGCGGTATTCACAGAAGGAGAGAAGCGGGCATGGCTTGATCAGATGCAGGATGTGACGCTCGGTTCGGACGCGTTTTTCCCGTTCTCAGACAACATTGAGCGCGCGCACAAGAGCGGCGTGAAGTATATTGCGCAGCCGGGCGGTTCCGTCAGGGATGAGGATGTGATTGCCACCTGCAACAAATATGGGATTGCGATGGCGTTCACGGGGATCCGGCTGTTCCATCATTAATTACTGTAAAAGCCCAGTCTTCATGCAGAACCAGAAGGCAAGTTCACTTGCTGGACTGGTGATGCATAGAAGACGCTAACCCGTATGAGCAAAACAGTGATGCGAACGAATGTGAGCAGCGCGATTTGCGAATACATGCAGGACTGTGAGAGTGCGTAAGCACGGAACAGTCCGTGGACTTTCATCCATGGTAGTGCCCTGCCTCGCAGGCTTTTATTCATAGAATTAAGGGGGGTGAAGTTATGTTAGAGCAGATTTCCATATTTGCGGAGAATACGAAGGGCGCCATGCAGAAAATGACGCAGATTCTCCAGGATGAAAATATCAATATTCTGGGGTCGGTTACGCACGACGGTGCGGAGTACGGCACGGTGCGCATGATCGTTTCGGACACGGACAAGGCGTACAATGCGTTCCGGAATGCAGGATATCTCTGCTGCAAGACGGAGGTGCTTGGAATCCTGATTGAGGATAAGGTCGGAGAGATGAACAAGCTGCTGCTGGCGATTGCAGAGACCAATGTCAGCGTCGATTATGTGTATCTGACCTTTGACAGAGAGTCGGCAAAGCCGGTTCTGATCATTCGTGTGAACGATATCATGGAAGTGGAGGAGAGCCTGATAAACAAAGGGTTCCGATCATTGAGTATGTAAGACGTCACAAAAAATTATACCGGATGGAAGAATGTGATCATTGTTACAGTTCACTCACCAATGTCATTAAGTTTAGGTAACGGGTTGGATTCTGTCATGGGGTCTAACCCATTTTTGATCTTTTTTATTTTTT
>CANQAR010000234.1 GCA_947588845.1 uncultured Lachnospiraceae bacterium
TTTTGTCCTTCGGAGTATCTTCTCAAATTCCATACGGACTTCTTCGTTCGGTATACGGACAAATCCTGTCGTGTCTCCCTCCCGCGGATCAGCATCACAGGAATCATACTCTTCTTCATAAGTCAGATATCCAAGATGGATCAGCAGAGTAAGCACATCATCTTTGCATGAAAACGTCTTTACATCATTCTGAAATGAATCCGTATCTACTGCGACGCTCCCTCCGGCGATCAGCACCGCAATGTCTTCCTGAAGTCCATCCTGGTTCATGTCAATGTATGTCATCAGGGTTTCCGCCGCTGAAGTTTTCTTCCAGTATGACTTAAACCTGTGGGCTTTTACAGCGCTCATTACAGAAAACGGATTGTAAACAGCGTGCGCAGATCCGACTGTATATCCGTCATACCAGCGTTTCGCGCTCTCAAAGCTCATCTCATACTTTGCGCAAAGTCCTCTCACTAAAAGAAGGATCTTTGGCAATTTTCCATTTTTCAAACAGCCTGTGAGAATCACAGCCTTTGCTGTAATACGCACAGATCATCTGCGCGGCAAATGATTTTCCAAACCGGCGCGGACGGCTGACGCAGATAAGATTGTCAGCGGTGTCAATTGTACTGTTGAGGACGCTGATCAGTCCCGTTTTGTCAATGTATTCTGAACGTGTTATCCGCTCAAATCCGCTGCTGCCCGGATTCAGGTAATATCCCATGAGTTTTCCCTCCTGCCCGATTCTTTTCACAATAGTTCTTTCTTATAAAGTTCTACAGATAGCTGACCGGTATCACCCGGTCACTGCCGCTCAGCGTGACGAGATCATCATACAGGCAGATCACTCCGCCTTCCCCTCGTTTCATGCCGGGAATTTTATCCAGGACAGAAAAAGCGGCAATATCTTTCTTCCGGGGATCCGCATGCTTCTTCACCTCCAGGGGATACAGAACACCGCCCTCCTCAATCAGAAGATCGATCTCGTTCATATCCTTATCCCGGTAAAAATAAAGCGGCGGTTCCAGAATCCCCTTATTATAATAGCTCTTGATGATCTCTGATATCACAAAGCTCTCAAAAAAAGCGCCTGCCATCGCGCCGTGCTTCAGTACATCGACGGTATTCCATCTCGTCAGATAAGCGGCAAGGCCTGTATCCAGAAAGTACAGTTTCGGAGTTTTGACCGCACGTCTGATTATATTATTCGAATAGGGCGGAAGCAGGTATACAATGTTGGAGGCCGTAAGAATGGACATCCAGCGTTCCGCCGTGGGCTGACTGATTCCCACATCGCGCGCAAGCGACGCAAGGTTCAATAACTGCCCTGTAGAAGCGGCCGCCGCTGTCATGAATCTGACAAATTTCACAGTATTGCCAATTTCTGACAGTTCCCGGACATCCCGCTCTATATAAGTACGGACATAAGCGCTGTAAAACATCTGCCAGTCAAAATCCGGATTTTCACAAAGTTCCGGCATACTCCCGCGGTGAATTGTTTCCCAGACTTCACCATACGATATGGGATCAAGGTGTTTTTTCCGCTCCGCAAAGTAGCTGTTTACAGGAAGGAAAGGTCTGTCAAAAGACACTCCACGCGTCTCCCTCAGAGAAAATCCGAGCAGTGTGAGAAGACCAATCCTTCCCGCCAGGGACTCACTGACGTCCTTCATCATCCTGAACTGCTGTGACCCGCACAGAAAAAACTGACCCTTTTTATGATCCCTGTCGATTATTATCTTAATCTGTTCCAAAAGTTCCGGGGCCTTCTGAATCTCATCCACAAAAACAGGAGGAGGATTATCCTTAAAAAAAGTTACGCTTTCTTCCCTGGCCCCGGCTCTCACTATAAGATCATCCATGGTAACATAATTCAGACAGATATCCTTTGTAACTTCTTTGAGCATGGTTGTTTTTCCGACCTGTCTCGGACCGGCGACAAGAACAGCACCGAACATTTTTGAGAGCTGCCAAACAGCAGACTCAGCATGGCGCGCAATATACACTACTTCTATCCCCTTTCCGTCTAATTTAATATTTAATATTATTATAGACGATATCCGGCAGATAATCAACCATTTCACCCGCGGAAATTATTTCTGGCAAAACGCCAGAGCAACCGATTTCCTGCACATCCTTCGCAGACTCTTATTCCCCGAGCACGACTTCCCGGTGATAGAGACTGCAGCCGTCAAGCACCTCTTTCAGCGTCTGTCCGTCCTCGTTTGTCTCGTGTTCGTCAAAATAGCTGCCCTTGATCTTCTCTCCTTCAAAATCATCCCACGCTACCCAGTAAATATCAATCCTGGAAACGTCGTGATCATCGATCGCCAGCATATTTTCGGTACCGCCGAGGCGTCCGGTTTCCATACGTCTGCCGTCCGCGTCCAGCACCTGCAGTACCGCGTCCGTTCCAAAAGAAGTGGCATTGCTTTCCACCAGCAGTTCAAACGGCGTTCTTGTGACGGAGGAAACCGCGAAGCCGTCTCCGGTATCTTCATCCACCGGCACGGTGACGGTACGGTCATGGTCCACCGACACACTCAGATCAAAAGTAAACGGTCCATCATACCAGTAATTCAGGTATTTGCTGGGATAATCGTCATAATCCGGCACTTTTCGGGAAAGCTCCTGCTGCAGCGCATTAAATTCTTCATCCGGCATTTCCTCAAGCTTTTCCGAAGAAGGCATTTCCACGCCAGCCGCCTCATAAATAGAAACGGGATCCTTCCGGTCGCCGATAATCTGAGCGATGGAAATCGATACGTCAAACTGCTCCGGCAATTCGTTTTTCTGAATCAAATCCCCATATTCCTGAATGGTCTGCGAGTTTATCTCTATCCCCTGTTCCTCCACTGTTTTGTAAAATTCAGAATAATCCGCAAGCGTTTCGGCAAGCTCCAGCCGGTACATGCCAAGATATGTGCAGTCGTCGATCAGCTTTCCGCTCAGCTCACCGACGTCCAGCGGCTCCGGCGTACCGCAGTAGTCAAACTTTGCCTGTCCGTTCAGTTTCAGGATCGGCGATCCGTTATCACACAGCTCAAAATAATCTGTCATTGGTTCTTCTGTTTTCAGCTGCATGGTCACATACAACGCGACCTCATTGCAGTACACCTCCGACAGAGTCACAGTCATGCAGTCCGCGGTCTGCGTATACGCGTCAGCCGACGATTCGTTTTCTGCCGCCTTTGAAACTGTCAGCTCCTCTGCTCCTGCTTCCGTCCGGCCTTCTTCCAGCCCGGCGCTTCCTGCCTGTGCCGAAGCCGTTTTCACAGATCCCTCATCTGGGGCTGCCTGTTTTTCTGCTCCGGATGCCATTTCGGCAGCATCAGCCTGCGCCGCAGCGTTTGTTCCCGCTGCATTCCCATCTGCTTCTTCCTCCGTCACAAGCGGCATACCGACCTCGCTGTAATCGCCCGGATAACTGACATCACTCCCAATCTTCTCAAACAGATGACCGATCAGTGGAAGCTGCGCTGCCAGAGCCGGATTACTCGCGCAGCAGATTCCGGCTACCAGCATGGCTGCGGCTGTCCCGGCTGCGCCGTACCATAATCCGCGTCTGCGTGTTTTCTTCTGCTTCTGCGCGCGGATTTGCTGATAAGTCTGCGCCAGCCGTTCCTCGACCGTCTCGGACACCTGCATCTCTTTTCCCAGTACCCTGTACATTTCCTGTTCTGTATAATTTCTCATGATATTCCTCCTGCACCTATAAACTGTTGACAAGTATGTCCCGCAGCGCGCCGCGTGTACGGTACAGCTTGCTCTTGACAGTATTTTCCCTGATACCCAGAATCCCCGCGATCTCACGCGTCGTAAACTGTTCTCCATAATACAGCAGCAGAATCATCTGGCAGTCCTCCGGGAACGACGACAGCATTTCCCGAAACTCTACGTCAGAAAATTCCTGTTCCAGATAACGCGTTTCCGGAAGGACTTCCACCAGATCGCAATTTTTGCGTTCCCGCATCATCTGATTGCAGGAATTAACCAGGATCCGGATCAGCCATGTTTTAAAAAACTCCGCGCGCCTCAGATCCGAAATATGTTCCCAGGCGGAAAGCACGGCGTCTGAAATCGCATCCGCAATGTCGTCCTCGCTGCGAAAAAATCCCTTTGCGACCCGGTACATACTGCTTTTACAGGATTCGATCAATGCCACAAACGCATCCGCGTCTCCTTTCTGGGCTTTTTTTACTAACATCTTCATTTTGTTCCTCCTCTGGAGAATGCTCCAAAACCTTCACAAGCGTATTTTTGTTCTGCAAAAGGGGGCGTTTCTCCTGTTTCCAACCGATCGATCGTATTGTGTTTACATATATTAGATGCCGGAGGAACCCGTTTTGGTGCAGGAAACCCACATCGGATAGGGGAGATTTTATCCTCCCCTTCCACACCACGCAGCATACCGTTCGGTACTGCGCGGTTCAATAGTTT
>CANQAR010000235.1 GCA_947588845.1 uncultured Lachnospiraceae bacterium
GATATTGTCTATTGACGGAATAAATGAAAAATAAACGCAAACTAAAGTCGGATTCCGTTCATGCGTTTATCCTGGAACAGTTCAATTCTTCACTTGTTTTTCTCATGCTGCTGATGTAAAATACAGAAGAAAGGATGCGGGTCATGAGGAGTACGGACGCAGGGTAAGTGATATAACTCCGGTTTCCGGGATCCGGGATCTGCTTCAGCATGGGCAGGAGGTCCGGGAAAAAATGTCTGATCAGCTTTACCAGTTCACAGGCGAGGTGGAACTGTTCCAGGCGTTCCCTGGTTTCTTTCCTCGTAACTTTCATTCTCTCAGCATTGATAAAAACCTCTTTTCTTATGGCTTGTGCGAAAAAATAATTTTTGTGTCGATTTTATTATCTCGCATTTTGCCGTAAAATGAGAGGTTTTTTAATGATTTTATTCATAAATATTTTTAAGCGTCAATGCTGTTATTTTTTGAGATATCCTTGAATTTCCTCAATTATTTCCCAAAGTGATGGAATTAGATGCTTGACAATATACGGATTATATGAAATTTTTTCAATTTGAATTTCGATAGCTGAATAGATAAATGAGGGAAGGATCCGGCTTATGATAGGCAGCAAGGTTTCATGACAAAATGTGGATAACATCCTAAGTTTTGTGCAAACAATTAATGAGAAAGTGGGGGATAAAATCCCTTTTGACCCCGACATTATGGTATTATATAATATAAGGAAAGTACTGGAACAGAAAGGAGAATATCATGCGTCAGCAATTTACATATCATCCGCAGACAGCGGTAGTGGAGACGAACCGGGGAAAGGTCCGCGGTTATATCTGCAATGGGCTTACAATTTTCAAGGGAATTCCCTATGCAAAGGGTTTCATGCCCCGGAACCGGTTGAGCCGTGGGACGGCGTGCTGGATGCCACCAGCTACGGATATGTATGCCCGCTGCTGGAGATGCCGAAGCCAAACGGCGAGCTTCTTGTGCCGCACCGTTACTGGATTATGAGTGAGGACTGCCAGAATCTGAATATCTGGACGCCTGCCTGCGACGATGGGGCGCGCCCGGTTATGGTGTGGCTGCATGGAGGCGGCTATGAAGCAGGTTCCGCAATTGAGCAGACTGCTTATGAGGGAGAAAACATGTGCCGCAGGGGAGAGGTCGTGGTGGTGTCGGTCAATCACCGGCTGAATGTGCTTGGTTACTGCGATTTGTCCTCGTTTGGAGAAGAATATGTGAATTCCGGGAATGCCGGAACAGAGGATCTCGTCGCCGCGCTTCGATGGGTTCATGAAAATATTGCCCGGTTTGGCGGTGATCCGGAGAATGTCATCCTGTTTGGACAGTCGGGTGGCGGAGCAAAAGTCACGACGCTTCTGCAGACGCCGGCAGCTGACGGGCTTTACGCGAAAGGGATCAACATGAGCGGCGTGACAGGCCCTCTGCTGGCGGACAGTGTGGGGAGCGGAGAGGAACTCGGCCGCGCGATGATGGAGGAACTGGGGATCCGTTCCGTAAAGGAACTGGAGGAGGTTCCTTATGATGCGCTGGCGGCGGCTTATCAGAAAGTGCGTCCGGCGCTGGCGGCGGCAGGGAAGAATGCGGGCGGAACGCCGCATCCCAACGAGTTCTATGTGGGGGAACCGGGGGTTCATGGATTCCGCCGGGAGACGGCCCATATTCCGATGCTGGTGGGTACCGTGTACGGGGAGTTTACGTCGTTTGTACCGGGGCTTGTGGATGTGCACGATATGTCTGAAGAGGAAGGAATCGAACTTGTAAAGGGAATCCTCCGGAAAGGGATGGAGACGACGGACAATGATGGTTCTGGATGCGGCGACGGGTGTAAGGCAGGAACAGAAAACACAGCGATCGAAAGGATGCTTACCTTATTTAGAAGGGCGTATCCGGATCGTCATCCGGCACAGCTTCCCCTGCTGGATTTCACATTCCGCCTGCCGGCGCAGGAGTATATCAGGGAAAGAAGCGCGCTCAACCGGTGTACATGGTCTTATCTGTTTAATCTGGATCTGCCGGTGGACGGCGGCCGCACACCGTGGCACTGCGCGGATATTCCCTATGTGTTTTGCAATACAGAGCTGGTGCCGGTGACCTGGGAGGATGGAGTAACAGAGCGCGTCGAGGCAGAGGTATTCGGAGCAGTCATGGCCTTTGCACGGACAGGAGATCCCAATCACGACGGGATTCCTGCATGGAAGCCCAGCGCTCCGGGAGAAGAGTGGACGCTGATCATTGACAAAAAGACGGAGGTGCGCTGCAATCATGACGCGGAGCTGATTCCGCTCTATGCGAAGTATATGGGGCCCATCTTTGCGCGGAACTGGGAGCAGGAAAAAGAGAGTGTGGCGCATTAAAATTTATGGTAGCATTTCCCCTTTCTTTATAGTACAATAGACCCCAGCATATAAAATAAAGGAGGCACACAGATGGCGAGAAGAGGCGGTTTTCCGGGCGGGATGCCGGGGAATATGAATAATCTGATGAAGCAGGCGCAGAAGATGCAGAAGCAGATGGAGGAGAACCAGAAAGCGCTTGAGGAGAAGGAGTTTACCGTGTCGGCAGGCGGCGGGGCAGTGGAGGTTACAATTTCCGGGAAGAAGGAAGTCACGAAGGTGAAGCTTTCCGAGGAGGTTGTGGATCCGGATGATATTGAGATGCTTGAGGATCTGATCGTTGCGGCTACGAATGAGGCGCTCCGCAAGGTCGAGGCGGAGGCTGCTGCTGTGATGTCGAAGCTGACCGGCGGTCTCGGAGGCGGCCTGGGAGGTTTTGGACTCTGATGGATTATTACGGAAGGCAGATGTCGAAGCTGATCGAGCAGCTGTCGTCCCTGCCCGGCATCGGGGCGAAGACGGCGCAGAGGCTGGCTTTCCACATCATCCGGATGCCGCAGGAAAATGTGGAGCAGCTCGCCGGGGCGATGCTGGACGCGAGAAACAATGTCCGCTACTGCCGGGAGTGCTGTACGCTGACGGATCAGGAGGTCTGTCCGATCTGCAGCAGCCCTGCGCGGGACAAAAGGACGATCATGGTTGTGGAGAATACGCGGGATCTGGCGGCATATGAGCGGATTGGCAAATACGAGGGCGTGTACCACGTTCTGCACGGCGCGATCTCCCCGATGCTTGGGATCGGGCCGTCGGATATCCGGCTGAAGGAGCTGGTGCAGCGGCTTCAGGGAGACGTCAATGAGGTGATCATCGCGACAAATTCGAGCCTGGAGGGCGAGACGACGGCGCTGTATATCAGCAAACTGATTAAGCCGACGGGCGTCAGGGTGAGCCGCATAGCGAGCGGCGTACCGGTCGGCGGCGATCTGGAATACATTGACGAGGTGACGCTGCTGCGGGCGCTGGAGGGCCGTATCGAACTGTAGAACAGAAAAACCGTCGGAAAAGTACAAAAAATGGATTGTACTGAAAAAAGAACAATAATCATGAGAAAAGACCCGGTATTTGCCCTTGCATTTACCGGGTTTTTCCTGTATACTGGGGAAGCTGTGACATTGATAGCGTAGAAGCGTGAGGTTGCTGCATGCTCCTGAATACACAGGCCATGCGGGTTTTCCGTGGAGCGAATGTCATGTTAGAAAACTGGCGACAAGTCACTGTACAAGACAACAGGCAGAGCGGATATGGGATGAGATAAGAATTGAGACAGGATACTGTCCGGTCTGCAAAGATAGTGTGTGAGTCCGTGCGTGCGCATGACACACACGGGAGAGTGTACAGTCACCGCTTGTCGTACTGAACAAAAGTGCGAAAAGGAGGCGACTTTTTTTATGGCAAGTCAGGTTATGAGGATTACTTTAAAGGCGTATGAGCATCAGCTGGTGGATTCATCCGCGAAGAAAATTGTCGAGACTGTAAAGAAAACCGGTTCGAAGGTGAGCGGTCCGGTACCCCTTCCGACAAAGAAGGAAGTAGTTACAATCTTAAGAGCGGTACACAAATATAAAGATTCCAGAGAGCAGTTCGAGCAGAGGACGCATAAGAGACTGATCGATATCATCGCGCCGACCCAGAAGACGGTGGACGCTCTGTCCAGACTGGAGATGCCGGCGGGCGTCAGCATTGATATCAAGATGAAGAAGAAATAAGTTTGTTTTATGACGCAGGTAGCAGTCCTAATCAGGTTGATATAGAAGCATCGCAGTCCGGACCGGGCTGTGATCGGCTGGTTCCACTTATATCATTCTCTGTTAACTAGGATGATCGCAGAAGCGATCCGCTGTAGAAAAACAGGAGGTAGAAGAATGAAGAAAGCGATTTTAGCAACAAAGGTCGGAATGACTCAGATCTTCAGAGAAGATGGAGTTCTGACTCCGGTAACTGTTCTTCAGGCAGGTCCGTGCGTGGTTACGCAGGTCAAGACCGCTGAGAATGACGG
>CANQAR010000236.1 GCA_947588845.1 uncultured Lachnospiraceae bacterium
CAAAAAAATAAAAAAGATCAAAAATGGGTTAGACCCCATGACAGAATCCAACCCGTTACCTAAACTTAATGACATTGCGGAGTGAACAGTAACAAAATGTCGGGATGTTACGATATATAAGACCGGCAGAAGCTGTGCGGATTTCCTGCATATTTTATATGAGAGAGAGTTATGTCCAGAACACAAATAAACGTTACAATATTGTATGATGCCAGGGTCTCAGTGCCATGCTTTTCCATGTGAACATGGAACGCATGACCTTTCGATCCTGGCATCATGACATTCTTGACCGTATGGAAGCTGACGACAGTATCTCCGAGGAATCAAAGAGCGAGGTCATCTCCCAGGTTCTGAATGGAAGATGGTTCAGCGCAGGATTGGATGCAAGATTCGGGAACAAGAATCTTTGGGAATAGGCGTAAAAAGCGTACTTGAGAGAAAAAGAAAACAGACGGGGGGCGGCTGGAGTCCCCCTTTTCTGTTTGGGCGGCATTTGTGCTGCGTCAAGGGCGATGTTTTTGCAGGAACTCCATCGGAGTGAGTGCAGGTACATTTGAATTTTTAAAATCGTTCGTGTTTCTTGTGATGATATAGTCCACATTGTTTTCCAATGCGCATTCATCCTGCAAGCAATCTTCAAAATCAGGGAAATCGTTTCTTTCCAACGCATGACGAACATTTTCGTGTTTTGCATTTGCTACTTGCAGAAAGGCCAATATTCCGAGAAGCAAACGCCTGCGGGTTTCGGCAGAGTATTGTTTGCGAAGAATATAAAAAATATTTGAGACAGAATGCAGGGCAATATACCCACTTATTTCCTTAGAAGCACAACAAAGCAACACATCGTTTGATGATTCATAAAATGGTTCACGTTTTTCTAATATGTCCAGTATGATATTTGTATCAATCAAAACGGCGGTACTTTTCATTTCTCATTTCCTCCAATTCTTTTTTGTAGTCAAAATCTGTGGGCAATGTGCCGGCAAAAGACTGCAGCACTTGAAATCCCTCCATACTCTTTGATGTACTAATAGTATTTTCAGAGCGTTCTGCATTGGAATCCTGACGAAGCCAAATTGATTGAATGAAGTCATATAAAGATTCGAGTGAATGTTCCGGCATCTCGCGGAGCAGAATAATTGTTTTTTCCAAAGTCGACATGATTTAGACCTCCTTCATGATTTTTATCTCTTACACTGACTATAACACAAAAGATCTGTTTTTGCAGGTCATTTTGTCGTTTCTTCCATAATTTCTTTCAGGCATAAGCGGATCTCTCCGCATTCGTTCATATTATCCGGGAGTCTGCGTGTGATTTTACAGTTCCTGCCTGGCGTCATATGTATCACTTTCTGAATTAGTTATAAGGTGCAAAAATATTCTTTGACCTCAATATTAATAATATTATATATATTTCAATAACCAGACACTAGTAAGAGTGATTTAAACATGATATATTTATATATAAGTATATATATACTCATAAGGACACAAAGGGAGGGACTTTTATGCAAAAGAAAATGATAAAACCATTCATCCGGACATTTCCGGGGATATTTCTGACGCTGCTGATCGTCTGCGCGCTGCCGCCGCACAAAGCAGAGGCAGCGGCGGGGATTGAACAGATCAGTCTGGGATGTTTACACAGCGCGGCATTGAAAGAGGACGGAAGCCTGTGGCTGTGGGGACGGAATGAAGATGGAGAGTTGGGAAACGGCAGTGATTCGGACAGCAGTACGCCAGTGAAGGTCATGACCAGCGTGAAGCAGGTCAGCCTGGGAGGGAATCACAGCGCGGCATTGAAAAAAGATGGAAGTCTGTGGCTGTGGGGAAATAACTGGGCCGGCCAGCTGGGAAACGGCAGTGATTCAGACAGCAGTAAGCCGGTGAAGGTCATGACCGGCGTGCGGCAGGTCAGCCTGGGATATGAGCACAGTGCGGCACTGAAAAAGAACGGAAGCCTGTGGCTGTGGGGACGGAATGAATATGGAGAGCTGGGAAACGGCAGTGGTTCAGACAGCAGTATTCCGGTGAAGATCACCCTGCCGGGTTCCGCCGCAAAAATAAATGCATCCAGGATATGCAGACAAAAGCCCCCAGGTAAACCAGACCGTGGGAGCTTTCTTCCTGTCTTATGCGCAGGCCCAGGCATGGAAACCAGCTGCTGACGCAGCACCTGGGCCGCGCGGGCGAGCAGGAGGGAAAGCCGCCTCCTACTCGATTTTATTATTGTGATTGATCTGTGTGAGAGGGATCCTTGATCTGTCCGGGCGGATGGTATTCAATCAGGTCGTGCAGATCGCAGTTCAGAATATAGCAAAGTCTTTTCAGAATATCAATATCCAGGCGCTGGATTTTATTGTCCCGGTAATTGCGCAGCTGAGTCCGCTGCATTTCCGCGCGGAAAGAAAGCTGATTCATCGAGATATTCTTCTCTTCCATAATTTCTTTCAGGCATAAGCGGATCTCTCCGCATTCGTTCATATTATCCGGGAGTCTGCGTGTGATTTTACAATTCCTGCCTGGCGTCATATGTATCACCTCCTGAATTGGTTATAAGGTGCAAAAATACCTTTTGATTCCAGTAGCTTTATTATATTTCAATAATCAGATGCTTGTAAGATTGATTTAAATATGGTATATTTATACATGAGTATATATATGCCCATGAATACAGGAGCGTACCTGCTCCGATAAAGATTATTCTGTCAGGACAGATATATAGAGAGAGGGTGTCTTTTGGCCGGGCTGTTTTTTCCTGTGGGATGGGGCGTTCAGAAAGGAGAATTTTATTGAAACGTATGAAAAAGAAGGGGATGTCGTTATTTTTGATCACAATGCTGACAGCTGCGTCCGCGTTTTCGCCTGTTCTGGCAGCGGAGACGCAGATGGAGCAGGCTCTTTCGGAAGCGGAACTGACGGAGGAAACACAGGCAGGGATCTCCGGAGGAGAGGAAAGTTCCGCAGGGACAATGTCCGGGAGCGAAAAGGAAATTTCAAAGCCGCAGGAAGCAGGGGGAAAGCTTACAGCCTCTGGAGAGTTTTATACTTCAATGGCCTGGGAATGGGAATTTGTTGAGGGAGAACCTGGTATGAAGATGCTTTTGTTTAATTCAAAGGCCGAACTTTCTGAGAAAGAAAATTATTTTACTGCTGTAAGTTATAGTAAGGATGAATTTCAGACCGGACTGGAAGCATTTCATGACGGAACCATGGATTGTTTTGCAGGTCTTTTCGGCGAAGGACAGGAACCCTGTCTTGCGGTCACTGATATGAAGGGCCTGTATGCCATGCAGTCACTGGAAGAATCCGGTCTGGAAATTAACAGCAGTCTTGCAGATATTAAATTGTGGGTTAATTATGGGCCGGAGTTGTGCGTGAATAATGTAAATCTGTCGATACAGGAACCATCCGGAGCGAATTTCCTATATTTTCTGACCATAGAAGACTGTACATCAGGGATAAGAACCAGTTTCTGTGCTCCGGTTATTGCAGGACAGCTGAGTACCCAGATAACAGTTTTTGGTCAGTCGGAAAATACCGGGGATTATGAAATCATTCCGGGAGGAGTATGCCTGTTTACGGATGATATTCCCGGCTGTACGGCAGGAGAGATGGAAGTATCGAGAGATGAAGAGAATGAAACGAATATCTATAAAAAAACATATGTTTTTGATGAGAAGGTCACAGGGGTTGCGCTGACCCGGACAACTTACGAGAGTTCGGAGACAACAGCCGGATATAAGTGGATTGATCAGTCGGATGCCATGGAACTGGAAACTTCATCAGCGGATAAACAGGTGACAGATATGGAAATTATCGGATTTGTAAAACCGTATGATGAAGAATTTGAGCTGCATATAGAAGAAGAAAAGTCTTTTGATGAGTGGTATGATTCCGCTGTTTGCAATCTTTCCGAACAGAGAGAAAACTCTTCCCAAACAGCCGGGGGAGAGGTTCCGGATGGAACGGCAGAGCCAGATAAAATTTACGATTAAAAAATAAATGTAGTTTTGCACTGAAAATTTGGATATTGCAATCCGAAACAACATATGCTATAATGTCGCCAGAAACGCGATGAAGAGTCCACTATGGGCAAAAATGAAAACCCCGGAGGTTCCGTCTCCGGGGTTTTCTATTCCTGTTTTGACAGTGGGGAGGCTTAAGCCCACAGGCTAGTTGCCGATTACTGCAAGCCGTCTAACCATTTGATGATGTAGTGACACACTACATCAGCCGTAACGGCTACAAAAAATGCGATGAAAACATCCACCATAAGCACCCCCTTTCCCTGCCAGTCTAGGGGCGGCAACGATAGAATTGTACCATATTCGA
>CANQAR010000237.1 GCA_947588845.1 uncultured Lachnospiraceae bacterium
ACGGTGGAAGTGAATGACAGCGGTGCCGGAGACGGAACGCTGGAACTGACAGTAACCGTGGACGGCGTCGTACAGGCACAGCCTCAGGTAAGCGTAACTTTCAACAACCTTTATGAGGCGGAAGGCAGAGCACACATTGAGACAACCAAGACGCTGGAAGGCCGGGTGCTCTCCGCAGGCGAGTTTACCTTCGACCTGAGAGAGTCGGATGAACAGTGGACAGTAAACGGCCCGATCCTGCAGACCGTGGTGAACGGAGCGGGAGAAGGAGAGGAAGCAAACGTTGGCAGAGTAACCTTCGCGGATCTTGTGTACACGCTGGATGATGTGGGAACGCATTACTACGTGATTACGGAGCGGACGGACAGCGCAGTGCCGGGAATCACTTACGATACGGAGCCTGTAAGGGTGATGGTTGTGGTGAGCGACAGCGGAAACGGAACGCTGGAGACGGCTGTGACGTACGAAGGCGTACACACTGCATTCACGAATGTGTACGAGGCGGACGGCAGATTTAAGATGAACGGCCTGAAGCTTCTGGAAGGAAACCGCGCGGAAGAAGTACGTGCAGGCGAGTTCAGCTTCCTGATTGAGGAAGTGATGACGGCCGCGGACGGAACGCAGAGCCGTACAAACGTCGGCACGGGGACAACGCTTGCGGGAGGAACGATCGACTTCACGGAGATCGCGTACGGCCTGGATGACATCGGAACACACACCTACGTGGTGACAGAGGTTATCCCGGCGGAAGGTGAAGAAGGGTACGACCCGACAATCACCTGCAGCACGCAGAGCTTCACCGTGACCGTGACCGTAGCGGATACGGGAGACGGAACCCTTTCCGTGACCCCGGTTTACCCGGAGGGCGGCGTGGTATTCGTGAACCACTATGAGGCGGAGAGCAGCGCAGTGATCACGGCGGTTAAGACGCTTGTGGGAGCGGAACTCGCGGAAGGCCAGTTTACATTTGAATTAAGAGATGCAGAAGGTACAGTCCTGCAGACCGCTGTGAACGGGGCGGACGGAAGCGTATCGTTTGAGCCGCTTGCGTACACGCAGGATGACATTGGAAAGACTTACACCTATACAGTCAGCGAGCAGGCCGGAAGCCTGGAGGGCGTCACATACGATGGGACGGTTTACACGGCTGAGGTAACGGTCGAAGACAACGGGGACGGAACCCTGAGCACGGAAGTGAAAATCTCCCGGGATGGCCGGGAAGCGTCGCAGGCGCAGTTCACCAATGTTTTCGCGGGCTCGGTGACACTGCACAAGACGGATATTGACGGGCAGGTGCTGCCAGGAGCGGTATTCGAACTGTACGTGCAGGGAGCAGACGGAACGAACACTCTGTACACGGGAGCGAACGCGACAGGCATCTTCACAACGGATTCTGACGGAATCATCCATGTGGAGGGTCTGCCGGCAGGAAACTATTACTTCCTTGAGACGCAGGCGCCGGACGGCTACCGGATCTCTGAGGGAGCAGACGGAACACCGGTGACGTATCCGTTCGCAATTGCAGCCGGAACCGGGGCCGGTGACGCGCAGGTGTACACGGAACTGAACGCAGTGAACGAGAGACTTCCGGAGGAAGCGCAGCTTGTGGTGACGAAGCGACTGACCTTTGGAAACGAGGAAGTGACGGTGGAGAACCAGACCTTCTACGTGGCGCTGTACAGCGATCCGGAATACACACAGCGTGTGACAGACATCATGCCGGTGGTATTTGAGAATGCATCGTCCTCGAGCGTGACATTCACGGGCCTTGAATACGGCGTGACCTATTACGTGGCTGAGACGGACGCGGAAGGAAACGTGCTGAATGAGACCGGAGGCGTGACGGCGGACGGCCAGATGTTCTCGGCGTACTTCGGACAGGGCAATACAGCGGAGTTTACGGAAGGAGACGGGACGAGGACCATTATCTTCGAGAACGTGTTCACGGATCTCCCGCCAGAGTATTACCTGGATGCGGAGCTGACGGTCACCAAGGAACTGCTTGGAACGGACGGCCTTCCGAAGAACAGCAGTGAGGTCTTCTATGCGGGAATCTTCTCGGATGAGGAGCACACAACGCTGTCGGATGAGGTATCGGAGAACATTGTACCGCTGGATCTGGGCGGAGGCTACGAGACGAGCGTGACGATCGATGTGACCGTGATGAACGGAGAGAAGACAAATCTGTATGTAACAGAGGTGACAGAAGACGGAACGCCGGTGAAGGGTTCGGAAGATTTCGGCTACGCAGTGACAGTGGACGGAGCGCAGGTATCGTTCGATGTGGATAACACGGAGAAGACGGTGACGATCACGAACAGGGAGCTGCCTGAGGAAGAGTACTACTTCGACGGCGAGCTGACGGTCACGAAGGAACTGTTCGGACCGGACGGGACGCCGAAGACAAGCGAAGCGACCTTCTATGCGGGAATCTTTGCCGACGCGGAGCATACAAAGCTGTCCGATCAGGTATCGGAGAATATTGTACCGCTTTCCCTGAGGGGAGACTCCACGGTGGGCAGCAGTGTCCAGGTGGCGGTTGTAAGCGGGCAGGCGACGAAACTGTATGTGACTGAGGTGACGGCGGACGGAGTACCGGTAGGAAATTCCCGGAGCTTTGCGTATGACGTGACGGTTGAAGGAGCGGAACTGACGTTTGATACGGAGAATCAGACAGGCGCCGTGACGATCAGGAACCAGGAGCGTCAGGAGGAAGAGACAGAGCCGGAAACAGAGCAGCAGGAGGAAATGGAAACGGAGCAGGGTCCCCAGATCCAGACAGAGGAGCCTGACGGAAACAACTCCGGAGGCGGCGGAAACAACCCCGGAAGCGGCGGAGACAATTATGTCCCGCAGTCCTCTGTGAGGACAGGAGATGAGACGCCGATCGCCCTGTATCTTGGAATCTTCCTGGCGGCTGCGGCAGTGCTGGTGGTTCTCTTCTTCGGAAGAAGGAGACGCGTGAGGAAGTAACAGACCTGACGGGTATCCGCAGTCAACAGAAAACGGGAAAACAGAAAAAGTTCCTGAAGTAGGAAATGCCCGCCGTGGGAAATCCCGCGGCGGGCATCCTTTTCTTCATGAGAAGGCATTAAAGTTTGTATTCTTTCAGCAGAAGTTCCTGATATTCCGGATCTTCTGTGGAACGTTTCAGATCATCCAGACGGCTGTCCTCCAGCAGCCGCTTGTATAAAGCATTCACTCTTCTGGCGCCTTCCTGCCGTCCTTCCAGAAGTCCTTCCTGTCGCCCTTCCTCTCTCAAAGTCCTGTTATGCAGTTTCTCATTGTAAACGGTCAGAATCATATCTGTCACCTCCCCACGGTTCCTGCGCAGCACATCTGCGAGGATTTCATTCTCAATACAGTAATCAATCGCCAGAGCGACTGCCTGCGGGGCACCGAATCCCTCTTTCTGATAATCCCGGATTTTCTGGACGAAAGCGGAGTAGTCCGCCAGTGTCCGGCATTTCTTCATGATCTCCATGTTGTATCCCGCGTTGATATTCAGAACCACAGCTCTGCATTCCAGGGCCGCGTCCTTGTGCAGATCTTCTTTCACTTTGAGAGTGCCATTCTCAGATTGGTGCAGGCTTTTCTCAGCCTCGTGTGCGCCCTCTTCAGATCCGGGCAGATTTCCCTCATCCGTATGCGCGCCATCATCAAACAGGCTGGACAGCAGCAGCTCGCTGCGTTCCGGAAGTTTTGCCGTTCCGTTGTAGAACACGATATAGTACGGCACAGGAAGAGATACCTTCGTGGAAGAGTAGATGTTCAGCTTTTTCTGGTCTACATAGCCCTGCAGCATCTGAGAGAAGTAAAACAACCCGCGCAGAGGCATGTTCGGGCAGATGCTGCTCTGATGCTCGTAAAGATTGAGACTGCCGTCGATCAGGAAGCTGACGTCATTCTTCATGCCGAGGTAGATGACGTCCTCCAGGGTCATGATGGTCAGATCATCGGGATTCTGGTAATCTGTCCCGTTGACTGCATTGTAGAGGGACAGGAGATCCTTCTTTTCACGAAAGAGAAAGCGGAAAAGATGGTCCTTGAATTTGTGGTTCAGGCGGGCATGCCGCCAGGGAAACAGGCGGTTCAGCAGTTTTTTGATGTCATCTGCAGTCATTGGCAATAAAAATCCTCCTTATTTTAACATAGAAATGTGGAAAGTTACAAGAGAAACATGATAAAAAGATAAAATGAGAAAACAAAAGATTTACAGAATAGAGAAATAATAAT
>CANQAR010000238.1 GCA_947588845.1 uncultured Lachnospiraceae bacterium
TCGATCGCCTGCTTTATGCAGTACTCCTTCGAGGCATGGACAAACACGCTGACCACGTTCGGATTGCCCTTGAGCACGAAGTCCGCCGCCCGCCCGATGATAACACAGGACTCTTTTGCCGCGAGATCGCGGATGATCTTTGCCTGATAATTGAACAGATTCTTGTCGCTGACAAACTGATCGCTGTCCGGAGTAATGAGATCCCCCGTATATTCCGCTTTGCCGCCCCCAAACCTCGTGGACAGAGGCGTACGTTTCAGTTTCTCATCCGCCTGATTGAACAGAGCCTCGCTGATGCCGCTCTCCTCGGAAGCCATCCGGATGATCTCCCTGCCATAGCAGGGCACTCCCGTCTCCCTAGCCAGCATCTGTCCGATCGTCTTTCCGCCGCTTCCAAAATGTCTGGCAATTGTTACGATTACATGATTCCCCATACTGACACCTCCTGATTCCCTGTATTATAAAAGGGTGTACATTTCTTCGCGATTTCTGCCTCTGTGATCTCTCCTGCATGACAGTCCCTGCGGATTCTGTACACCCTGCTGTTTTTATTCTCCAAGATACGCTTTCTTGATCGCCGGATCCTCCAGCAGCGCGTGCGCGTCGCCCGACGTCACGATTCTTCCTGTCTCAAGCACATACGCGCGATCCGCGATCGAGAGCGCCTTCTTTGCATTCTGCTCAACAAGAAGCACGGTCGTCCCGCTGGCGCTGACGCTCTGGATAATATCAAAAATCTCATTGACAAGAATCGGGGAAAGTCCCATCGAAGGCTCGTCCATCAGAATGATCCGCGGGCGCGACATCAGCGCGCGTCCCATCGCGAGCATCTGCTGTTCACCGCCGGAGAGCGTCCCGGCAAGCTGGTTCTTTCTTTCTTCCAGACGCGGGAAGCGCTTGTAGACCGTCTCCAGCGTCTGCTGAATCTCCCCCTTGTCCTTTCTTGTATAGGCCCCCATCATCAGGTTCTGGTACACGGAAAGCTCCGCAAACACACGCCGTCCCTCCGGCACATGCGCCATTCCCAGACTGACGATTTTATGCGCGGGAATCTTTGTAATATCCTTATTCTCAAAGATGACCTGTCCCTTTTTCGGGGAGAGCAGGCCGGTCACTGTATGGAGAATCGTCGTCTTGCCCGCGCCGTTTGCGCCGATCAGCGCTATGACCTCGCCCTCATTGACTTCGAAGGAAATCCCTTTGATCGCCTGAATCATGCCGTAGTAAACTTCCAGGTCTTTTATTTCAAGCATTGCCATCGTTCTTTCCCTCCTATTCTCCAAGATATGCCGTGATGACCTGCGGATTGTTCAGCACATCCGCGGTCTTTCCCTGCGCAAGAATCTCACCGAAATTCAGCACGCTCAGTTCTTCGCAGATGCCGGATACCAGACGCATGTCGTGCTCGATCAGCAGAATCGTCATGTCAAAATGATCCCGGACGAAGCGGATCATGTCCATCAGCGCCTGTGTCTCATTCGGGTTCATGCCGGCCGCCGGCTCATCGAGCAGAAGCAGTTTCGGGTCCGTCGCAAGCGCTCTGGCAATCTCCAGCTTTCTCTGCTTGCCGTACGGAAGATTGGAAGCAAGCGTATTCACATCCTCATCCAGCTCAAATACGTGCAGCAGCTCCATCGCACGCTCATCCATCTCCCGCTCCACTCTGCGGTACGAAGGCAGACGGAAAATCCCCGCCAGCGCGGAATACGAATGATGATTGTGCAGTCCGGCCTTCACATTGTCCAGAACAGACAGCTGTCCGAACAGACGGATATTCTGAAACGTTCTCGCGATCCCTGCCTTGTTGATCTCGATCGTCTTTTTCCCTGTAATGTTAGTTCCATCCAGCACGACGCTGCCCGTATCCGGACGATAGACGCCGGTCAGCAGGTTGAATACCGTCGTCTTGCCCGCGCCGTTCGGTCCGATCAGGCCATAGAGCTGGCCCTTCTCAATCTTAATATCGAAATTATTGACTGCCCGCAGACCTCCGAAGGAAATTCCGAGATTTTTTACTTCCAGCATAACTGCCATCTCACTCGCCCTCCTTCGCAGATTTTCGGAAGAAACGTCCAAGATAACGCTCCCTCCACTCCAGCGCCTTCGGCGCCCAGTTGAAAAGCATCATAACGATCAGCACGATCGCGTAAATCAGCATACGATAATCCGCAAGTCCGCGCAGCAGCTCCGGAAGCGCCGTGAGAAGTACCGCAGCAATCACGGAACCGCGGATGTTTCCAATTCCGCCGAGCACCACGAACACCAGCGCCAGGATTGAGGTGTTGAAGTTGAACTTCGACGCCTGCAGCGTGGCAAGATTGTGCGAATACAGCGCGCCCGCTACACCCGCGAGCGCGGCTGAGACTGTAAATGCCATAAGCTTGTATTTCGTGATGCTGATGCCAATCGACTCCGCCGCGATGCGGTTGTCGCGGATTGCCTTGATCGCGCGGCCGTCGCGGGAATCAATCAGATTCAGCACAATGAACAGCGTGATCAGCACAAGAATGATGCCGAACAGGAAGCTGGAATCCTTCGAGATTCCGTTGATGCCCTGCGGCCCGCCAAGCAGAATGACGCCGTCCGCCTCCATACCGAGCGAAAACTGGTCCTTCATGGAAATATGGAAGCCATTGCTGTCTCTTCCTATATAAAATACATTGATGACGTTTTTGATGATCTCACCAAACGCCAGCGTCACAATCGCCAGATAATCGCCTTTTAAGCGCAGCACCGGGATACCGATCAGTATACCGAACACAGCCGCGACCGCCGCCGCCAGAAGCACCGCCAGGAAAAAGCGGAGCGGTACCAGCGTGATCGTCTCTTTTGTACATTTGGTAAACAGCGCGCCGACAAACGCGCCGACACACATGAAACCGGCATGCCCGAGGCTCAGCTCTCCTGAAATACCTACCACCAGATTCAGCGACACTGCCAGGATCACATAGACGCACAGTGGCACCAGAAGACCTGTCATCAAACTTGAGAGATGCCCGGTCGTCCTTAATACCTGCACGATGGCAAAGGCCGCGATCACCATCGCGTAGGTGATCATATTGCTTTTAAAATTCGTATTTTTCTTCATACCTGCCTCCCCCATCACACCTTTTCCTGAATTTTCTTGCCGAGCAGTCCTGTAGGCTTCACAAGAAGAACAATGATCAGTACCGCGAACACAATCGCGTCCGCAAGCTGGGAGGAAACGTACGCCTTGCCCAGAATTTCGATGATTCCCAGGATAATCCCGCCGATCATCGCCCCCGGAATCGAGCCGATCCCGCCAAACACCGCGGCGACAAACGCCTTGATGCCGGGCATGGAACCCGTGTACGGGGAAAGCGACGGATAGGAAGAACAGAGCAGTACGCCCGCAACCGCCGCCAGTCCGGAACCGATCGCGAAAGTCAGAGCGATCGTCCCGTTTACATTGATCCCCATCAGCTGCGCCGCGCCTTTATCCTCAGACACGGCAAGCATGGCCTGCCCCGCTTTTGTCTTGTTGATAAATGTGGTAAGCACGATCATGATCACGATACAGCTCGCGATCGTCACGATTGTCTCTGCCGAGATATTGAGCGCTCCATCCGCCAGCTTCAGATCCGGGAACGGAATCACGGACTGGAAACTCTTCGGATTTGGCCCAAAGACCAGGAGCACCACATTCTGCAGCAGATAGCTGACGCCGATCGCCGTGATCAGCACAGCAAGCGGGGACGCCGCCTCACGCAGAGGCCGGTATGCCACTGCCTCGATCACAATACCCAGCACTGTGCATACCACAATCGCCGCCAGCACCGCAACCAGCGGATTCGCGTTGTAACTTAACATCATGGTGAGAGCCGCGTACCCTCCGACCATGATAACATCGCCATGGGCAAAGTTCAGCATTCTTGCAATACCGTAAACCATGGTATAACCCAGCGCGATTATGGCATATACACTGCCGAGACTTATGCCGTTGATCAGATAAGACAGTAAACTCATAGTACACCTCACTGTTTTGTCGGTTTTTATCTATTGTAAAACAGGGGGTTGCCTTTTTGCAACCCCCTGTTGGATTTTTATTAGTAAATTTATTACTCCGTCACAGCCTCTGTGGAATCCTCAACGACTTCCTCAGCCTCTGCGCCCTGCATTCCCTTGTAAGCGCCATCCTCGATGACAACAGCCTTCGGGGACTTGGACGG
>CANQAR010000239.1 GCA_947588845.1 uncultured Lachnospiraceae bacterium
CATGGTGAAATAAATCAGATAATCAGCATGAAATGTAATATAAGATTTAACAGACAATAAAACAAAAGATTAGAAAAGATGAATTATTATTTAATACTGATTATTAAATGCATTATATCATATGTAATTGATTTTGTCCAGAGGAAAAAAAGAAATCAGAGCGCAGTGCCGGCTGCTCAGATTATGGAAATGAAAATATCCCGCAGGATCCGGATCTTCTGAAAGATCTGAACTGCCGCGGGATATTCTGCTGTCTGTGTATTGCCAGTCAGGGTTTTTCACGTCTGTGAAACGGGAGATCCACTGCCGGATCACATCCGCGCTGCGTCCGACCAGCTCCGCGATGGTATCCAAGGACATCCCCTTTCCATGAGAAGATGTGGGACCAGGCGGTAAAATACAACCGGAAGATTAAGAAACGTTCGAACCACTGGTTCATGACGAAGAAACAAAAGAGTGCACAGTACAAGTTTATTGATGACATGTAATCAGTATGATACAATATATGGAACAACATAAAAAACCCAAGGCGAAATTTTTAAGTATCATATTTAAAAATTTATTGATAAAATGCAATTATTATGGTATAATAAACAGAACAACACAGGAAGAACGACAGTTCTGCGGAAGTATATCCGCGGCTGCGGCAACGAAGACAGACTTTCTTCCCATTTTTTTAAAAAAGTGGGAAAAAGTTGAGATAAAATGACCGATATATGACAGGTAGTGTGTATAATGTATGATATAAGAGAAAATAACAGGGAAACAACTTTCTAACAGGATCTGGCGGCTATGGAAAAGGGGACATGGAAACAGAGGCCAGAAAATAAAAAATTCAGAAAAAAGGAGATGAAAATATGAAGAGATGGAACGCAATGGGAAAACTGGCAATTTGCTCGCTTACAGCAGCTATGATGGTGATGATCGGTACAGAGTTCGGGATGACCGCCCGTGCTGAGATGGTCATAGACAGTGAAGACGAAATCCAGGCAGTCCAGGAAATAGTTCCGGAATCTGATACCCAGGACGTTTTACAGGCGGACGCCCCCGCGGCGGAGGCAATGCCGGAGATGTCAGAGGCGGGGGATCTGGGAATTGATGTAACGGATGTTGTGGTGATCGAAGATAGTCTGGTACCGGGAGCGGCACTGCCCGATTTCGGTTTTGAGGCATCGGAAGAAGAGGCGGAAGCGCCGGAGATGTCTGAGGAAGCAGAAGTGCCGGAGACAGTGGAAGATACTGTTGTGGCGGAAAATCCTGAGACTTGTATTTCCGGAGTGCTTACGTATGAAGATAATGAAGTAGCGGTCACAGTAGTCGCATCTGAAGCAGCGCAGCTTCCGGCTGATACCGAGATAAAGGTCACCAGGCTGGAAGAAGGAAGCGAGCAGTATGAAACGGCGAAGGAAGCGGCACGTGCGAGTCTCGCGGCAGGAGAAAACGCAAGCTATGTGTTCTATGATGTAACGCTTGAGTCAGAAGGCCAGGTGCTTGACGTGGCGGAAGGAACTGTATCGGTACAGATGGAGTTCAAGACATCCGGCGACGCGAAGAAAGATGTAGTAAAGATTGAGGAGACAGAGAGTGGTAAAGTAGCTCGGAATGTGACAGATACGACGGCAGAGAAAGCTGGTTCTGTGGCGCTTAACTATTAAAAAATCCCCTTACGAAAAGGAACACTTTCAGGAATAAACCTGGAGGTGTTCTTTTTTATGCGCAGGCCCAGGCAGGGAAATCAGCTGCTGGCGCAGCACCTGGGCCGCGCGGGCGAGCAGAAGGAAAAGCTGCCTCCTACTCGATCGCAGGCCCAGGCAGGGAAATCAGCTGCTGGCGCAGCACCTGGGCCGCGCGGGCGAGCAGAAGGAAAAGCTGCCTCCTACTCGATCGCAGGCCCAGGCAGGGAAATCAGCTGCTGGCGCAGCACCTGGGCCGCGCGGCGGGCAGGAGGGAAAAACCGCCTCCTTCCTCCGCCTTGTCCTGACAAAAACATCAGGCACATTTATTCACCGAACGCAGGGCAGTACCAGGTAATTGATATGCCGAAAGAGGAAAATTCGATAATGACACAGAAACTTGTTTATGCTAAGATATCAGCGTCAGCATAAGCAGGTTTTGACATATCAGTACAAATATGTCAGTGCAGGACAGCTGCAGATAAGATTCAGATGAAAATTTTCAGGAGGATCATATTTCATGAATTATTTTGACTATGCAAAGGTAAAAGATCCGCGTTTTTTCCGCGAGAACCGGCTGGATGCTCATTCCGGGCACAGCTTTTTCGCGTCGGCGGAGGAAGCGCAGGAAGGCCGAAGCAGTTTTGTGTATTCACTGAACGGGCTGTGGAAATTTTCCTATGCGGTAAATTATGAGAGTGCGGTCAAGGGGTTTGAGCGTGTTGATTTTGACTGCAGGCCATGGGCGGATATCCATGTCCCGGCGCATATTCAGATGGAGGGGTATGACGCGCCGCAGTATGTCAATGTGCAGTATCCGTGGGACGGCAGGGAGGAAGTCAGACCGGGCCAGATTCCGGAACGTTTCAATCCGACGGCGAGTTATGTAAAATATTTTACAGTTCCATCTTCCATGAGAGAGCAGCGTGTGTTTATTTCTTTTCAGGGAGCGGAGAGCGCCCTGGCGCTCTGGCTGAACGGACAGTATGTGGGCTACAGCGAGGACAGTTTTACTCCGTCGGAATTTGAGCTGACGCCGTACCTGACGGAAGGAGAGAACAAGCTGGCGGTGCAGGTGTTTAAGTGGAGCGCTGGGAGCTGGTGCGAAGATCAGGATTTTTTCCGGTTTTCGGGAATTTACCGGGATGTTTATCTCTACACGATTCCGTCTGTGCATGTGAGCGATCTGCGTGTCCGCACGCTGCTTGACGATACATTTGAGAATGCAGAGCTCTCTGTACGTCTGCGTACGATGGGAAGCGGGAGGGCGTCTCTGCGCCTGATGGACGGGGAAACGGAAATCTGCGCATATGAGATGGAGATTGAAGATGCGGAAACCGGAATGCAGAGTGATGCGTCCATGCCGGAAACTGCCGGAGCAGTGCGGAACGATGTGACCAGACTGGCGGCCAGAATGGAAGAGCAGAGTGGTGCGTCCATGCCGGAAACTGCCGGAGCAATGCAGAACGATGTGACCAGACCGGCGGACAGACCGGAAGCGCGGCATGTCACTGCAGAGCCGGAGAATGAAAGGAAAATGCAGAACAATGCGGCTGCGGCGGAGAGCAGCAGAACAGAGGCTGATGAGGAAAATGCGGAACAGGATGCCGACGCGGAGTACACCGAGATCAGCATGAATGTGGCGAATCCTTTGTTGTGGAGCGCGGAGGATCCGAAGCTGTACCAGCTCTGGATCACGCTGTCGGACGAGAAGGGTGTTGTTAAGGAAGTGATCTGTCAGCAGGTCGGCTTCCGCCGTTTTGAGATGAAGGATGGGCTGATGCAGATCAACGGGAAGCGTATCGTCTTCAAGGGGGTAAACCGCCATGATTTCAGCTCGAAGACGGGGCGCGCCATCTCCGCGGCTGAGATTGAAAAAGATATCATAACCATGAAGCGCAATAATATCAACGCGATCCGGACAAGCCATTACCCGAATACGCAGGCGCTGTATGATCTGTGCGACCGCTATGGTTTGTACATGATTGCCGAGACGAACATGGAGTCGCACGGGACGTTTGAACCGTATGAGAGAGGGGCCTGTGGGACGGACTATCTTGTGCCGTACGATCATGAGGAGTGGCTGGATGTGATGCTGGACCGCGCAAATTCCGCGTTTCAGCGGGACAAGAATCACCCGTCGATTTTGATCTGGTCCTGCGGCAACGAGTCGTTTGGCGGTAAGGTCATTTATGAGATGTCGCAGCTGTTCCGCCGCGAGGATCCAACGCGTCTGGTGCACTATGAGGGTGTTCTGCACGACCGCCGCTACAACGAGACGAGCGACATGGAGAGTCAGATGTATCCTCCTGTCGCGTCGATTCAGGCGTTTCTTGAGAAGGACCGCAGCAAGCCGTTCATCTGCTGCGAGTACACGCACGCGATGGGAAATTCGTGCGGCGGCATGCACAAATATACGGAGCTGACGGACACGGAACCGCTGTATCAGGGCGGCTTTATCTGGGATTTCATCGATCAGACAATCACGAAGAAAGACCGCTA
>CANQAR010000240.1 GCA_947588845.1 uncultured Lachnospiraceae bacterium
ATGTATTTCAAAACCTGTTTACCATAAGCGGCACGGTCATTTTCTCCGCATACTTCATATATGGCTTTGCCTATATTCCAGTAGGCAGTTACCATTGCGTTGTTGACTGCCGAATAAACCTGCTTTTGCGCATCAATCACATAATTTCTGATAGAAAGGTATGCGTCCTCAGATTGCAGACCGTCCGGCAAATTTTCTTTTTTTATTATTTCACTCATCGAAACCCCCTTCAATTCACTCCACGCTGTGGAGCGTTTTTGCCGCTTTTTAATTCTTCTAGTTTTTTCTTATACTCGCGCAAACGGGAATACAATTCAAACTGTTTCTTGGGCTGCTGCTCTTTCCAGGCAGCGGCCTCGACCTTTTCTACCAGTTTCTCTAATTTCAATATCTGATCCTGTAAAGCAAGCCGCTCATCCACAGAAAGAGCATCCACCTTTTCTGCTCGTTCCTCACAAAGAGCGATCTGTTCAACGAAAGTATCCCATATCTCGTCAAGAGAGAAACCCTGCGGCTTTAGATCTACCTCTGCTGCATCCATCCATTGTGTCCGATAGAGTTTACTATGATACAAAGCAAGCTGACAATTATCCTCGAACATGAGCAAAAAGACCAGTTTGTGCGGATTTTGCCTTGCAATCGCCTCAATTACTTTGCCATCAAATTCCTGTTTCTTCAAGATTATCGACAACAGCAGAATTTCCTTCACCGCTGAATCCGCAGTTAAATTCAAACTTTCTTTCGTGAGACTGTTTTCCACGATGATCCTGTCCACATCTGACACGAATTTCCCTTTCAACACTTTTGTAAGTGGCAGGTGTTTATAGAACGCCTCTTTCGGTAATCTTCGATGAACCGCTGTTGCACTCGGAAAGTCAATCATATCAAATCACCACCATAAAGCATATCAGCTCAAAATCATCCAGTCCCGAAAAACCGCCGGATAGAAAAGTAGTCTGCCCTCTTCCGAAGAAGCTGTCAATATCGCCCTCATCTTTTGCGTCAATGATGGACATGATGGAATCTTCCAATAGTCGAGATACTTTACTCATGTTTTTTCCATTATTCGTGGCTTTATTAAACCGTTCGCACAATTCTTTGTCCGGCAGAGCCTTTCCGCGAGACAGATGTCTCATCACCTCAAGTGTGTCCTTCGGCTGCAAATGGTTTGTGATAACCTCTCCATCCATTCCAACATAAACCATATAAAACGGATGCAGCCTGTTCTGATTTCGAATGTTGATGTGTTCATTTACATTCTTCAGCACAAAAATCACACCCGGCTTTTCGCCTTTTACAACAGCGTGGATACCGAACGGTGTATGGTCAATGTCTCCATGTTCCTTCATGTACGCCAGCAAGTCCATACGAAACTCGTTCAAACCCAGGTCCATAATGGAAATACCGGAAGACATATCTTCAAGGTCAACAACCTCCTCCTGGAGTTTCTTCAGCTGGGCGCGTCTGTACTCCAGATCTCCTTTTTCTTCCTGGTTGATGAGATCGTCATCGCCGGTTGAGGTCATAACGGATATACGCATCCTGGTTTCAACACGAGCCTTCAGATTGATGTACTCATCCAAATCCAAATCCGGCCAAAAGTTTACAAGCTGAATCACGGCATTCCTGCTGCCGATACGGTCAATTCTTCCGAAACGTTGGATGATGCGGACTGGATTCCAATGGATATCGTAATTGATGCAGAAATCGCAGTCCTGCAAGTTCTGACCTTCGGAAATACAGTCTGTGGCAATGAGAATATCAATGTCTGTCTTATCCTTCGGGTACAGAACATCGCGATCCTTTGACTTCGGAGAGAAGCAAGCCAGTACATGGTTCATATCAGCTTTGAATCTCGGTATTGTGGTTCTCCCATCCACAGAGCCGGTTACAAGCGCCGTGTGCAGTTCCAGCTCTTTCTGCGCCATTTCGGCAACATTTTCATAGAGGTACTCCGCTGTATCTGAGAATGCAGTAAAAATAAGAATCTTCTTATTTCCCCCGTTAATAGGCTTTGCCACCTTATTCCTGATAACCTGAATCAGTTCATTCAGCTTGAAATCATACTCAGGCGTAATATCCTCAATCATCAGGATGAGCAGCTGAAGTGTTTCCATATCCTCATCGATATCCCGTTTCCACGAAATATAGTCCATGTCCCGAAGGTCGATTTTTACTTTCTTTCCTACTTTGAAGAAATCCGTGTTCTGATCGTCGTCATCAAAATCAGCGGCTACATCAGAAAGGTCACGAATCTCGTCCAAAGCACTGGAGCCACCTGACATGAAAGCCTCGATAGCCTGTGAAGTGTCATAAAGATAGTCGTAAATTCTGCGCACCGTCAGCAGGAAGGAATGGACGGAACTCTCCATACGTTTTAAGAGATTAATACTCATCAAACGCTGAATACCGATTTCACGACCTTTTCTGAAGTTCTCAGTTTCTTCCTCGTCCAGATATTTATGCAGCTTGCTGGCATGGATATAAATCGTCGGCGTATAAATCGTCAACTGCAATTTAGAGAGGCACTCATAAACTTCTTTGTAGTTGATGGCGTTCTTCAAATCGGTCAGCTTTGGACGCAAAGATACTGGTTTGAGCCTTTCCGGGAATGTTCCAATATCCGTTATATCGTAAAACTGCTGTATATGCTTTCTGGAGCGGGCAATCGTCACGCTGTCCAGCACCTCAAAAAAATCGAAATCCAGGCGTGAAAGCAGATTCGCCGTGGTACGCTCCTCCTCCGGCAGCTTACACCAGGCATTGTAAACTCCCTGCGCTTGACGGAAGATGGTATTAATGTCAGATTTGATGTTCAACTTCTCGTTAAACTCGGACGGATCACCCTCATAGGCAAGCGCCAGCTGATTTCTCAAATCATAAAAACGGTTATTAACCGGGGTGGCGGAAAGCATTAATACTTTCGTTTTTACACCCGGCTTGATAACACGGCTCATCAGGCGCATAGCGGTTTTCTTTTTCTCCGCCACGGCCATTCGTACCGTTGCCATTTCTGAAATTATGACTTTCATCTATAACAACGAGATCATAGTTCCCCCAATTGATGCGGTCAATCGGCAGTCCAATTACTGTATTTCCGCTGTCTCTCGACAGATCCGTATGATAAAGGACATCATAACGCAGACGGTCTTCTGCAAGCGGGTTATTAATCAGATTACCGCGATAAGTCATCCAGTTTTCGCATAATTTTTTCGGGCAGAGAACAAGAACATTCTTGTTACGTCCCTCGTAATACTTGATGACTGCAAGTGCCGTGAAAGTTTTGCCGAGACCAACACTGTCTGCAAGGATGCAGCCGTTGTACTGCTCCAGTTTATTTATGATCGCAAGTGCAGCATCCTTCTGGAAGTTGTACAGCTTGTTCCAAATAATGCTGTCCCTAAAGCCCGTTGCTTCATTCGGCAGAACATCCTCGGAAATGTCTTCCAGGAACTCACTGAATATGTTATACAGCGTCATAAAATAAATCAGTTCTGGGGAGTTCTCCTGATAGACCGTGGAAATCATATCAATAACTTCTTCGGTCACATCCTTCAACTTTTCTTCATCATTCCACACAGCATCGAACATCCGGAGGAACACAGTACTTGCTGGGCTTTCAAAGCGGGTCACCATATTTATAAGGTTATTCCCGCGTTCGCAGCCGAGGTCAACAGTAGTAAAACTGTTCATAGGTAAATATGTATACGTCTCGCTCTCATCAGAAACAAGCATGAAATTGTTCATACCATCACGGGTCGTATTGGACTTAAAGCGCACCTTACGGCGCATCCATTCAGCGCACTCCTTTGCAATGGCCTTCTGTTTCAGTTCGTTACGAAGACGCACTTCAAACTCAGTACCGTAGAGACTTTTCTCCCTCTTCAGACGGGGAATATAAAATTCTCTGCGTTCTTTCGGAGTTTTCTCCGCAACAAATGTGGGTGAGGTGAAAATAAAACGCAATTCACTACAGGCTTCGAGCTGCTGACGAAGCTCCTGGTACGCATATATGGAAAAGCAGGCAGCAGCAATTGAAATACGACTACCGTGTTGTATTGTTTTTTCAAGATCGTCTTTGACCACCCTAGAGTGTGTTTGAAAATTAGGATGCTTTGGTTATTTTATCCAAATCAGGATTGAGGCAAGACATACGAAACCCATA
>CANQAR010000241.1 GCA_947588845.1 uncultured Lachnospiraceae bacterium
CGCATATACGGTAAGACAGAATCCTGCCAGACAGGCAAGAAGCAGGAGCACGGCCGCCGGACGGCTCCGCCTGTCAAAGCGGGCACTCAGACGCACGATTCTGCGGCGGAGGCTCTTTTTCCCATTCTGCGCCATCTGGGAGGTAAAAACAGGCGGCCTGCTGGTGTGAGCGGCAATGGCAACGATGGAACAGCCATACTGCTTCACGGCTTCGGGGGAAAGCGGGGCAGTTATTTTCTCGTCACACGCCAGCTCCTGAACCTCACAGAATTCCTTCCACAAAAGATAGATGAAAGGATTCCAGCAGTGGATCAGAACTGCAAGAAAAGCGGCGGCCCGGAACAGAAAATCATGTGACCGGATATGCTGCAGTTCATGCCTTATGGCCATGGAGACTGAGTCCTCCAAGACCGCTGAAGTGAGGACTATGCAGGGATGAAAGAAGCCAAAGGTAAAAGGGGAAACATCCGCGTCCCAGTAAAAAAGGGATACCGGCCGACGTAGTCCGGCCTGTGTCCGCTGAACGGAAAATTCATTCTGGCGGTGATCATTTGCCGGAGCCAGCTGCAGCAGGATCCTGTACCGGAACCGGAGGTAACAGAAAAGCTGTCGGCAGACGATAAGAGACAGAAGAATGCCCCAGATGGGAATGACCGTTCTGTATGCCCCGCCGGAAGGATTCATTAAAATGCCGTTCTGCGTCTTCAGAATTGCGTTGTCCAGATAAACATATCCGAGATGGACACGGGGTGGAAAAAAGGTGCTGGCTAGGATGCTTTTCAGCAGCGCGAATGGACAGAGAAAGCACAGGAGTATAAATTTCAACAGATTGTACTGAAAGCATGCGCTTACTTTGCTGTCCAGCTTCCTTTTCAGAAGAAGGTACACGCAGAACGGCACGGTTCCGGTCAGTGAGACGGTCAGGATCAGTTCGATGTATAATTTCATGATTTTCCTCCTGTAGAATTTTCAGATCCTGCGTTTTTTGGTTCCGGATGGTTTTCGGATTCTGTAAGCCGGTCCAGAATTTCGTGGAGTTCCTCCGCCTCGCTGCGTGTAAGGGACGAGCCGGAAGGAGTCAATGCGAGCAGAAAATTTTTAACGGAGCCTGAAAAAACTGTATCCAGAAATGACTGCGCGGAACTGCGCATAAATTCTTCGCGGCTGATTCTGGCAAAATAAGTCCGCCGTGTCCCGGCCGTATGGTTCATGGATAAAAGTCCCTTGTTCATCAGCCTGGTCAGATAGGTGTGGGCTGTCGTCTTGGCCCAGTCCCACTTCTTTTCTTCATTGCAGAAACGCAGAATCTCCGCAAAAGTGACAGGATTCTCCAGATCCCAGAAAAACAGCATCAGTTCAAACTCGATATCGGATAATGCGGAAGAGTTTCTCATTTGTAAAAGCCCTCCTGATTTTGGATTTCCTTTATCTTACCACAATAAAATAAGAAAAACAATGATATTCTACAAAATGTAGAAAAATGTATTGACAAAATATTCTACTTACAGTAGAATATTTGAATAAAACAAGTAAAGGAGGGGGAAAGGGGGCGGAGTTTAACAAAAAATAAGAGGTTGTAACTTGAAATAATTGAGCAGGAAAGGATGGTTAGAAGCATGAAAAAGAAATACATCGAGATGATTTTGGGAACAGCAATTCTGGGAGCAGCGATAACGGTGACGGCAGGCGCGGTCGAGACAGAAATGGAAGCCAGGCCGGGAAGCGTGGCCAGAACAGAAATGGAATTTAATCTGCCGGAGGAAAAGCTGGTCAGAAATGAGGAAGGCAGGATTGTCGGCGTGGACGTATCGGACATGCCGGTGGCTGCATATGAAAATTACACTCTTAAAGAGCTTCTGGATTCGGAACAGTTCAAAGAATATGAAAAACTGGGACTGACATACGATGGGAAAAAGGACAGTCAGGAGCTGTATTTCGCGGGAATGGTCGTAATGTATCTGAAGGATGAATATGAAGAGGGCACTGTATTGGAGTATCTTTCCGATATGGAAGACGACGAAATCCCTGATCCGGATCGCCCTGGTTATGTAAAAGAAAAATGGTTCGAGCCTGAATACAGAGATAAGAAGCTGATTGATGTTACGGCGGTTCGGGATGAGGAATATCACCTGCTGTATTTTGAGTTTGTGGATAGTACGGATAACTGGACCCATTTTCATGATACCAGCTGGGATGAAGATGAAACTTTAGATAATGAATGATACCACGAATTGCTCCGCACTTCGCGCTCCCGCAATTCTGAAACTCTTTATCATCTTTAATAATTAATATAGTGTTTTTCATGATATAAGAAAGCAAAACAAGAAACCGTCTTAAGAATTCTTCAGAATTCTTAAGATAAAACTTAAGAAAGTAATGATACGATGAGAGTAACAAGAAGCTGTGAAAAACAAGAATAGAGCTGCATAAAAAGACATTAAAAGATGGCAGATCAGGTGTTAAAAATTTTAAGGGAGGTGAAAATGAGTGGATTCGATTATTTTGGAAATGATAGCATGGTATTCCATAGTGGGTACAAGTGCAGGAGGCGTACTGATAATTTTTTACCTGTATCTTAGATATAGAAAGAAACAATGTGTAAATAAGATGTTAATTACCGGAACTGTGCTTATCGGAATAACGGTTTTTATTTTTGCTGTCTTTTTATTATTTGGCTTTTGGGGATTGGGACTTGCACAAAATTAGAAAAAGAAAGGAGCAGTCTATGAGGAAAAAAAGCTTATTGTTAGTGTCAGTTGTTTTATCTTTGCTGTTATGTGGTTTTGCTTATGCAAATAAAGACAGATTTTTTCTGAAGGAATTTTATGATTCGACAGGAGAAACCGTTTATTATCCTTATCCGGTATATGAGTCGGCTCCAAAAAATCCGGGAGATAATAATATTTCAGTGCCGGAAGCGGTAAACATAGGAGATATTTTTAGAGGAGAAGAAGGTTATGAGAGAGTAATAGCTGTAAGTAAAGATGGAGCATTTGTTACAGAAGTAGTACCATTTGATGAAGAAGCTGCGCTTGCCTGCATTGGAGATTGAAAGAAGCTCGCAGTAATGTGGGACTGTCGAAAAATATCTGACTGATATATTTTCCGACAGCTCCTTTTTGTGCGCAGGCCCATTTCTTTTCTTCATTGCAGAAACGCAGAATTTCCGCAAAAGTGACGGGATTCTCCAGAACCCAGAAAAACAGCATCAGTTCAAACTCAATATCGGATAATGCGGAAGAGTTTCTCATTTTTAAAAGCCCTCCTGATTTTAGATTTTCTTTATCTTATCACGAGATAACGAGAAAAATAATAATATTCTACAAAAAATAGAAGAATGCATTGACAAAACACTCTAAGCGGGGTAGAATATTTAAATGAAGCAGGCCAACGATCATTGTAACAAAAAACAGAGCATTAGAATGAAGGAAGGTGTAGTCTATGAGGAAAAAGAGAACGTTAAAACAATTTACCGCATGGATGCTTTTATTTGTATTTGTTTTATGCGGAAGCATGAGCCAGTGCGCCATGGCAGAGAGCGGAGCGGTCGAAGAAAGCAGCCGAAAAGCGAATCCGCGTCAGTATTCTGTGATAAAACTGAAAATCGTAGAAGTAATTGACGGGGAAAGTGTTGTAGGAAAATGCGGAAAAGACAAATATATGCTTAATAAGTCTCAGGCCGCCGGAATTCTCAATAAAAACGGAAAAAAGGTTCCATTTTCCAGATTGAAGAAAGGGAAAATGGTCAAAGTTTATCATGATGGAATGATACTGGAATCTTATCCGGCACAGTTTGCGAAGATTTATAAGGTGAAGCTGATAAAATAAGCAGGATATCATAATAGTAATTTTCAGCAGGCGGTGACAAGTGATAAGGTAATATCTGCAAAGGCAGGGATGTCATGAATTTGGCGTACCTGCTTCTTTTTGAATGTAACTTAGAAGGAAAAAACCTCGAAAATGCATTACCTTCAGTTAATGAGGAGTTCACAATTTAGAAAGGCGTGAAGAAAAGAATGTGTGGAACAATACAAGGAAAAATGGTGAGTAAAACAAGCGTTTCTTTTGATGAGATTAAGGCAGAGCTTATGGAAGACGAAGAATTTAAGGCAGAATATGAAAAATTAAGACCGAGATATGAAATGATTGAACAGATCATCC
>CANQAR010000242.1 GCA_947588845.1 uncultured Lachnospiraceae bacterium
TGGCTGATTCTGAAGGCTATTCCGGATGTATGAATGATAATGACAGAACAAAGGAGAAAACAGATGGCGGATACTTATATAGCGCTGGATCTTGAGACGACCGGCCTGTCCCCGGCAAATGACCGGATTCTGGAGATCGGAGCGCTCTGGATTGAGAATGGTGAGGTAACAGATACGTATGAGACATTTGTCGACTGCGGGATTCCGATTCCGCAGATCATCACGCAGCTGACCGGGATTACGGATGAGATGGTAAAAGGAAGCCCCTGCACGGAGGAAGCGGTCAGGGGATTTCTTGACTTTACGCAAATGCAGGATGGAGGAGACTGCGTGCTGCTCGGGCATAATCTTCCGTTTGACTACAGTTTTGTGAAGTACAGTATGGCGCGGCTGGGACTGACTTATGAGAGCCGCGGCCTGGATACCCTGAAAATGGCGCGGACCTGTCTGCCCGGGCTGGAGAAGAAGTCGCTTGACAGGGTTTCCGCGTATCTTGGGATACCGCAGAAGCATCATCACAGGGCGCTCGACGACGCGCTGACAGCGTCCCGGATCTATGAGCGGCTGAAGAGGGAATTTGGAGAGCAGTATCCGGACCTGTTTGAGCCGCAGCCGATGGCATGCAGAGTGCCGAAGATGAGCCCGATCACAAATTCACAAAAAGTATACTTGCGGGATCTGATAAAATGTCATAGAATAGAAAGCAACGTAAAAATAGAGACGCTTACAAAAAGTGAGGCGTCCCGCATGATTGACAGCATTATTTCGCAGTATGGAAGACTTAAGAGGTGACAGATATGATGAATTTTAACAGTAAGAAAAAGCAGCAGATCGCGGCGGTTATCGTGATTATTATTGTGGCGGCCATGGTGCTGGGACTGTTTGCATCGGCTTTTATCAGCTGAAGGGTTCATGGTGGTGCCTGCAGCGCAGTCATAGTCGTTTTATAACAAAGGATAGGGGATATTATGCAAAACAGATGGATGAGGGGGATTCTCTGCGCTTTTGGAATCTCTGTGCTCCAGGCAGTGACAGCCTTTGCGGGGGAGAGCGAGGTTATCAGTGACGGAGTTTTTATCGGAGATATGGACGTAGGAGGAAAGACGCCGCAGGAGGCGGAGAAACTGGTGCGCGAGCAGGTCAGTCAGCTCTCAAGCGCGATGATCACGCTGCAGATGGGGGACGACCAGGTTTCGGCGACGCTCGGCCAGCTGGGGCTTACCTGGGAGAATACGGATCTGATCGAGGAGATCAGCAAGGTAGGAACGACGGGAAACATTATACGCCGTTACAAGGAAAAAAAGGATCTTCAGAATCAGAATGTTCATTATGATATAGAATATGCGGTTGACGAGGAATCGGAGCGGAAATTTGTGCAGCTGTGCAATGCGTTTAACTCGGAGCCGGTTGAGGGAACCGTCCACATGGGGGATGACGGCATGCTCTATGTGGAGGGTGGTACGGACGGTCTTACGCTGAAGGAAGAAGCGACGCTCGGGACGCTGAATGAGTACATCGCTGAGTGGAAAATGGAGAACATTGTTGTTCCGGTGGAAGTGACGAGGACATCGCCTGTGATTAATGCAGAGACGGTGGATGAAATGAATCATGTCCTTGGGACTGCAACAACGGATTACTCTTCTTCCTCTGCCGCGAGAGCTCAGAATATTGAGACAGGAGTGTCCAAGATTGACGGAACGCTTCTGATGCCGGGCGAGGGGTTTTCGGTTACGGCCGCGGTTGTTCCGTTTACCGCGGAAAATGGATATGAGCCTGCTCCATCCTATGAGAGCGGGCAGGTGGTTGATACGTACGGCGGAGGCATGTGTCAGGTTTCCACGACGCTGTACAATGCGCTTTTGAAGGCGGAGATTGAGATTGACGAGAGATCGAATCATACGATGACGGTATCCTACGTTGACCCGTCAAAGGACGCCGCGATCGCGGAAGGTCTGATGGATCTTGTATTTACGAATAATCTCGACTCTCCGATTTATATAGCAGGTTCCGCTTATTACGGCACGCTGACCTTCTCGATTTACGGGAAGGAGACGCGTCCGGCGAACCGTACGCTCGAATTTGTCAGCGAGGTGACAGGCCGCACGGACCCGTCGTCGAATATCCGGCTGGTTGCGCGGTCGGACCAGAGTGCCGGCTATCTGGCGCAGACGCAGTCCCCGCATGAGGGACTGTCGGCTGTCTTGTGGAAAAATATCTACATTGACGGCAATCTGACGGATACTGTACAGGTCAATTCCAGCTATTATGAGGCGACACCGGCGATTTATGAGGTGGGAGTGAGCACATCGAATGCGCTGCTTGCCTCCGCCCTGAACAGCGCCATCGCGCAGAATAATCTGCAGCAGGTGCAGGCAGTTCTTGCGTCGCCGCCGCAGCCTCAGACACAGGCTCCGGTTCAGCCTCAGACGCAGGCGCCGCAGACAAACGCGCCGCAGTCGGAATCCCAGGCACCGCAGACGGATGCGCCGCAGACAGATCCACCGGCGGAGGTGCCGCCGGCAGAACCGACTGCGTAGCAAAGAGAACGCCAGAAGAGAAAAATGCCGTGTGTCGTGGGCAAAACTGGCTGCACGACAGAAAGAATGCGTGAAAAAAGGATGCGTGAAAAAAGGATGCAGAATCGGCTGCATGGCAGAGAGAGCGCCTGAAGAGAAGGGGAAATGTATCGTCAGGCGAACTGGCCGTGCAGACAGAAGAATGGAAATAATTATGATTTGTCGGGAGAAAAGATAGAAATTCTCCTGACAGCTGGAGAGAATTGGAAACTGGAGGACAGCACCATGCGTACAGGAAAGATTCCCGAGACCGTTTTGCGGCGGTCCGTTCTCCGCAGACTCCATGCGGACAGCTCTGTGCAGTGCAGAGAGTTCCAGGGGGAAGACTGCGTCTTTTTTACACAATTTACACAAAGTATGCAGAGAGAGAACGGGGAAAATTTCTGTACGTATGATCGGATTCCGAAAAAGACAGAAGACGAAAATTTTGTGTGCGCAGACCGGGAAAACGAACCCGGGGCTGTACACTCTGCATCCATGAACGGAGCCTGTGCGGCGGAATCTGGTTTATCTGGGGCTGCGGAAGGGATGACGGCGTACACATCTGTCTGTGCTGTCCCGGGATTTGAGCATCATCCGGGGAAACTGGTTCTGGCGGCCGCGAATAATCTTTGCGCGGGAGGCGCGCATCCGGCTGCATTGATGCTGCAGGCGGTGATCCCTGACTGGTATGAGGAAAAAGATCTTCAGCGTGATATGGATGAGATTGCCGCGGAGGCGGCAGAGCAGGGGATGAAGGTTCTCGGAGGTCACACGCAGGTTTCCGATGCGGTGAAAGAGGCCGTCTACACGGTGACGGGAATCGGTACGACAGGAGCCGTGGCCAGAGCGGAAGATCGACCCGCGCGTATGACGGAATCCGGGAATCAAAGAGAAACTCATGTGTGCGGGGCGGAAGACCAATCTGCGTGTATGATGAAATCCGGGAATCGAGAAGGAGATCGTGCAGACAGAGCGAGAGATCAAGCTGGATGGGTGACAGAACCCAGGAATAGAGAAGGAGACCGTGCGGACAGGACGGGAGATCAGTCTGGATGGATGAAAGAATCCGGGAATCGAAGAGGAGATTATGCAAACTGTCCGGGAAAGATCTTTGGCAGCAGGCGTCCGCTTTGTCCCGGGGATGAACTTGTGATGACGAAATGGATCGCTCTTGGAGGTACGGCGGCGCTCGCTCTGAATTATGAGGAGAAGCTGAAGGGCCGTTATCCGTACACTCTGATCGACCGGGCGAAGGAATTTGAAAAGCTGATGTCGGTGGTGAAGGATGCCCGAGCCGTTAACCACTTCGGGCGGGCCGCTGTGCACGATCTGTCGCAGGGCGGGATATTCGGGGCGCTTCGCGAGATGGCGGAGCATGCCGGTGTCGGACTCGAAGTGGATCTCAGAAAAATACCTGTGAAACAGGAAACGATAGAAATTTGTGAATATTTTGATGTGAACCCGTATGAATTGTATTCTGCAGGGGCTCTGCTTGTGGGAACGGAACATGGAGAAGCCCTTGTGAGGCATCTGGAGCGGTACTCTGTGCCGGCG
>CANQAR010000243.1 GCA_947588845.1 uncultured Lachnospiraceae bacterium
TATAACTATGAGAATTAAAAAGCCTGCCACAGCAGGAACGCTGGAATCCAGCGACTGCATGGTAACCGTAGAGCCGGGCAGCAACGGGATTGAGTTCAGTCTTGAGAGCGCCGTTCTGATGCAGTACGGAAACCGTATCCGTCAGGTCGTGTACGAGACGCTGGACCGTCTGGAAGTTGAGAATCTGAAGATCAGCGTGGTAGACAAGGGCGCCCTTGACTGCACCATTAAGGCGAGAGTGGAATGCGCTGTATTCCGTTCCGTCAATCAGACGAAGAATCTGCCGTGGGGAGGTGCGATTGAATGAATCCGAACAAGAAAAGACTGCGCCGGAGCATGATGTTCCTGAATGCTCAGAAACCGGGACTGATTAAGGATCCGTATATCTACAAACCGGATTCCATCATACTGGATCTGGAAGATGCCGTGGCTATGAAGGAAAAGGACGCGGCACGTTACTCTCTGTTCCACGCACTCAGGGAGATTGATTACCACGGAGTTGAGCGTGTGGTGCGTATCAACGGACTCGACACCGAGTTCTGGGTGGAAGATGTGCGCTGTGCTGTCGCAGGCGGCGCGGATGCGATCCGCGTTCCGAAGGTCGAGCGGGCCAGCGATATCAAGATGGTGGAGAACGCAATCATTTCCTGCGAGAATGAGTTTGGTGTAGAGCCAGGCCGCACACTGATCATGGCGGCGCTGGAATCCGCGCGCGGCGTTCTGGCAGCGATGGAAATCTGTGAGTCCTCCGAGCGTCTGTTTGGTATTGCCCTTTCCGGTGGCGATTATACCAAGGACCTTCAGACTGTGATCAGTGGCACCGGCATTGAGATGATGGGCGCGCGTCAGCATATGATCATTGCCGCGCGTGCGACTGGCGTTCAGTGCTTTGACACCGTGTTCACAAATCTGGATGATATGGAAGGCTTCCGCAAGGATGTGGAGACGATCCACACCATGGGCTTTGACGGAAAGTCCATCGTCAATCCCCGTCAGATTCCGATCGTCCATGAGATTTATACACCGAAGCCAAAGGATATCATCTTTGCACAGAAGGTTGTGAAGGAAATTGAGGAAAAGAGCGCGCAGGGAATCGGCGTGTTCACAGTTGACGGAAAGATGATCGATATTGCCTTCTATGATGGTGCGAAACGTACGCTTGAACTTGCCAAGGCATCCGGTGTGTATAAGGAGGGAGAGTTATGATTAATGCGGTTGGCCGTGATATTCCGGAAGAAATTCTGGAGATCACCGGAAAAGAAGTTTTTCAGGGAAATTTCTATAAAGACGGAGTAGAATTCGCCGAGGCGGGTCCTGTCACGAGGCCTGTCATGAATAACCATCACAATAAACTGGTGAAAGATATCCATGAAGCGCTTGTAAAATGTAATGCGCATGACGGCATGACGGTTTCCTTCCATCATCATTTCCGTGAGGGCGACCTGATCGTCTGCATGGTTATGGAAGAAATACATAAGATGGGTCTGAAGGACATCACCATCTGCGCAAGCTCTCTGGGCAAGGCGCATGACGCGCTGGTTCCCATGATCGAGGACGGCACGATTACCAATATTGAGTCTTCCGGCGTCCGCGGCAAGATCGGAGAAGCGATTTCCACCGGAAAACTGAAAGGCCTTGCTACCATGCGTTCCCACGGCGGAAGAGTACGTGCCATCACAACCGGAGAGAGCAAGATTGATATCGCTTTTATCGGCGCTCCTACCTGCGATGATTATGGAAACTGCAGAGGTATCGGCGGCAAAGCGGACTGTGGCGTTCTGTCCTATGCTGTAGTTGACTCCAATCAGGCGCATTACTGTGTGGCGATCACGGACTGCCTGGTGCCGTTCCCGAATTTCCCGGCGCATATCCCGATGACAAAAATCGATTATGTCTGCGTGGTGGACGAGATCGGTGTACCGTCCAAGATTGCGACCGGCGCTGCAAAGCCGACCACTGACCAGAGAAAACTTCTGATGGCGCAGTACTGTACCGATGTCGTGGTGAATACGCCGTGGTTCAAGGACGGCTTCTCCTATCAGACAGGTGTCGGCGGCGCTTCCATCGCTTCGACGATCTATCTGGCAGAGATCATGCGTGAGCGTAACATCAAGATGGGATTTGGCGTAGGCGGTCTGACAAAGGCAATGTGCCAGCTGCTGGAAGACGGGATGGCGAGAGTGCTTCTGGATACGCAGGATTTCGACCTGGATGCCGTTCGCAGCCTGAAGAACCCCAATCATCACCGTATCGCAGCAGGTCTTTATGCGAATCCGATGAACAAAGGCGCGGTGGTCAACAAGCTGGATTATGTGGTGCTGGCTTCTCTGGAAGTTGACATTCACTTTAACTGCAACGTAGTCGTCGGTTCCGATGGTATGATCACCGGTGCGCAGGGCGGTCATCCGGATACGGCGCAGGGCGCGAAGTGTACGATCGTCATCTGCCCGCTGCTGCAGGGCCGTATCCCGGCAATCTGCACGGACGTTACGACAGTTACCACGCCGGGCGAGTCTATCGACGTGGTTGTCACAGATTACGGTGTTGCTGTCAATCCTGCCCGCCAGGATATCCTGGAAGCGCTGAAAGCCGCGGACTGTGTACCGCTCAAGACGATCGAGGAGCTGCGCGATATCGCGTACGGAATCGTAGGAGAGCCGGAGCGCGTACAGTTCGGAGAACGTGTGGTCGGCATTATTGAGGCACGCGACGGCACGATCATGGACGTAGTCCGCGAGATCAAGCCGTTTGAGTTCAGAGAATCTATTAATTAAAATGTAATGAGGACGAGGCTGTGAAAAATGAAATTTTTCACAGCCCCGTTTTTTAAATGCGCAGGCCCAGGCAGGGAAACCAGCTGCTGACGCAGCACCTGGGCCGCGCAGACGAGCAGGAGGAAAAGCCGCCTCCTACTCGATCACAGTTCAGGTTCTGCGTTTTTTGGCTCCGGACGGCTTTTAGATTCCGTAAGCCGGTCCAGAATTTCGTGGAGTTCCTCCGCCTCGCTGCGTGTGAAGGACGAACCGGAGGGAATCAATGCGAGCAGAAAATTTTTAACGGAGCCTGAAAAAACCGTGTCCAGAAATGACTGCGCAGAACTGCGCATAAATTCTTCATGTCTGACAGAGAACAGCCCGACTGGTCTGAAATCCCCGGGCGGGAGGAATTGTGATGTATCTGCTTGATACCAATACCTGTATTTACATTATGAAGAACTCTTATCCCGCGCTGACGGCGAAATTGTTTTCACTGAATCCAGCTGATGTGGCGGTTTCATCTATTACTGTTTTTGAACTTGAATACGGTGCTGCAAAAAGCAGGTGGGGAGAGAAGACCAGACAGAAGCTGGCAATGTTTCTGGCGCCTTTTAGTATCCTGTCATTATATCAAATGCAGGGCAGCTTTATCTTTCGTATAAGCTGTCCTGTTTTTTTCCGTCCTGAATATTTGAATTATAAAATATTTTTATAGATTATTGTTTTGTATTCCAAATGACAGTAAAATCTGCATTCGTATGTCGGGATCATCCAGATCCACGGCAATGATATTCTCTATTTTTTCCAGTCGATACAGCAGGGAATTACGGTGTATATTCAGTTTTTTTGCAGTTTCTACCAGTTTCCGTTCATTTCTTAAATATTCAAATAAAGTCAGCGCATATTGTGTGCGATTTTGTTTGTCATATTGCTCCAGGTCCAGTACTGCTTTGTGAATAATTGTGTGGCTGTCAGTACTGTCTTTCAGTATCTTGAATATGTGCTTTAATCTATAATGTTCATATAGATAAAAAAACTTTTTATCATTCAGTCTTGTCCCTAAATCCAGTGCATTTTCTGCCTGCTTTACATATTGATTCAAGTTTCGGAATCCTCTGAACAGCTCACTGATTCCGGCTTTGTGTCTGCATTGCTGAAATAATTGTTCCAGCTGTTTTATCAGAGAAGTCCACATATTTTGAGATTTCAGGAAAAAGACGCAATATAGCATATCATTGGAAATTACCGGTTTACCATTTTCTACATGTGTTAGCCGATTAAAAATTGTCTGGTTCAGCCGTT
>CANQAR010000244.1 GCA_947588845.1 uncultured Lachnospiraceae bacterium
TGACTGCACCCTTCCCACTGCCGGGCGGGTCAGGGACTTTCACCCATTAGAACGTGCGCCCGCCGGGCGCACTGAAAGGAAAGCGAGATCCGCATGGATCTCACTTTCCGCGTCCGACGATTTATTACTTCTTCTTTACTGGCACCCAGATCTCACTGCGGTAATCGGCGCTTCCCATATCCCCTTTTGTGTAGGCCTCGATGTCCATCTCACAGGTCGGCTGATACCTGGACGTCGGGAAAAATTCGGTGACAATCCTGTGCCACAGTTCCTGAATTGCGTCCGGCATGGCTCCTGTACATTCAAACACTGCCCAGGTGCGGGCCGGGATTGTTGTTCTCCGAAACCCTTCCGGAACTGCAGTGTCCTTCCCGCAGACCGCCGCGATCGAATAATCGAAAGTTTTTGCATTTTCCGGCAGATTTCCATAGCAGATCCCAAACAGATACGACTTATCAGACGTGATCTCTAAAAGTTTTGAAACTGTACCGTCTTCATGACTCGCCGTCCAAAACTTCGGAACCGTCTTTGCGCTTTCCTCCTGATCAACGGCATGCGCGCTGACTTTCTCGACAATGTCGAACGCTTCTTTTTCCACAATTTTGTAATTCATGATATTCCCTCCGCTTACTATAATTTTCACAGAGAATCGGGAAAATGACCGGAGCTTTGCACCGCCTGCTTTTGCCTCAGAAGGCGTAATCCCATGAAATTTTGAAAAAGCTCTTGCAAAACTCTCGGGACTTTCGTATCCGTATTTCAGAGCGATATCAATCACCTTTGCGTCCGCAGCCTGCAGCTCACTGCCGGCCAGTGTGAGCCGTCTGCTTCGGATGTATCCGCCAAGCGTCATACCGCAGAGCATACCGAATATCCTCTGAAAATAAAATCCCGAACATGCCGCCTCCCTGGCCACTCTGTCGTAATCAATTTCTTCCGCCAGATGATCCTCAATGTAATCGATCGCATGTTGTATTCCGGTGATCCAGTCCATCTTCTTCTCTCCTTCCGTGTGACTCTATAATAAACCAGATGGAAGCCAATATCCTGACTTTGCGTGTCCGCTGATGTCAGATTTCTTTAAGGTACAGCGATTTTTCAATTTTATAAATCTGGTCAAAGCTATTTGTCAATTCTATTCATCTAAATCCCTTACATTTTGTTACGGTCCACGTCTCTCAGAATTTCTGTACATCTGCTGCGCTCACATTTTTTTCAAAATCAGTATCACCTGCCTGTAACGAATTTGATATTTCCGCGTCTAACTTGTAAAATGATGCTGGGAGCAAAAGGGATTTTGCCCCCATGATGCCACGGATTTCTTTGCACTTTGTGCTCACGAAATATCATAAGGGAGGTGAATATCGCTGGATACTGAGAAAATATACCGCACTTATTTCATGAAAGTGTACTCTTATGTTCTGAATCTTGTAAAAAACCCGTCTGCGGCAGAGGAAATCACACAGAATACTTTTATGAAAGCCATGTCTGCAAAAGCTTCTTACAAGGGGCAGTCTAGCGAGTATACCTGGCTGTGCGCGATCGCAAAAAATCTTTGTATGGATCACTTTCGTGCGGAGGAAAAGACAGCAAAGCTGACAGACCTAAACGAAAGCCTGGCAAATCACCGGCGCATGGAAGATGATTTTGTCGCAAGGGAATCTTCTTTTACCATACACAAAATCCTGCACAATCTGAAAGAACCTTACAAAGAGATATTCGAGCTGCGGGTATTTGGTGAATTATCGTTCGCGGAGATCGCGGAAATCTTTTCCCGGACAGAAAGCTGGGCGAGAGTTACTTATCACAGGGCAAAACTTAAAATAAAAGAAAGGCTGGATTTATATGAATGATATTATGGATGTTCGTACAGGCAGCGGCAGAGACACCGCGATAAATGAAAACAGACAGGTCATTCCCTGCGAAGTGATACGGGATATTCTGCCGCTCTATCATGACCGGATCTGCAGCGAACAAAGCCGCAGTCTCGTAGAAACACATTTAAAGACCTGCGCCGGATGCCGACAGATTCTGGCAGCACTGGATGAAGAAAAATTCGAAAAAGAACTGCGGATCGAGACAAAAGAAATTCTGCAGCGTCACAGAAAAAAAGAGCGGTCTCTTGCCTTCAAAACCGGGATCTTTCTGGCCGGGATTCTGATACTGCCGGTTATCATCGCTGTGATCCTGACACTGCCCGGATACTCCGACTGGAAAACCAACGCCGTTCTGATCGCATCCATGCTGCTTGCGGCAGGGATGACAGTTGTTCCTCTTATTTCAGAAAAAAAGAAATTTTCAAAGGCTGTTATCTTCTCGACATCTGCCCTGCTGCTGGTCATTTTCTTTGTGGAAATGTTTTTCGATAACGGCGGACTTCTGCGGTTTGGAGAGATCGCATCCTCAACAGTATTCGGAATCTCTCTTTTCCTTTTCCCGTTTGTGCTGAGGCAGGCAGAACTTCCGGAAGCCCTCCGGAACCATAAGGGACTGCTCACCATGAACTGGGATACTTTGTGGTTTTATCTGATGCTTTTCCTGTTTGCTCTGGATTATCCGGAGGCTCTCCCGGATCTGATTTCTGTCAGCAGCTTTTTCGCCGCGGCAGCATGGCTGATCTTCCTGACCGCCCGATACGCACGGGTAAACCGATGGATAAAATCCGGAATTATCGTTATGATCACCGGTATCTGGACCGCCGTCGGGAGCGCGCTGGGCTGGCTGTCGGTCACAGACTATGATGTGCATACTGAAATTTTGATCTGCTCGCTTGCTGTGGGAGTTCTACTCGCAGGGATTGGCATTCTTATTACAAACCGTTGGAGAAATAAACAGTAACGCCTGTACTTTTTCCATTCCCTTCTTGACATTTGAACGCATTTTTGCTATCGTTTTTTATATCCAAAAGAAAAAGGAGTGGGCGGATGTTCAACATAGAGTTCTACAGCACCGCAGATGGTACTTCGGAGTTATGGGACTTCCTTGACGACCTGCAGCAGAAAAGTGTCAAAAGCAAAGATGCTCGAATACAGCACAAGCAGATTCTTATGTATATCCAGCTGCTTGAAGACCACGGCACACGGCTGGGCGAAAACATCACTAAGTACCTGGAGGATGACATATGGGAGCTTCGCCCGGGGAATAACAGAGTGCTGTACTTTTATCACAAGGATAACACCTACGTACTTCTCCATCAGTTCCGTAAGAAAACTCAAAAAACGCCGCGCCGTGAAATTGAAAAGGCAAAGGCTGAACGCGACGATTGGATTTCCAGAAAGGGGTGACTTATATGGCAACCTGGTCAGATTATAAAAATCATGTGAGGGCCACAAACCCTGAAATTGCCAGGGATATCGATGAAGTTGAGGCACTTTCCCAGATTGTCGGCGCAATGATTGAGCAACGCCATAATCTGAACCTCTCTCAACGAGACCTCGCTGAACTGTGTGGACTCCCGCATTCCTCCGTAGCAAGGATTGAATCCGGCAAATCTACACCAAACCTCAGCACGCTCCTGAAAATATTCAGGCAGCTTGGCCTCAGCTTTACTATAAGCCCTGTTTCCCAGACAGCAACTCCTGGAAAATAAACTGCAGAGCCGTCGGCTTTATAGCTGGCGGTTCTTTTCTATTTCTCCTTTTTCTGCTGTCCAGAAGTTCATCAGTTCTTTATCTATCATTTCATTCCCTGCCTGTAACGAATTTGAGATTTCCGCGTCTAACCTGTAAAATACGGAGAAAAAGACAAAAAAGAGCAGGAAATACCACGAAACCGGATAACGGATAATTTATTGATTTCCCAGACGATACTGGTACTTCGGTATACGTTTAGCTCCATGATCCAGTATCCGATTACTCAGATACTGAAATGTTCCATCTTCCAGAAACTGCACCGTAAGTTCATGCCTTATCACGGAATCATCGCAAATGACCATATCACATACCGCATCCACCGTCAGCGTGACTGTTCCGTCGCTGTTCTCTTTTATATCGATTACTTCCGGAACAGAGAGACCAAAAAA
>CANQAR010000245.1 GCA_947588845.1 uncultured Lachnospiraceae bacterium
AGGAACAGCAGGAGGATAAGCCAGAGGTCCGTGAGGATTCACTGGCTTCTTAATGATGCAAACTTTTAACTCTCAAGCCAAATATAAATACATTAAAAAATCAGCTGACAGACAAAATGGAAAAATCGGTATACAACATATAATATACAGTTCCAAATTGTTTTTTATATTTTCCTTTATTGATTCCTTCATATTTACCTCCGCTTTTACTCTATTATATAGAGTTCTCTATACTTTGTCAATACTATTCTCGCCAAAGATATACTCATGCAATATTATTTATTAAAAAAGCAGCCGTTTTCCTGTGGGAAAATTACTGCTCTCAGTTGATGTGTTAAGTTGTTTGGCTGAAAGTTGTCCATTCGACAAATTCTCATTTGTTGCTTTGCAGCTTAGCTAAAGTATAGCACAAGCCTGTGAACAATACCCATCAATATCCAGCCGAAAAAACTATCTGTTGCAAATACTGCGTTCAGCGAATATAATAGCGATACGGCCACAGACCGTCCAGAAGTCTGCCGCCCGGCATCTGTCCTGGCGACGTACTGTTCCAGTCATACGAAAGGAGGAACCCATTGAAATTCACATTTAAAGAAGATGGGAAGAGATTTGCTGTGATCTGTGTGGCGGCCGCCATCATGGCAGCCAATATTGCAACACTTGTCCGAACCGGAGGCCTGTACCCTGGCGGGGTGACCGGCCTGACGGTCCTGATCCAGAGGGCCGCCGAAATGTTCTTTCATATCCGGCTCCCGTACACTCCAGTCAGCCTGCTGCTCAATGCGGTCCCGATCTTCATCGGGTTCCGTTTTATCGGCAGGAAATTTACGCTCTACTCTTGCGTCGTCATCCTGCTGACCGGTGTCCTGACCGACCTGATCCCGGAGTACACGATCACCTACGACACACTGCTGATCAGCCTGTTCGGCGGCCTCATCAACGGATTCGCGATCAGCCTCTGTCTGTTGATGGGAGCAACGACAGGCGGGACCGACTTTATCGCGATCTTTCTCTCAGAGAAAAAAGGGATGGATTCCTGGAACATCATCCTGGGCTTCAACACCGTCATTCTCTCCCTGGCCGGACTGCTGTTCGGCTGGGACAAGGCCCTGTACTCGATCATTTTCCAGTACGCGTCCACGCAGGTAATGCATCTTCTGTATAAAAAATACCAGCAGAAGACGCTGTTTATCGTGACAAACCACCCGCTGGAGGTCTGCCGCGCCATTCACCAGGTCAGCCATCACGGGGCAACGATCCTGGACGGCCAGGGCTCATATGAGCATAGCCTGCGCAGCGTCGTGTATTCCGTTGTCTCCAGCGCCGAGTCCAAAAAAGTGATCCGCACCGTAAAGGAGATCGACCCTGAGGCGTTCATCAACGCCATACGGACCGAGCAGCTCTCGGGGAGATTTTACAACAAGCCGGCTGATTAGAGCCGGCTTGCTTCATTGTTTCAGAGTGATTTAGCGGTTATAGTTCACACCTCCACTGAATTCGAGGTGCTTTCTCAAAGCCGCTGTATCCGTGTCTTTACATCATCGTATCGTCTCTGAGAACCTCGGCCAGACTGATCTTCCGTACATTCCGCCATGCCAGATAATACGCCAGTGCCACAGAGCCTAAAATGGCCAGCATAAATAAGAGAATCGGAACATACGGCGCTTCCGCCAGAAATACTCCAACCTCCATATAGCTTGCTTTCAGCATGCATCCTGTTGCGACGATCACAATCGGAAAGCTGATCAGAATCGGACGGCCAGCGATTACAACTGCTTCCGTACAAAACATTTTTCTGAGTTCCTTCGGCGTCAGCCCTACCGACATGTACCTCGCAAATTCCCGCCTTCTTTGACGCACAAATCCCAAAGTATTGGAGAACACATTGCCAATGCCGATGATCGCAAGCAGAATACAGAAGCCTCCAAAGACAGCCATCATTCCCTGGATCTGTCTGTTATTTAATTCATACTCCTGGATGCGGTTTTCCTGTTCTATGGTATATTTCCCTCCGACAAGCTGTGCAATTTCATCCTGTATCGTATTTAATTCTTCCAGTGTGACATCTTCTTTTCCACGGACGCAGATATAGCTGTCTTCCTCCGTTCCTCCGATCTGCCCTTTGATTTCCTTCCATAAAGACACAGGAATAAAATGTACCAGCTCATAATAATCAAGCGTTGCGTATTCCTCTCTCAACACAGGCACCTCCTGCGTATAAGACAGGACAGGAACCTCCGCTGTCGTTTCCTTGATATTGCCGGATGGCGCCCCTTCATTCCCGGAATGCCTCAAAACACTTACCGCATTTTCATCAGTGCCAGGCGTCTTTATATAAGGCATGAAAACAGGATGCCTGAAATCCGGGTTTGTCACGTCACGGATCTGATTTAAGACCACTGCCCCGTCAAGCCGCGGCCTGATGCCAATCTGCTCACAATACGCGGCAAAGCTATGGTCGTCCATAATCACGATCGGAGCATTTACAAGCCATCCTCCATCCACCTGCGACACGTAGTTTGCGGAAGCCTGCGCGAATCCGCCAAAGGATTTCATATCTTCGCTCATTTCTTCTTCGGCGATGATTCTTTTCGCGGAAGCCTTCTGATAAACAATGGCGCTTTTTATACCCTCAAGTTTCTGAATGGATGCTGTTTCTTCAAAGTTATCTGCATCCATATCTTTCACGGTAGTCATAATATCCCATACGTCCTGATACCGTTCAAAATAGGTTTCCCTCGTGCTGATCTGGGAAAGGGAGAAAAAACACTGCATAAGCGCGAAGGCAAGGAATGAAACTATAAGCGACAGGGACGCTGTCCGCAACGCTTTTCTCTGCGCTTTCAGCGCGCTGCCGGCCAATTCTCCTTCTATTCCAAACAACAGCGAAAGCAAACGGGAGTTTTTTCTGCGTTTCAGCTGGAATTCCCCGGTATTTTTAATCGCCTCCAGCGGCGTGAGCCTGCTGAGGCGCCGGGCGGGAAGCCATGCGGAAATCCATATCGTCAGGATCGTTACAAGCAGTGTCAATACCAGAACCAGCGGGTGATAACCAAAGGCCAATGGATGCCGCCCCGGAACATCACTGCCGATATAGGTGTCTACCAGATACAGCAGTCCCGCGCTGCCCGCAATCCCAATCAGGTTTCCGGCAATCACAGGCATCGCGCAGAGTGCAGCCGCTTCCTGCAAAAGACACGCCCGGATTTGTTTCGGCGTCGCTCCGATACTGGAAAAAATGCCAAACTGATGAATCCGTTGATTCATGGATACCGCAAAAGAATTATGGATAATGACAATCAGTGAGAAAGATGCCGCCGCCGTGATCAGAATAAACAAAGGGAACAAAAGCCTCGGGGCGGTATCTCTGGAATCGCGGATCAGGTACATGGCAAGAAGCTCATAGTTATAAACGATCCGTTCCTGCGGGATACCGAGCTGCTCCGCAATATGGGGCGTATCGGAAAAAACAGCTTTCTTATCGCTGAAATAAATATCTACTGTCGGTTCAGTCCCTTTCAGTCCTTTCTCGTTCACCACAGCGTCCTCTACATTTGCAAAGTTTTTGATCGTTTCCATATCCTCCGCAGAGAGCTCACCGATGATACGGCTGTGCCAGCCGCCTTCCTCCAATTCGATCCGTTCTACCTCATATTTCCAGGCATTATAGAATAATCCGCACAGCAGAGATAAGAGCAGGGCAGAGATAAAAGCCGCAATCATAACAGACAAACTGGAAGATCGGTTATTTCTGATATAGTTTGATGAATAATCTTTCCACATATCCTTTACCTCCGCCGCTCATCACTGATAATACGCCCGTCTTCAACCATAATGATACGTTCTGCTTCCATAGCCACCTTTTCATCATGGGTAATCAGTAAGATCGTCTGCTCCAGATTACGGTTGGAAAGCTCTAGAGCGTGTTTGAAAATTAAAAATTGCACAAAACGTTTGTTCCTGCCCTGTGTTTCGTGGTAAAATAAAGAAAAA
>CANQAR010000246.1 GCA_947588845.1 uncultured Lachnospiraceae bacterium
TGACTATGCAGTATGAGAAAATCTTGTTAAACACAAAAAACTTTCCTGTTTCTTAAAGTTTTTTGTGTTTTTAACCTATGTACCTGCTATATCAGATACAGATAATGCACATCAGAAACTGGTATATTTATCATATAATGAAATCAGTGTATAATCAAACAATAAGGCAGCAAAACAGAAATGCACAGAGGGATGGGGAGGTGAAAATATGGCAGAGCTGTATCGAAAGGAAGAGATCGAGCATATCAACAGGATACCTGCCAGGATTCTTCATCAGCAGCTGGCGGGAACGGAATGTACCGTGCCCATGCACTGGCATAAGCATATCGAGATCAATCTGATGCTTTTGGGAGAAGCGGAATTTACTGTTGACGGTACAAAGAGGACCTTGAGCCCCGGCGATTTTATCATCATTAACAGCGGTGACATTCATATGGGGACAGCACATCCCGAAATCCCTCTCAGAAACCGTTATCAGGAACTTATCACGATCCTGTGGGACTATGATTTCCTGTATGGATATGTGGATCATCTCCCCGCACTCCGGTTTGAGATGCCTCGGGCGGAAGATCTTGAGGGGAAGATAAAGGGGCTGATCATGGAGATCGATCGAGCTTATGCCCAGAAGGAACTCTGCTTCGAGATGGATATTACCTCGGCGCTGCTGCAGATCGGAAGCATACTTCTCAAAAACTGCATTGTCAGCGGAGAGAAACTCCCCGAGAACGGGACAAAGAGCAATCTGCGGGCGATCCAGGAGGCGGTCGGTTATATTGAGGAGAACTATGCGAAAGATCTTACATTGGAGGAAGTTGCAAAGCACATGGGTTTTGCGCCCGCATATTTCTCAAAAAAGTTCAGGCAGATAGCAGGAGTTACCTATCATGATTATCTGATTGCATGTCGAGTCAGGAACAGTCTGAAGGATATCCGTAACACAAATCTGAGTATGACAGAGATTGCGTATCGGAACGGTTTTCCCAATGTCAAATCTTTTATTGAATATTTTAAAAGGGCGTATAACACGACGCCACTGCAATACAGAAATAAAAAGTAAAGAAAAGCCCCTGGCATTCGGAAAAAGCAGCCGGAGCTTTTCTTTCTTTTTTCTTTATTCTTTAGATGCCGCAGCACGTCTCTTGTCCAGCTCTGCACGAACCTCCGGATAGATGTCCTCCAGCTTGAACGGAACCAGTACAAGGAAAGCTATAAGATTGGTTACGATCGATACTCCAATAAAAGCAATCTTTATGGCCAGAACCGTACTGGGATAAGCGGCTGCTATGTCGATAACCGTTTTACCAGCGCTGAGCATACCGTCCAGGGCTTCTGGATCATAAGCGCCCCATACAAGCAGGCCTGATACCAGCGCTGAGGACAATGCGGAAGCAAGTTTGGTACAGAAGCTTGCGATCGAATACTGTGTGCCTGCCAGTGATCTTCCTACCTGATATTCCGTGTAGTCGAATATGTCAGGGAACGTCGCAAACAGGATACTTTGCCTTAAACCAAATCCTACCGACCACAGTGTGATAAAGATCATGGTCGTCACCTTTCCGCTCAGGAAGAACATAAGGATCAGGGAAATCACGGCAACAAGGCTGCCGATCCTTAAGAAGGTGCTTTTCTTAACGCCTTTCGCGCACAGAACAGATGTGAGCAGATACAGTGGGATCGGCACAATCGTCATGATACTCATAGCGATTGACATAAGCTTTGTGTCGCCTACGATATATGTAAAATAATACTGGATTGCGGCGTACATTACCAGATAACCCAAAAAGAACGAAATAACGAAGAATATGAACATAATATAGTATTTGTTCTTAAAGATATCCTTCATATCGGAAAAAATATTGCTTTTTGCCTTTTTGCCCGTATCTTCCTCCTTGACGACGATAGGCGGGTTGATCTCTTCGATGTTAAATACGCAGATGATCATAAGGACGATAACGATGACGCCAAGCACAACGTTTGTCATACGATAGCCGGAAGCGAGCGCGCTGCCTACGGCATCCTTACTCCCGGAGAAAAACTGTACCATCGGAAGCACAAACAAGGATGAAGTAAGAGATCCGAGGCTGGCGAACATCTGCTTTGTGGTCACGATGTTGGTACGTTCAACCGGATCCGGGGAAAGGCTCGTAACGATCGGAGTCATAGGGATATTGACCAGCGTATATCCAAATGAAAAGATAACGTAGCTGACATATGCCCATACCATCTTGGCCATATATGCCCATCCGGTCGGTACAGAAAACAGGATGATCATACCGAAAGCAAGAACCGGCGCGCCAAAGAGCATCCATGGACGGTAGCGTCCCATCTTGGTGTCCGTACGGTCAATCCAGGCGCCGGTGAGATAGTCGGTTATCGCGTCGATAAACTTCGTGACGACGAACATAAATCCGGCGTCCGCGGCCTTTATACCCGCGCAGTTCGTATAATAGAAAAGTAAATAAGTGTTTGTCAGCAGATATGCCAGATTACAGGCATAATCGCTGATACCGAAGCCTACTCTCTGACGCCATTTGAAGAAGGGCGTTTTGTAATAGCTCGGCTGATGTTTTAATGCCATCATAACAGGTTCCTCCTTGCTTTTTTGTTTTAATTTTATCCATGTCAGGTTTTTCTGTATTTCCATTTTTTTAGCATTTATTGTCGTTTTTTATGAAAAGCTGCGGAAGTTCTCAAAATGAATGACTGACAGGCGGACAGGAAAACAAGAAATGACAATTTTAGAGAAAAAAACGGAAATACCGGGGAATTTTTTTCTGATATATTAAAGAAGCAGCAAGAATTATTTTAACAGGAGGCGAAAAGGATGGCTCTATTTAAATGTTGTTTTTACTCAAAATACCTGGCCTACGAAACAAATGTAAATGTGATCATACCGGGAGATTCGGCCTGGGGAGAGGAAGAACAGGATGAAAGATACAAGGTGCTGTATCTGCTGCATGGGCGGGGAGATAATCATGAAAGCTGGGGACAGAATTCGCAGATCGCGTTTTTCGCAAAGGAACACCGGATTGCGGTTGTTATGCCTGCGGCTGAGGAAAGCTTTTATGTGGACAGCGTTGCGGGAAAACGGTATTTTTCTTACCTGACAGATGAACTTCCGAAATATATAAGAAAATATTTTCCGCTGTCGGATAAGCCGGAAGACACATTTATTGCGGGACTGTCAATGGGAGGATACGGAACGCTGAAAATCGGGCTTACATATCCGGAGAGGTTTGCCGCAATCGGCATTTTCTCAGCGGCGGTCAGACCGGATCAGATGCCGGACTTTCATGATAATGATAAGGATCGGCAGATTCTCAGGGATAATCTGAATCGAACGATCGGCGAGGGGGAGCTTCGCGATGAGGACAATCCGTATTATCTCCTGAGAAAGTGGATCCGGGAGGGCACAAAACTGCCGGAGATTTATCAGTATATAGGAACGGAGGATTTCCTTTACGGGATGAATCAGGATTTTCGTAAGTTTTTGCAGGAGAACCATATCGATGCGGCGTATGAAGAGTGGACGGGTATCCATGACTGGCGTTTCTGGAATGTGGCGGTGGAGAAGTTCTTGAATCAGATTGCGAAATGAGCGGACAGGAGGATGAAATGGGGAAAGCCCTGATGGGGAGTACTGCAGCAGATTCCATACGGAAACCATCGTATGTTACTGCCACTACTGCCTGGAAGGGCTGCTGCTCGGAGAGGCAAACGGAAGACATATCGCGGAACTTTTGTTTCCGTGAGCAGCAGGGTAGGCGGCAGGCCGCCCGTATCAGAGCGGCAGCCGTCACTGTTTTACAGATAATTCCGGGTGTTTTGCAGGTCCGGCGGCAGGCCTCAGATTGCGTTGAGGAAGCTGCACATGGCGCCGGATAGAAAGCTGTCTTTTCTGTAAATAAAGACCGTAGGAACAAGAGCGTATTGTTCAG
>CANQAR010000247.1 GCA_947588845.1 uncultured Lachnospiraceae bacterium
GGCAGCCGGGGGACGTGCTCTCACCCGTTCCGAGTCTTGCGGAAAGGGGTGATTATTATGAGTACATATGAGGAATTTATGGTTTTGCTGACCATAGGCCTGTTAATCTGTGCCATTCTGAATCTGACGCATAAAAAATAGCCGTCCCGCTCCCTGCAAAAAGTTGGACAGCTATTTTTTAGCCTAAAACTACTCGCCGGGACAGGTGATGTGCACTCGCCTTCCGGCTGTCTTGTCAAGCATATTATACGATGATCTCTGACCCTTGTCAAATACTGAAATGAGGTGATTTTACGGCATACATCAAGAAAAAAGCCAACGGCTCCTACCTGATCACTGTCAGCTGCGGTCGCGACAGTCAGGACAAAAAAATCACGCGATCCACTACATACCGGCCTGATCTGCTCACAGCAAAGGGACATCCAAAATCAGACGCAACCATTTTGAAGGAAGTGAACGCCTTCGCTGCTGATTTTGAAAAAAAGATCCTGACAGGAGTTTACACAGAAGGCGGTTCTCTCACATTTGAAAAATACGCCGCTAAATACCTGGCAGAATATGCAGAGCTGTATCAAGCCCCAAGAACGCTTCAGAGTACCAGAGCAGCGATAAATCTCTTCATAACAGATTTTGGCTATATGACTCTTGAAAATCTGAGTCCGCTCTTTCTGCAGGAATATGTAAACCGCCTGCAGAACCAGAAAAAATTAACAGACAGATCCCATACATTATCACATGGCACGATCAAGCGCAGAATGGCCGTCCTGTCCGCCATGCTTTCGCAGGCCGTCCGCTGGAATCTGATCACAGGAAATCCCATGGAGCGCGTACAGATCAAAAAAATCACTCCTGATGCAGAAAAAGTCATGCACTTCAATCAGGAACAGTCAGAAATCTTTCTCCGCATCCTGGATAATCCTCTGCTGTACACATACAGCCGCCGCAGGGCAGACGAACCGAAAAATATCTGCAGCATCACTGAATACCAGGCAGAACATACCATACAGCAGCAGTTAAAGCTTTTCTTTTATCTTGCCATGTTTACCGGATGCAGGAGAGGTGAGCTGATCGGGCAGGGCGTTGATATCCGTACCGTATCCGGCATACTGGGACACGCAAACACCTCCACCACCTTAAATATCTATGCTGAATATCTGAAGGAATTAAACAGATCGGCCTGTGATAAACTGGAGAATATTCTTCTGAGATCTGCAAAATAAAATGGATCCGATCGACCGGTTGTCGACCGAACTTTTCAAAATCGACCGAAAACAAAGATAAAGCAGAAAAAACAGATTCCAAAAAAGCATTGAATTTATGCGTATTTTTAAACATTGCAAGATTTTGTAAAATGTGATTATTCTCATTCGTAATGCGTAGGTCGTGGGTTCAAGTCCCATTTCCAGCTCGCTGAAAAAGCCTTGAGTGTTCAAGGCTTTTTCTTTTTTCATTTCTCATTTCCCAGGCAGTGAAAGCCGCCCGAAACCGTTTCCAATATGCTTTACCGGGCGGCCGACGGGGCCTCCTTCTCCCGCTCCGGCGTTTCTTCCAAACGTTCTCCCGCAACCAGCGCGTCAATACTCGTCTCAAACAGGCTACTCAGCGCATACAGGTTGTCTATATTCGGGATATTCACTCCCATAAACCAGCGATACACCGTCTGCACGCACGAAAGCGACAAATATTCCTGGATGTCCTTCGGCGTAAATCCGCGCGTTTCCATAAAATATTTCAGCTGCTGTCCTGTTGTTTTCTTATCGATCATTGGAATCACTTCATCATCTCCTGTTCTCTGTTTCTTTATTATAGAACATATGTTCGAAAAACACAAGATTAAGATTCCTGTTTTACAGTTTAAATCCATCTGGTAAAACACAGAACTATATGCTAAAATAACACCCGCACGGGCAGGACCAGCCGGTTTCCTGTCCATATACAAATGTTGATGGAGGTAAGGGACATGGAAAGTTTTTTTCTGGCAGCTTCAGTTGTAACACCTTTATTGATTTACATGGTCATCGGAGGCTTTATAAGAAAACTCGGTCTCGTATCAGAAATCTCTTTTAAACAGATGAACGAGATGACCTTCAAGGCGATTATCCCGTTTGCTCTGTTTTTTGACGTTTACGAATCTGATCTGACCAGAGTAATCATCCCGAATCTGTTTCTCTTTGTAATGTGTGTGATACTTTTGATATTTATTGTTACATTTTTTATTGTCACACGGTTCATTAAAAACAATGGAGACGCCGCTACCGTTATTCAGGGTATCTACCGGAGCAATTATGTGCTTTTTGGCACCGCAATCGCAGGCTCCCTGTGCTCAGACGAAGGCATCGCCACGGTCGCCGCACTGGCCGCTCTCGTTGTTCCGGCATTCAATATCCTCGCCGTCGTCCTGTTCGAGGTCATGCGCAAAGGGGCAGTCAATAAAACCGGACTGCTTTTGCGCGTCTTCAAAAATCCTCTGGTGGACGCGGGCATTCTCGGCGCCCTGTTCAGCTTCCTGAAAATCCCTCTTCCGGATCTGCTTGCCTCTCCGCTGAAGACGCTCGGCGATATTTCCACACCGCTGGCTCTGCTGATTCTTGGAGGTCTCCTTTCCTTCCGCAGCCTGGTCAGTCACCGCAAATATCTGACGGCGGCCATTCTGGGGCGTCTCGTGGTGATCCCTCTGACCGCGTTAATAATCGCCGTGCTTCTGGGATTCAGAAACGATTCTCTGATCGCGGTACTCGCTGTTTTCGGGGCTCCCACCGCGGTTGCGTCCGCTCCCATGGCACAGTCAATGGGAGGAAACGGGGCTCTTGCAGGGGAAATTGTCGTCATGACTTCCCTGTTCTGCATTGTGACAATCTTCCTGTTTGTGTTCACTTTATCGGGTCTGGGACTTATCTGATCCGGACGGCCGGCAGTTTCTCTGCAGGCATCGTGATATACGTAAAACTGCAGGGTATTTATTCTGCGTTTCGATCGATTCCAGGCAAGGATCACACAGCGGTCCTCGTCCATTTCAGCCGACGCAGAACATAAAGAAAGAGAAATTATGAGAAAAACAATCGCAATTATTGATGACGACGTCCATATCGGGGACGTGCTGACCGAAATTCTGAGGCAGGAGGGCTACGCCGTGCTGCGCGCCTACTCCGGCACGGAGGCTCTCTATCTGCTCTCGCAGAACAGGCCGGACCTGATTCTCCTGGATCTGATGCTGCCCGGACTTTCCGGCGAGGATGTGCTGCCGCATATCCGGAATATCCCTGTGATCGTCCTGAGCGCAAAGGCGGAGGTGCAGGATAAGGTCTCTCTTCTGCTTGGAGGCGCCGCCGACTACATCACCAAGCCCTTCCACACGGAAGAACTCCTTGCGCGCATCGCCGTTCAGCTTCGAAAAACGGAAAAAACAGAAGACTCTTCTTTGCTGTCCGCAGGCGATCTGACGCTGGATATTGTATCGCTCGAAACAATGGTAAAGGGGCAGCCTGTAAAGCTGACGCGTACCGAATTTGCCATCTTAAAGCTGTTGATGAGCAATCCCGGACGGGCCATCTCCAAAAGCGTCCTGCTGGACCGTATCAGTCTCGATACGCCGGACTGCACGGAGCGCTCCCTGAAACAGCACATCAGCAACCTCCGCAGAAAACTGCAGGAAGCAGGCGGTACGGATTATATCGAAACCGTGTGGGGAATCGGATTCCGGCTGAGATGACAGCCACAGTCTTATTTTTTCAACCCTTTCGATTGATTCCACTGAAAAAATTCACCTCCTGCCGCGCGAAACAGCCGCATAATCTTGACAAAATCCTGACGTTTTTCCTGCCCGCTTTCTTGACCATTTTCTATTATACTCACTGTGAAAGCTCCGGACGGCGGCCATCGACG
>CANQAR010000248.1 GCA_947588845.1 uncultured Lachnospiraceae bacterium
TCCGGGAGGAACATCTTCCAGTTTCTTTACATCAGCGGCATCCGCTTGTATCTTGTCCGGCAAATGGAATGATTTCATGCCATCAGTGTTCGTCACGACAGCAATCATCTCTGCATCAAGTTCATGAGCGGCACCCATTTTCTTGATATATTCGTCTGTCGTTACTTCTCCGCACACAGGACAACGGAACTTTGCGCCGCCCGTGCCGATTTTATTACTCTCCTTATCGGTAGTGCAATCACCCTCATGAATCTCAAAACGTATGTCGTCGCCTTCGACAACCGGTTCAGCCCAATACTTAGATGTTTTTGACTTACTAAGGATATAAGAGTTCCCCAATGGAATCCGGCAATTACAGGCAGGGTTCGGACACTTCACAGTCCGCACCCACAACCACGCAAAAGGGATTTCTCCATTTTCCATCTGTGGGTAAACTTTTGCCAATCGCTTCAATGCTTGATTTTCCAACCAGTCACCGTAGAACTGAATATCTTCCGCAAGTCCCTCTGCGCCGGAATAAACGACACGTCCGGCAGCTCCCGAATGAACCGGCCGCATGGAGGCAAACCGGGCAGGAATGTCAACCGCTGCCCTTGTCAACATCGCAGCCACTGGGTTCAGATCATTCGCGATAGATTTTAATCCCAGCTTTCCAGCGGCGATAGGGATTCCACCAAAGCCGGCAAAAGCATCCCACACCGTTGGCAGGACTCCGCACTCTTGCAGTTTGCCGCGCACCGCTTCAAGAGCCTTCTTGTCACCGGAAGCGACATTCTCAAGCAGCATCATATCATCAGATACTGTTTCCGCTGAAAAATCCAACAGCGCAGCCGACAAGGTAGCAAGGGAAGAGCTTAAAGGACTTCGCCCCCACCACATATGAAGGTTCGCCGGATGACCGGCTTTCCCTGCCTTTTCCCGAATCGCAGCATCGTTAATTTCCGTCAGCGGGAGCGCAGTCTCTATTAACTTATCCATGGGAGAATACGCCCCCTTTCTATCTCAAAATCATTGGTCAAGCATACCGGTTGAGAACAAATCAAGCTGCTCCGGCACAGCCTCCTTCAAAGCGGCAGCTCTCGCCTGAATATCCGGCCATGCTACCACAAGCGCATTGTAGGCATACGCTTCATTTGCCCAATTTTTGCGCTCTGCAATCGTGTAGAGCCGATAAGCCAAATCTTTCGCTCTCTCTCCATTGGAACCGAAAATGTCTACCAGAATCTTTGCGCAGGCTTCAATGCCGCCTTTTGCCATTGCCTGTGTAAGCTGCTGGGTCAGCATCCAGATACATTGCTCATTGGAATCAACTTTTTCTGTCATTTCTGACCGGTCAAGCAGGTGTACGATACCTGCCTTTGCATAGAGGATGCCATGAGCAGCCATCATAGGTATAGACGTACTCTTTGCCGTTGCGAGGATTTCTGCTTCGCCGTATTTGATGTCGTTGAAAGCATTTTGCGTATACAAATCGACACAGAACCGGCTGGCAGAATCCATATCGCCAACCTGCTCGTTAAAATACAAGTCGATTTCTTCGTTAATAATTTTCAACGCACTACGCACAGACATAGGCGTTCCGTCTGCTTCCAACACCTGCTTGTAGCGGGAGAAAACACCCATGCCAGGACCTATGGCAGATTGCGCTAAGTCCACCGGGGCGATGTTGCTTTCTTGCAGTTTTCTCAGAGCAGGACGCAACTCACGACGAAGCTGATTAACAAGATTGCGGCGAGTCGTCTGAGGGGCATCACCAGGACGCTTACGGCAGACAAGTACTATTGATGAAGCAAGAGCATTTGCCCCACTCCCAACAGGACGATTTGCCAGCTCAGTCCTCATAGGCCATGTTCCAGTTATAGAAAAACCTGCTTGAATAATGGCTGAAAGCATAGTTTCCTAACCTGTGGAGGCCATCTGCTGGTCATCATTATCTGTATCATTCTGCTTATAGGCATAGTAAATGGTAACAGGAATATCCTCTCTGGTGCATTCGTTTATTTGCTTGCACGCCATCAACATACCTGATTCAAAAAAATCTCTTGCCTTTTCGACACTGCCGTCGAAGCGATAAGGTGTAGCTACAAGTTCCTCTGCTTTTGGAACGAGCAAAGTGCGAAACAATTCAGGATAAGTTGCCTTTAATGACCGTCTTAACCATACATAGAAAAAGTCGGCAAGGTCCGCATATACAATATTATTGTAGTATGGAGGGTCTGTCGATACCATTATTTCATGGAAACCATTTCTACTTTGAGCATCAAATTGCTCAGCAAATCCGATTGTCGAAGAAGAAAAGTTGTTTATTACACGAACAATGCTTCCAAGACTAACCGTATAATCTCCTGCGGCACCAGCAAAAACATTGTTTTCAGCGTAGTCCCAGAGCATGGGTATAGCTTGCCTTCCAAACAAATTACGCACTTGTGTTTTACTGCTTTCCCATCGGCAAAGAGAGTTACAAATGTCAGAGAGCCTACTTACCCCAAAAGCTAAATATACGCCAATAGCTTGGCCATAGCTTTTAGCCCCGCTTCCGTTTTCTGACAAAGGAATATGGTCTGAAGGAAAACCTGCTTTTATTGCGTCCTGTTCTGCCAAAACTTGAGCTTCCGCAACTAAGTCAGAAAAAGTAGTCATAGCAGTTAATTGCCTGTTGGTAAAAAGGTCTGCGGTAGTATTCATTCCGTAGTTTGGTGTTTGAAAGTTTCTTGGATTGAAAGGAAGGTCAGCGTTAGGATAATCGTCCGGCCTATCCATATATCCAAAAGCAGCGTGTTCCTCGTTCGGTGGTAAATAAATTCTCTTTTTATCTTTCTCGGCTACAATGGCCATTAGTTGCGTCCCCATACGGCCATTTTGAGCTTCAACACGAATATATGGAAACCCAACAGCGGCTCCACAACGAATGCAATGAGCGCCTTGCCTGTTGATGGTTCCATCACTTGTATTAGGTTTTGAATTAGAAATAGTAAATCTTATTTTCGTACCGTCTATTTCCGGTACTATAAAAGCCTCCTGTCCTTTTTTCCTCGACAAGTCAAAAGATTTTACAAGTGGCATCTCACATCCACAGGCAGGATTGGGGCATTTCACAGTACGCGCCCAAAGCCATGCAATGACCGTGGCCTCTCCACCACCTTGTTGATGTGGCACTTTCACTTTTGGATAGAGGTGTCCAATGCGTTTCCACGCTTCCTGCTTCATCCACTCGCCATAATAACGCACATCTTCTGCTAATCCCTGTGCATGACTCCAAGTCTGAGTCAACCGACTTATTTTTGCATCAGGATTGACTGGGGGCATCCCTGCAAAGCGAGGTGGTATCTCAATCATGGCTTTGTTAATCATGACCGCCACAGGATTTAGGTCATGAGCATGAGCCTTCAATCCCAGACGTTGAGCCTCCAAAGGAATAGCACCGCCGCCAGCAAATGGGTCCAACAACTCAGGAGGATTTCCATCGGTAGATTTCAGAATTTCTTCTTTCGCTGCTGCCAGAACACGCTCATCGTTGGAATTTTCCCAAACGACAAGCTCTTCCAAAATATTAAAAAGGCGCTGGCGCTCACGATTCTGCTCGTCCTCTGTTGGGAATTTCTCCGGATGAGAGGACGGGTCATCCACTAAACTTGACCATATCACGGCACGAGCAGCAGCCAGCGGACGACGCGCCCACCATAAATGCAGTGTAGACGGATGACCAAAGCGAATTGATTTTTCTCGTGCTGATTCTGCATTGATTTTTTCCAGAGGTAATGCCACCTCAATCAGCTTTTTCGTTGCCATCTCATTCACCTCACCTATTCT
>CANQAR010000249.1 GCA_947588845.1 uncultured Lachnospiraceae bacterium
ATATACCACGTGCTGTGTCAATATTTTTATTTATTTCAGGCCTGTTTTGGGCCTGTTTCAAGCCTGTGCCAGCTGCCTGATCTGACTGCTGTGTCCTGACACCACCTTTTTCAACACCTCAACATCTGAGATGACCTGATCCAGTCTCCGGGAATCCTTTTCATACCTCTGAGCGGCAGGTACGTAATTCTCCACCAGCATCTGAATGGCAGGCCTGATCTCATTTTCGAGTTCCAGCCTGATCTCCCGAATTCCCTGCGAGTGTTCCTGAAGCATTTTGCTGTGCTCGTGAAGTATTTCACTGTGTTCCTGTAGTATTTTGCTGTGTTCGTGAAGTATTTCACTGTGTTCCTGTAGTATTTTGCTGTGTTCGTGAAGTATTTCACTGTGTTCCTGCAGTATTTTGCTGTGTTCGTGAAGTATTTCACTGTGTTCCTGCAGTATTTTGCTGTGCTCATTCAATATTTTCCCATGTTCTTCCAACGTTGCCTTTACTTCTCTGATATCCTTCTTAAGAGGATCCAGTTCTGCTTTGAGTTTGGTATCCAGAAGTTGGGAAAGTTCTTTTAAGTCTTCTTTTGTCAGCATATAAACCCCTCCTGATCTTGTTTTCCTGATTTTATCACATTTTAAAAATTATGTCAATTATTATATTTCAAATAATTTAAACTACATTAATATATTTCTTATTATTTTAGTGATTTATGTCAGAGATTTTTTGAAGAACCAAAACAGACTGCAATTAAAGCAATTTTCCTGTTGACAATCATACCTTTTTCGTATATAGTAAAGAAAAAACAATTAAACATTTATTTAATCGTTGAATCGAAAGGAGAAAATCAAATGAAAAAAACTTACAAAATCGAGGTCGACTGCGCAAACTGTGCAAACAAAATGGAAGACGCGGCAAAGCATACCACTGGAGTAAAAGACGCAACCGTCAATTTCATGACACAGAAGATGATCGTGGAGTTTGAAGAAGGCGCCGCTCCCAAGACTGTCATGCAGGACGTCCTGAAGAACTGCAAAAAAGTGGAGGATGACTGCGAGATCTATCTGTAAATATCCGGCACAGTAAATGACCGCTCCGCCGCAGCGGAATCCGAACCGTGCAAACTGGTCGGGAAGATCAAAACCAAATTCCCATGCGGAGCGCTCTGTCATAATGGAGGAACAAAAAATGAATAAAAAGCAGAAAAAAATGCTTCTCCGTATCATTATTGCGGCGGTTCTGATGATCGTGCTGCACTTTGTGCCCGTGCACGGCGTGATCCGCTTCCTGCTGTACATGGTTCCCTATCTCGTGATCGGGCATGATATTCTAAAGAAAGCCTGGAAGGGTATCTTAAACAGACAGGTATTCGATGAAAACTTCCTGATGACAGTGGCAACCATCGGCGCGATGGCGACCGGCCTCGCCGGAAGCGGGGATTATGTCGAAGCCGTCGCCGTTATGCTCTTCTATCAGATCGGCGAGCTGTTCCAGAGCTACGCGGTCGGAAAGAGCCGCCGCAACATCAGCGAGCTGATGGATATCCGCCCCGACTACGCGAATATCGAGCAGGACGGAGTCCTTGAGCAGGTTGATCCCGATGAGGTGGAGATCGGAACCATCATCACCGTGCAGCCCGGAGAAAAGGTTCCCATCGACGGCGTGATCGTGGAAGGTACCAGCACGCTGAACACAAGCGCGCTGACCGGCGAAAGTCTGCCGCGCGACGCTGCGGCGGGAGACGAAATCGTCAGCGGCTGCATCAACATGACCGGCGTCCTGAAGATCCGTACGACCAGGGAATTCGGAGAATCTACTGTCTCCAAAATCCTGGATCTGGTGGAAAACGCAAGCTCCCGCAAATCCAGATCGGAAGATTTTATCTCCAAATTTGCCAAAGTCTATACGCCCGCCGTCTGCTACGGCGCTCTGGCTCTGGCCTTCCTTCCGCCTCTGGTCCGTCTCTTCGCGATGGGACTTCCCGCCGAGTGGAGCATGTGGATCTACCGCGCGCTGACCTTCCTTGTGATCAGCTGTCCGTGCGCGCTTGTCATCAGCATTCCGCTCAGCTTTTTCGCCGGCATCGGCGGCGCGAGCAACGCCGGCGTTCTGGTGAAAGGTTCCAACTATCTGGAAATGCTCTCGCAGACGGATCAGGTTGTGTTTGATAAGACAGGAACGCTCACGCAGGGAGTTTTCGAGGTGAGCGCCGTCCACCACAACACGATGAGCCGGGAAGCTCTGATCGAATATGCCGCTCTCGCGGAAAGCGCTTCCTCCCATCCGATCAGCAAAAGTCTGCAGCATGCCTACGGGAAGGAAATTGACCGCTCCAGAGCCAGCGATATTCAGGAAATCAGCGGAAACGGTGTGATCGCAAAGGTTGACGGCGTGGAAGTCGCCGCCGGGAACGCGCGCCTGATGAAGCGGCTGAACATATCGTACGAAGACTGCCATAAGGTCGGCACGATCGTCCATATGGCGATTGACGGGAAATACGCCGGTCATATCATCATCTCGGATCTGGTCAAGCCGACTTCAAAAGCAGCCATAAAAGAACTGAAATCGGCAGGCATAAAAAATACCGTCATGCTGACCGGCGACACAGAGGCAACCGCACGCCAGGTGGCGTCCGAGCTTGGCATCGACACCGTGTTCGCGGAGCTTCTGCCCGGCGACAAAGTCTCCAAAGTGGAAGAACTTCTTCAGAAAAAAACCGGAAAAGGCAAACTTGCCTTTGTCGGCGACGGAATCAACGACGCGCCTGTGCTCTCAAGAGCGGATATCGGCATTGCGATGGGGGCAATGGGATCCGACGCGGCGATTGAGGCCGCGGACGTCGTGCTGATGGACGATGATCCCATGAAGATTGCCAAGGCGATCAAAATTTCCCGCAAATGTCTCGGCATCGTCTATCAGAATATTGTGTTCGCGATCGGCGTCAAAATCCTGTGCCTGATCCTCGGCGCGGTCGGAATCGCAAACATGTGGCTCGCCATCTTCGCGGATGTCGGCGTTATGATTATCGCGGTACTGAACGCGGTGCGGGCGCTGTTTGTCAAGAATCTGTAAGACTGAGAAAGGAGCGATCTTCATGGCTGATATAAAGCTGCCGCACGATCACGGACAGTCCTTTGAACATCAATTCGACCACATGCCGGCCCCGGAGGAATTTGATGTCGTCTCCGAAATTTTCAAACTGCTTGGAGACAGTAGCCGGACCCGTATTTTCTGGCTGCTGTGCCACTGTGAAGAGTGTGTCATCAACATCTCCGCGATGGTGAACATGTCCAGCCCGGCGGTCTCCCACCATTTAAAGCAGCTGCGGGCGGGCGGCCTGATCACAAGCCGCCGCGACGGCAAGGAAGTCTACTATAAAGCGGCCGACACCGTGCAGGCTGATCTCCTGCATCACATGATCGAACACATGGTACAGATCAGCTGTCCCGGAAAGTATGCCAATTGAGAGCATGAAGTGGGTCTCCCCCATCCCGCAAGCGTGAGACTGTCCGATGAAAAATCTGACAGCCGAAAAAAGGGCAGGATATTCCTGCCCCCTGCAGCGTTCAGGAGTTTTCAGAAACCCCTGCCGGTGTGATCTGTAATCTTCTGTGATTTTCTGTAATTCTGTAATTTTCTGTGGACCGCCCCCCACTCGCGACAAGGGGGGCTTCAGAGAATCCTGCACGGATCCCCCATTCGTAAGAAGTCTGGTCTTTCCTTCTTTTCCCAGGTCTCAGGCAACCCTTATTCTTACAGGCGTGTCCACACCGCCCCTACTGTATAGGGCCTC
>CANQAR010000250.1 GCA_947588845.1 uncultured Lachnospiraceae bacterium
CTCCGGGAAAAAGCGCATCTGGCCTGTGAAAGCAACAGGGAGGCGACGGAGCTGATCTGGCAGACGCTCACGCTGCTGCTCCAGAATACCGGAGGGTTCCTGATCTATCTGACGATTCTGTCTCATCTGGACTGGGTGATGCTGGCAGCGGTCATCGCCACCTGCGTCATCGGCTTTCTGGTGTCCCGGTACAGCAACAACTGGATGTTCACCCACAGGGAAGCGGAAGACATCTATTACGCGAAGAAACGGTATATCCGTGACAAAGCGGAGTCGGTTGAACTGGCAAAGGATATCCGCATTTTCGGTCTGCAGGACTGGATGAATGAGCTGCTGGAGAATGTCCACGACGTTTACCTGGACTTTCGGCTGAAAGTGGAACGTATGCGCCTTCTGGCAGATATTACGGAGGCTGTGCTGACGGCGGCCCGCAACGGGATTGCCTATATCTATCTGATCCATATGGCGCTCAGGGACGGCTTGGGCGTGCCGGAATTTCTTCTGTATTTTACGGCGGTCACAGGATTTACCGACTGGGTTATGGGAATCCTGCAGCAGGCGGTCAAACTGCATGAGCAGAGCCTGGATATCTCCTGTGTCCGGGAATTTCTGGAATATCCGGAGCCTTTCAAATTTGAGGAGGGGGAGGTGATTCCCAACGCGGATGAGTATGAACTGAAACCGGAGAATGCATCGCTGCCCAATGCCGCCGAAACAGAACAAAGTGCCATGATGTGTGAACTGAGGCCGGAGAATGCATCGCTGCCCAATGCCGCCGAAACAAAAAAGCGCGCCATGACGTGTGAACAGAAGCCAGAAAGTGGTGCGTCGCTGTCAAATGCCACCGAAACGGAACAGCGTGCCATGACGTGTAAGTTGAAGCCGGAGAATGCATCGCTGCCCAATGCCGCCGAAACAAAAAAGCGCGTTATGGCGTGTGAATTGAAACTGGAGAATGTATCGTTCCGCTACCCCGGCGCCAGGGAGGACACAATTCATGATCTGAATCTGACTGTCCACCCCGGCGAAAAACTGGCGGTCGTCGGTCTGAACGGCGCCGGAAAGACCACGCTGGTCCGGCTTCTCTGCGGCCTGTTTGATCCCACAAAAGGGCGGGTGCTTCTCAACGGCAGGGATATCCGGGACTTCAACCGCCGGGAATACTATGGACTTTTTGGCGCGGTATTTCAGGAATTTTCGATTCTGGATGTGACAGTCGCCGAAAACATTGCTCAGACGAATCAGCAGATCGATTATGAAAGAATCCGGGACTGCGTGGAAAAAGCGGGGCTTACAAAAACAATCGCCGCTCTGCCTCAGAGTCTTGACACTCACGTGGGCCGGGAAGTTTATCTGGATGGAGTTCTGTTCTCCGGCGGACAGACTCAGCGTCTGATGCTGGCGCGGGCTCTGTATAAGGACGCTCCCATTCTCGTGCTGGACGAGCCTGCCGCAGCCCTCGACCCCATTGCGGAAAATGACATCTATCTGAAATATAACAGCATGACGGCGGGAAGAACCTCCGTGTTCATTTCCCATCGCCTTGCGTCCACCAGGTTCTGTGACCGGATCATCTTTGTATCGGACGGCCGGATTGCGGAGGAGGGCACTCACGAGAGTCTGCTGGCCATGGGCGGCGAATACGCGAAGCTTTTTGAGATTCAGAGCCGCTATTATCAGGAAGGAAAGGAGTTTTGACAATGGAAAAGAAAAATACGATGGGTCATGCCCTTTCCGTACATCTCCGAGGGGCGAAGCTGCTGCGCGGGGTAAGCCCCCGGTTCTTTGTGGTCATGACGCTCCACTCTGTGGCCGATGCATTGATGCCCTATGTCACGGTATTTTTCTCGGCGCAGATTCTGAAAGAACTGGCGCTTTTGCGCCGGGAGGAGGTCCTGTGGCGGTGGGTCGCTGCCGGCGTGCTGTGTACAGGATTCTTCGCGGTGTTAAGGGCGTTCCTGTACCAGCGGAAGGAAACGCTGACCGACGACCTGTACGGGCGCAAGGAGATCCTCTTTGCGCGGAAAATGTTCTCAATGGATTACGCCGATATGGACAAACAGGAGAATCATGATCTCCGGTCGCAGATCAGGCAGAACGAAAACTGGTCAGGATGGGGACTTATGCGCGTTCCAGAGGTGTATGAAGCCGGTTTAAAGAGCATGATCGGTATTTTGAGCGGGATTGCCCTAACGGTAAGTCTATTTACGACGCCTGTTCCAAAAACCGCGGGCCGGCTCACTGTTCTGAACAGCCCCGTGTTCATCCTGGTGCTGGCAGCGATTATGGTGCTTGTCAGTCTGCTTGCCGGCGTCTGCAATGTGAAGGCGATCTCTTACTGGAGCAGCGCCGCAGAGGATGCTACCTTTGGCAACCGCCTGTTCAGCTTCTTCGGGTTTATCGGTCTGCAGAAAGGCCGCGGGACCGACATCCGGATGTACAATCAGCAGAATCTGGTCAGCGCCTACTGGGACAAAAACAGGGCTTTTGGCGCGGACGGCGTCCTGGCGAAGCTGGCGCGTGGGCCGCTTGGTATGTTCAGCGGTCTTGGAACGGGAATCACGGTCGTGATCACCGGCTCCGTCTATGTATTCACCTGCCTGAAGGCGTGGGCCGGCGCTTTTGACGTGGGCAGCGTTACCCAGTATGTGGGGGCCGCGACCGCGATGACGGGAAGTATCTTTGAGCTGACCGGTCTGTTTGGAATCCTCAAAACGAATACCGGGTACCTGGATACGACCTTTCAGTTTCTGGATATTCCGAACGCGATGTACCAGGGAAGCCTGACTACGGAAAAACGTTCCGACCGGCAGTATGAGGTGGAGTTTAAGAATGTCTCTTTCAAATATCCGGGGGCCGAAACCTGGGCGCTGAAGGATGTCAGCATGAAATTTCAGGTCGGCCGGCGTCTGGCGATTGTGGGCGAGAACGGCAGCGGCAAGACCACCTTTATCAAGCTGCTGTGCCGTCTGTACGATCCGCAGGAAGGTCAGATTCTTCTGAACGGGATCGATATCCGCAAGTATAACTATCGTGATTATATGGACATCTTCTCCATCGTGTTCCAGGACTTCCAGCTGATCTCCCAGCCCTTGGGCAGCAATGTGGCGGGCAGCGCCTTTTATGATGAGGCGAAAGTCCGCAGTGCGCTGCTTGACGCGGGCTTTGGCAGCCGTCTGGAGACCATGCCCGACGGGCTGAATACTCAATTGTACAAGGACTTTACGGAAAACGGCGTGGAAATCTCCGGCGGCGAAGCGCAGAAGATCGCGATTGCCCGCGCGCTTTACAAGAACGCTCCGTTTGTCATCCTCGATGAGCCGACCGCGGCGCTTGATCCGGTAGCGGAAGCGGAGATCTACAGCAAATTCGATGAGATCGCAGGCGATAAGACCGCGATTTACATTTCCCATCGCCTGTCCTCCTGCAAATTCTGTGATGAAATTATTGTGTTCCATGAAGGCCGCATCGTCCAGAGGGGTTCGCACGATGAACTGGTCGCGGACGAGACCGGCAAATATCACGAGCTCTGGACTGCTCAGGCCCAGTATTATACAGAATAAACTGAAAAATCCCCTGGAAGAATTGGAAACTGCCTCCAAAAGAATTGCAGAAAATGACCTTGACTTCCGGATTACCTGAAAATGGGGGCTTGATTTCTCAGGCCCCCTGCTGTATAATCAGATCAGGAAAGGCAATCAGATACAAAATCTGATGCCCTCTGTTTTGCTTATTTAAAGAAATAGCATCCA
>CANQAR010000251.1 GCA_947588845.1 uncultured Lachnospiraceae bacterium
GTGTCCAGCCCCGAGAGTGAGACCCCGCTGCCCGCGAACGGGCTCCCGGGTTCATAGAAATATTCCGTCCCGTTGATGTCCGCCACCCGGTAGAGCGTCAGCTCCGCGCCCGCGCCTTCCGCCGGGAGCGCGACCTGAATCGAACCCAGTTCCTGTCCCGCCCGCACACAAAGGTGCGGCAGGATCACCAGCGCGGCAAGCAGCAGCCACACCACGCCCGTTTTCCTTAATTTTCCCATTCGCACGGCAACACCAGTCCTTTCCCTCTAAAATCTATGCGTTGTTTCCCTGCAGTTTCTCTTCCGGCCGCACGGCATCCATGATCCTCCGTCCCGCGGCCTCTTTCTCCGGGTCTCTGCCCCGTTTCCGTTTCCATACCGTCTGTCCGTCCCCGGCTCAGCGCCCTCTCCGGCGCGTCAGCACCAGCACGAGCAGTACCAGCAGGATCGGCCCCGCAATCGCAGGCGCCACCAGCACCGGCTCGATCTGCTGCGCGTCCGCCGTCACACGGATGTCAGACGCCGTCTCCATGTTCGCGATCCGGTGGCCTCTCACCAGCATACGGTGTGAGTTCACCCCGTACGGCGTGCACGTCACCAGCGTGCACAAGTCCTCCCCCGGTATCATCTCCAGGTCCGACATCTCGTTCGGCAGCACGATCAGGATCTGGTCCACCTCATAGGTCAGCGTCTCGTCCAGCACCCGCAGCATGAAGGTGTCCCCCACCTCCATCTGGTCCAGGTCCGTGAACAGCTTCGCAGAAGGCAGGCCCCTGTGCCCTGAGAGCACACAGTGCGAGCCCTTCCCGCCTACCGGCAGCGACGACCCCGGGATATGCCCCACTGCCACCTGAAGGATCGCCTCGTCCGTCCCGTGGTAGATCGGGAGCGACACCTTGATCTTCGGGATCTCCACGTACCCCATGATCCCCGTGCCGCTGATGTTCAGGATCTGATTGTAGTTTTTCTCCTGTTTCTTCGTCATGAACCAGTGGTTCGAACGTTTCCTAATCTTCTTGTTATATTTTACCGCCTGATCCCACATCTTCTCGTACGTGTCATCGTCGATCTGCGCCACGCTCTCCGCATAAGAAGCGATCGCCCTCGACTGGTGGAACGAGTTCCAGTAGTCGCTGACTGTGGGGTACAACAGCAGGGAGAGTCCTGCGAGCAGAACGACCATCAGAAGGACCGTTGTCAAATTTTTTCTAATCCACCTCATAAGCCTCTCCCTGCCGTCGTACAGGGACGGCAGAGGCGCATGCGCGCCCCCGCCGCCGGCTCCGGGTTCAAAGCCCCGTCCGGCTTTCGTCCCGTATACAACATGTTATTGTAAAAGTCCGTCTCCATGCCAAAATGCGCAGGCACGGAGCAGTCAGTCCGCGGACTTTCATACCTTCAGTTACCATTTTGCGATCCGCAAAGCTTTCGCCACAGAACGCTCACACCGCCAGTGACGGCTTACTCAGATTTCATTCTCCTCTTCGTCACAAGAAGGATCACAGCGCCAAGGACAAGCACGGAGCCGACTACGTAGAAGATCGTGGTACCGATACCACCAGTCTCAGGAAGGGTGGTACCTTCGTTATTTATAATAGCAGTTGTCAGCCAGCCGAACGCACCTATATGACCAGCCTTTCCACTATCTGTCATATTTTCTATACTATCTTTAGTCTGCTCTCCTGTCGTTGATTCAAGAACCTTATCTCCGTTTGTCTGGAAATTAACTACACCATCCGAACCAATCTCATCCTCAAATTTGTCCGGTGCTAACCATGTTTCATATGCTTTGGCTGTCAGGTTTGTTATATCCTCTCCTGCATGCGTTGCCTGAACATTAATGTAAATTGTATCTGGATTAATTGTGTTGTATCCATCCGGAGTCTTGGACTCTTTCAGACGGTAAATACCATCATCAACACCTCTAAAGGTGAACTGTGTCTCAGAGTCGATTGTCATCTTGTCAATAGACACCCAACCTTCTTCATCGGCATCATCATTGTCAGGATCATATTTCGCCAGCTCGAACTCAGCTCCTGGCAGCGGATTTCCATCCGGACCAACCTTATCCACATTCACATCAAACGTAAATACAACTACCCTATGAGTCGGTGTCTGACCACGTTCCTCATCCTGTGGGTTATTGGAATATTCCAGATACATATCATTCGGGTTACCAGGCTCACCAATTACAGCACTGGTATTTAATGTAGAAGTATACTCAATTATAATTTTTGATCCTGCTTGAATCTTCGGATCGTCTTTCAGATTATTGAATACAATATCAAATGTATGAGTAATAGCAGGCTCTCCCCCATGGTTAACATTCTCCGCTAAAGTCCAGAAAGAATCCTTCTTACCAGTTATTTCTTCTCTTGGATTTTCGCCATCACCATCATAATCAACGTATACCTTAACTGAATCTGGATTAAATGTCAGACCATTACTTTCTGTATCGTGGAATGCAAAGTAATATTTGTCATAATCAGCATAATTCGCAGCTACTGTACCTGTCAGCTGGAATGGAACTGCATCACCAATATCATAATCCGCAGAATCCTTATACGCTGCATCATCAGGATTAGTAACTGAATCATTTACATCCAGTACCTTCTTCTCAGAGGACGGTATCTCTGCTTTTGTTTTCACTGTAGCATCACCAACAACCTCTACGATATAGCTTGAAAAAGCAGTATCTTCTCCTTCCACTGTTCCAGGAGCAGTATCAATAACAAGATAATAACCTGTAGCAAGACCGCTGATTGTATAGTTATCACCTGATGGGGCAGATGCTGTGCCATTCTGAACCTCACCTGCAACAGCTTTAAAGATTCCTTCCAATTCCGAAGCTGTCTTGGTGGCCAACTGTTTAGCTACATCTTCCGCGGTATATGTTGACGGAACGCCCTCTTTACCATATACTGCTTCTGCTAATTTAGTCCGCCCCGCATCTGTAAGACCATTGCCCCACTCAATATTTGACAGGACTTCATCTTTGCCGTCGCCCTCATGTGAATCAGAAGCATCTTCATCATAGACATCGCCTGTAAAGATCTGATATGCCTTAAAAGTATGCCCTGTACCAGCACTTGTAATTGTGATAGTCTTATCTCCTGCCGCGGATACAGACATTCCCGGCACCGCCATCGCGAATACCATGACCGCCGCCAGTACCAGGCTGGCGATTCTCTTGAATTTTCTCTTCATAATATTCTTTTCCTTTCTTTTTTTGTTCCCGCGTCTGTTCTGGGAGACGGACGCTTTTCCTTTCCCTCCGGAGGTTTTCTCCCAGCCTCTCCGGCGGATGTTCCTCCCCCTTCCCGGTCTGAATCTTTCGATCCCGCCCGGTCCGGGCTGTTCCCGCGCTTCGGGTTTCTTTTCCCTTTCCTCTGCGGGCTGCCTTTTTCTGGTTTTCATGTTTCTTCCGGCCCGGCTTCCGCGTGCCTTTCCCCGGGCTTCCGGCCTGACCCTGCCGCGTCCCGGTTCGCGGCTATCCGCCGCGCCCGGCCGTGTCTGTATGTGCTTCCCGGCCTGTGGGAGACCGTCCATGTCTGTCTGCGGCTGACAGGATTTTTAAACCTGCCTGCAGGTCCCTGCGCCTGCTGTAAAAGATCATATCCATCTCCCCCCTTCCGGCTTTGCCCCGGCCCTCCGGAGCGTAAATTTTTTATACTTCAGGCAGGTGCGC
>CANQAR010000252.1 GCA_947588845.1 uncultured Lachnospiraceae bacterium
CAGGTGTATCGCTCTGTCAAGCCAGATCATCCGAAAAGAATGTTGCTGTTCACTCCGTGACCAGCAACAACGCTCCGCGATGCACAGAAATGCTGCGAGAGCAGCATTTCGCGCCTCAGACCTCGGGATTTCCGGACATTTTGTCCGGAAATCACCTCGAACTCGGTGAGGGAGTGAACTGTAACGAAAGAATTCTGCCGCCGGGATTTACGAAAGGCTTCCCGAAATTCGGAAAGCCTTTTGTATCTTTACAGGTCGATCATTGTAATCTCGACATCTTTTTTCCCGGATTTACGTTCCGACGGCTGATATTTGGGCGACGGCTGAGGCTCGCGGTACTCCGGCATCTTCCGTGATCTCCGTTTCGTCTTTGACGGCTTTGGAACCTCCGCCGGATCGTCCCTCAGCGCGGCTTCCGGTTCCTGCTCCCTCTCCTGCGAAAGACGCTCTCCCGCCTGTACCTCGCTGTTTTCCGGTCCTGTCTGCCCTGCTTTTTCCGGTTCTCCGGCAGTTTCCTGACCGGAACCGTCACTCAGGTTATAATCCTCATGCTCCTGCCCGGAGACATTATCCAGGTCATACGCTTCATATTCCTGTCCGTAATTCTCATTCTCTCCGTCCATCGGTGCATAAGCCGCAGAATTCCCATGATCCTCCGGAATGTCATATCCGTCATATCCATAAGGCGCCTCTCCCTGGGACAGACCGCCGCCTTCCTCCGTGAACTGCCCTCCCTCATTTACGGGAGGATACCCATATGCCGCATACTCTCTCAGTTCCGCCTTGAGATCCTTCTTTTTCAGAATCAGATTAATTACCACAAAAAGCAGCACCACGCAGAAAGCGATCAGTCCGTAAAGGATCTTCATCAGCAGGCGGAGACGGTCCCGGTAACTTGCCGTTTCCGTTTTCAGCGTCTCAATCGTCTTCTCCGCTTCCTCGAGAGAATTCCTGTCCACCCGCACATAACGCGGATCTTCCGTTTCCGGTTCTGTTTCTTTTTCTGTCGGAGGCTGCGTCTCCTTTTCCGTCACCGGCTGCGGCGCCGGCTCGGGAGCGGCTGCCTCGGAGGTCACATACAGATAATATCCGCACTCGGATCCGTTCTCCGCCCGCACGGTAATGACCACCGTGCCTTCCCCGTTGGTAAGCTCCGTTCCCGTGATGGAAACGATCTCCGCGTTCGGATTGGAAGTGACCGGATCCAGAACAATCTCCTGTGTGCCCGCCGGAACGGTCACATTGTACTCAATCGTGCTGTATTCAAATTCCGGCGTCACCGTCGCGCCTTCCACCAGAAGTCCCAGGGTAGACAGGGAGTTATCACCCGAAAGTCCGTCCGCAGACACTGTCATGCTGCAGATCCATGTTATCAGACAGATAAACAGTACTGTCCTCTTCCATCCACATACTTTCCTGTTCATACCTTCCTCCTCAGGCTTCGTCAATGGCTTTTCCGATATCATTCCTGTAGTATTTGTTCTCAAAATCAATCCACTGAAGCGCCTCATATGCGTTCCGACGGGCTGCTTTCAGATTTTCTCCCTTGGCCGTTACCCCGAGAACACGTCCGCCATTTGTGACGATGCCCTTTTCATTCTTCGCCGTCCCCGCGTGGAACACATAATAGCCGTCCTTGTCTTTAAATGTCTCCAGACCGCTGATTGGAAATCCTTTCTGATAGCTGACCGGATAACCGTCCGAGGCAAGCACGACACAGACGGCGGCGTTGTCTTCAAATTCCAGATCTGTCTGATCCAGCGTTCCATCAATGCATGCTTCAAACACATCCACAATGTCCGTCTTCATGCGCGGCAGAACCACCTGCGCCTCCGGATCCCCGAAGCGCGCGTTGTACTCCAGCACTCTCGGACCGTCCGCCGTCAGCATAAGCCCGAAGAAAATAATCCCCTTGAATTCGCGCCCCTCGGCTGCCATCGCGTCAACCGTCGGCTGATAGATATATTTCCGGCAGAAGTCATCCACTTCTTTCGTATAGAACGGGCTCGGAGAGAATGTGCCCATGCCGCCCGTGTTCAGCCCGGTATCCCCGTCGCCCGCGCGCTTGTGATCCTGCGCGGAAGTCATCGGCTTGATCGTCTTTCCGTCCACAAAGGAAAGCACCGATACCTCGCGTCCGGTCAGAAACTCTTCGATGACCATCCTGCTGCCCGCCTCGCCGAATTTCTTATCCGTCATGATCTCACGGACGCCCGCCTTTGCATCCTCCAGCGTCTCACAGATCAGAACGCCCTTGCCGAGCGCCAGCCCGTCCGCCTTGAGAACAATCGGAAATTTTGCGGTCTCAAGATAGGCGAGCGCCGCGTTCGCGTCGTCAAAATTCTCGTACGCTGCCGTTGGAATCCCGTACTTCTTCATCAGATCCTTGGAAAACGCCTTGGACCCTTCCAGAATCGCGGCATTTCTGCGCGGTCCGAATACCCGGAGCCCCTGCGCCTCAAAAACATCGACGATTCCTCCCACAAGAGGATCATCCATGCCAACCACCGTCAGATCAATTTCCTTTTCTTTGGCGAATGCCGCCAGACGGTCAAACTCCATCGCCTTGATATTCACACATTCCGCATACTCTTCAATCCCGGCGTTTCCCGGCGCACAGTAGATTTTATCCACCTTCGGACTCTGCGCCACCTTCCACGCGATCGCGTGCTCTCTTCCGCCGCTTCCCACAATTAAAACCTTCATCTTATTCCTCCATCGATATGTGTTTTTCCGTCCTTCACCTGCACGCGCCCCGCCGCGATCAGCGAGATTGCCCGCGGAAGAAGCTTCCACTCGGCCTCCTCCATGACTCTGCGCTGCAGAATTTCCGGCGTATCCCCCTCCCTGACTTCCACCGCCTTCTGAAGGAGAATCGGTCCCGTGTCCGTTCCTCCGTCCACAAAATGAACGGTCGCCCCGGTCACGCGCACACCGCGTTCCAGCACTTTCTCGTGCACCTTCAGTCCATAATAGCCCTGGCCGCAGAAAGACGGGATCAGAGCTGGATGAATATTGATAATCCGATTCGGATACGCGTCGACAATCAGCTGCGGCATGACCACCAGACAGCCCGCCAGCACGACCAGCTCCGCATTGCACGACTGAATTGCCGCAAGCAGCGCGCAGTCAAACTCTTCCGGGACAGGATACATCTTCCTGGTAACGCACTCTGCCGGAATCCCCGCGTTTCTGGCCCGCGTCAGCGCATAGGCGTTCGCGTTGTTGCTGATCACCTTCACAACTTCGGCACCCTGAATCGTGCCGTCCGCGACCGCATCAAGGATTGCCTGGAGGTTCGTCCCTCCGCCTGATACAAGTACCGCTACTCTCAGCATAACGTAACTCCTTTTTCTCCCGCTTCAATCTGGCCGATCTCATAGACAGTCTCACCTGCCGCCTCGATCGCGGCCTTTGCCTTTTGCACATCCGCGGCGTCAATCGCCACCACCATGCCGATTCCCATGTTGTAAGTGTTATACATCATGTCTTCCGCAATCTCCCCGCGCTCTGCAAGCATCCGGAAAATTGCCGGAACTTTGTAGCTGTCTTTCCTGATCACCGCGCGCAGTCCTTCCTCCGGAAGCATGCGCGGCACATTCTCCTGAAAACCGCCGCCCGTGATGTGGCT
>CANQAR010000253.1 GCA_947588845.1 uncultured Lachnospiraceae bacterium
AAACACCTCCACATATTTGAAACCAGCATATCAAATATATGGAGGGATTCACAGACACGGATTATTACCTACTTACGTTTTATCCTGACGGTTATAAGCCACCACGGTGCGATAACCGGAAATCATCTCTTCCACAGTTCCATTGAGCTTCCCCAATAATTGCTGTCGCTTTCGGGAGAATTTTCGTACTCTGCCCGAAAGGATTTTTGTAGCAAGCAGCGTCAGCAGTACGGTAGCGCAGCTAAGGAGCGCCAATTGCCAACAGTACCACAGCATAATGGCGACGGTGCCGATGATTGTAAGCACGCCGGAAAAGAGAGAGGGCAGAGATTGAGAAACTGTGGTGGAAATGTTCTCAATATCATTGGTCATGCGGCTCATGACATCGCCGTGAGAATGGGTATCCAGATAGCGCACCGGCAGATCAACGAGCTTGGCAAAGAGCTCCTCCCGCATATGTTTTACAACTCGCTGGCTGAGCTGCGCACTGACGACGCCCTGTAAAAGCTGGCTCATACTGTGCAGCAGATATACACAAAGCATCAGAATCACAATTCCAGGCAGGTTTCCGGCCCGCACGCCCGCGATCCTGTCGATGGCCCGGCTTTGCAGGCTGGGCGCGTAAACGCTGCAAAGAGTCCCGAAGATGACAACGGAAAGCATGAAAATGACCATGCCTCTTTCATGAGCAAAATATGCGAAAATGCGTTTCAATGTGGCGCCGAGATGCTCCGCGTGCTGCACTTCGACAAAGCGTTCATGGCGATTCATACCGGGAATATTCTGGTTGGCCAGTTTCTGATCTTTTGGTTCACTCATATTTATCGTCCTCCTCTCCGATCTGAGACTGATAAATGGCCTGGTAGGTCGGGCAGGAAGCTAAGAGTTCTTCATGGGGACCACAGGCAGCAATATGACCGTTTTCCAGAACGGCGATCTTATCCGCCTGCCGCGCGGATGCAATTCTCTGTGCAATGATGATTTTTGTGCTATGCGGGCTGGCCTTGCGGAGCGCTGCGTACAAATTCTCTTCTGTTTTCAAATCCAGAGCGCTGGTGGAATCGTCGAAAATCAGAATTTCCGCGTTCTTCAGAACAGCCCGCGCGATGGAAACGCGCTGTTTTTGCCCTCCGGAAAGGCTCATGCCCCGTTCCGCCACGATCGTATGATAGCCGTCCGACATTCGGGAAATAAAGCTGTCCGCCTGGGCCACTGCAGCAGCGGATTTGATTCCTTCTTCTCCCGCCTTTGGATCACCCCAGGATATATTTTCCTGAACAGAAGCGCTGAAAAGTTCACTTTTCTGCAGCGCCATGGCAATCTTACCGCGCAAAGCGGTTTGCCGGTATTCCCGCACATTTACACCGTCCACAAGCACGGCGCCGCCGGTCACATCATAAAAACGCGGGATCAGGCTGACAAGGGTAGTTTTGCCGCAGCCCGTTTCACCCATGAGCGCCAGCGTTTCGCCCGGATTTACCTTCAAATCAATGTGTTCCAGCACCGTCTGACCATCCGGATAGGCAAAGGATACGTCCTTAAATTCGATACTGCCTCTCACGGCGGTTTCTCCGTTTTGTTCACCGTCAGCAAGCTCCGGAGAGCTGTCCAGGATCACCCGGACTCTTTTCCAGGATGCAAGCCCCCGTGAAATATTCTGAAAGATCATCACCAGCATCAAAATACCGTTGAGCAGCTGAGTGGTGTAGGTAATGCCGCCATAATATTCCCCGGCGTAGTCCTGCCGGCGCTGACGCTGACGTTCCCCACGAGCAGGATAGCGGCTGTCGCAAAATACATCAGCGCGTTCACAATGGGATTCATAAAAGCAAAAATGATCAGCACCCGGAGCTGTGTTTTGATCAGCTCGTTATTTGCCTTTCCAAAGCGCAGTTTTTCATAGATTTCCCGAACGCATGCTTTTATGACTCGGATACCGGCTACGTCCTCCTGCATGATGGAATTGACGGTATCCAGCTGCATCTGCAATTTTGCAAACAGGGAACCGGCTTTTTTCATACATACGGCCATTACGGCGATAATCAACGGGAAAACACACATCACCACATACCCGAATGCCCGGTTCAGCCGGAACATACAGTACATACTGCCGAACGTAAGCATAGTCGTCCGGATCATTCCGCGCACAAACTGGGAAATGAAGTTCTGCACCTGAGTGATATCGTTCGTCATCCTGGTCACAAGAGAGCCTGTTCCGAACCGATCGATCTGCGTAAAAGAAAAGGTCATGATTTTCCGAAAGCAGTCCTTACGCATATCGTTTCCGATGTTTTGACCGGACATATGTACAAACACGTTATTCAGGGAGCCGCACAGACCGCCAAACAGAACAAGGCAGATCATCTGCAGACCAAGTTTCCAAATCAGATTCATGTTTCCGGCACCGCCGGAGTTCAGTCCCAGTACGCCGTCGTCCACGATTTGGCTCATGATGCCAGGCTGGATCAGATCCATGGAGACTTCTCCGATCATAAAAGCCCCTGCCAAAATCGCATAAGGAAGATAACGGCGGATATATTTCCACATCATTCCGTTTCCCTCCAATGACCATCGTTTTTGTGCGGTCTGTGATGACCGCCCCGCCCGTGATGTCCATGTTCAAAATGAACTCCTGACGACGGAAAGCGTTTTTCCCAATCCGAGGACAGTTTCTCCAGTAAAACGAGCAGTTCTTCTTTTTCCGTTTCCGACAGACAAAGAAACATCTCTTCATGCCGCAGCTCGCGCTGATGCTTTGCTTCTTCGGCGGCCTCCCTGCCTTTTTCCGTCAATACCACCTCCACATTCCGCCGGTCAGCCTCACTTACAGTTCTGACGATATAACCCGCACTTTCCAGTTTTCCGATCACCTCGCTCGCAGATCCCGATTGGATCTGCAGCCGTTCTGTCAGCACACGCTGTGTGGCAGAACCTCCCATTTCGTTTAGCACGATCAGTACACGCTGCTGGCTTCCCCGGCCTTCATACAGCCGGCGCATCATATGTCCCACATCTCTGAGATTGATGATGAGCTTTCCATTCGTATCGGCTAATTGATAATGCGTCTCGCGCCATGCTGCTTTACTACTTTCGTTTTTCATACTTACACCTCCAAAAATTCGCTTGGTACCTTGCGATTATATACCATCGTTTTTAAAATTGCAAGGTACCTTTTGAATATTTTTAAAAAATTTTTTGTATTGTATATCGAACCGCTTCCGGGAAGCTGCCTTTGAAGACAGGCACCCTTTACAAGATACCCGAAGAATTGTTTGATGCATGGCTAAACGGAAGCCGTCCGAGGATTGAACAACCTCCAGAAGATACGCGATGGCGAATCTCTAGGGAGTAAGACCCATACGAATGGGTATGAAATCGATTCTTTACAAAAAAAGACTGAGTTGTGGAAGAGAGTGATATTGATGTCTGTATGGATGTCGATCATGTTTTTATGAACAGCTGTACGGTATTGAACGATACTCTTGCATGGGATATTCAGGGGAACAGGGATACATCGGCCTGTCTGGATATTGATCCGGATACTTTATATGACTTGCCCAGTTCGAAGAAACCGTTTGA
>CANQAR010000254.1 GCA_947588845.1 uncultured Lachnospiraceae bacterium
ACTGCAGGCAGAGTTTATAACCCCGCCTGCTTCATTATTGATTTTACAATGTCCGGATGTATGTCTTTTCCTGCGTGTTCCGGCACTGTCACTCTCAGAAGGGTTCTGGTTACAGTTCAGACCAGGCCGAAGCACCTGCTGCTGAGGCCGTAAGAACATGAGTCAAATGACAGTTTGGGCTTCGCGAAGCGAATTTGCATGCCCAAACTGTACGTTACTGGGCACGGAGTGAACAGTAACGGGTTCTGTAGCTGAGCATAATCAGATGTGAAAAGTATATTGCAATCCAGAGCTGCATATGCTATAATGCCATCAGGCAAAAGCAATAAAAGTCCATCGCGGGCAAAACGAATACCCCAGAGCTGGTACCTCTGGGGTATTCTGTTCCTACTTGTGGCGGTGGGAAGGCTTAAGCCCACAGGCTAGTTACCGACTACATATTGCCGTCTAACCATTTGATGATGTAGTAGCTAACCACATCAGCCGTAACGGCAATGAAAAAAGCAATAAAAATATCCATCGCAAGCCCCCCTTCCTGTTGCCAGTATCGGGGCGGTAACAAAGCGATTATATCACGGCCTTTCCTGATGCGCCACTATATTTCGACAATAACGATCTTCGCTCCGATATAATTCTTCATCTGCTTCTCCTTTCAGTTTTGCGGCGAGCTTTTTACACTCTTTCGATATGGTCAGAATGTACGAATCCGTAAATCCGGCCAGCGATGCGCACAAAGTACCACTTGTCTCCGTCCGTCGCTTTGACACTGTCGCAAACGTCAACAAGATTTCCTTCCGCGAGCGTTGACTAGCTCTTGATGTTGGGATATTCCGTACCGGCCTTGATGCCTGCCGCTGATACCGTCGTTGCACAGTAGGCATCCTTGTATGTAACCGCATAGCCCCTCGGGAGCGGCTTGAAGCTGTTGTATGTGTCGATAATGACTTTATGCGTGCCGGCCGATCGCGAAAGCCCTACCCATCCCTGCATAATTGCGAGGATCTTCTGCCGTACCTGTTTTTCTGTCACCTTCGTTCCCTCCTTGTCTGCGCTGTTGCTGTCCGCAGCGACATACTGCTTAATCCATTTTACGCAGCATTCGTGCCTCGTCTGGAACTTCCTGTCGCCGATCTGGTTATCGTTGCTCTTATCGTTCTGATCCAGGAGCAGGGATGCGAAAATGAAGTCCGGCGTATACGGTTTCACAGCATGTCCGAAGATCCGCTTGACCGGTCCCAGGCCGCCCAAATGCTCTATCTCGCACCACACATCTGTGCTTGGATATCGGTCACTCCATACGCTTCCGCGGCTTTAATATAAGCTGCCGTCAGCTCATGAAAAAGAGAGTCCTGGCACTTCTTTCCTGCGTCCGTCGTGATAATCGCGATCAGGGCTGCCTTTTCCTTTGCATTCGGATCCCAGCCGGTCGCTTCCACAGGGCAATCAGCAATCATGTCAGTAACCTCCGGCGCAAGCTCAGGATTGCGCCAGAGATACCGGATTACATCAAGAGCGTACACGGCATCGGATACAAATTTAATCCTGACATCGGACCGCTCTAAAGCTCTGGCCGCATTTGTGACCAGGGCTTTTTTCTATGAAGAAAACAGGATAATTCTTGGATTGTCACCGGACTGCCTTCGAAAGTATCTGGACATCGACCATTTATCATTTTATGCACAGAGTAAAATGGCAGGCGCATCTTTCCGATGTTTTTAAGACACGGGGGCACATGATACTATTACAGAACTTGCGAACAGACGCCAAGGGACAAATCGGCGGAACAGCTTTTCCGGCAATGATAGATTGGGCAACGGCCACAAACAAAGCCATCGCCCCGCTGACATTTCCGGCCGCACTGCATTACCTGATGAAAGATCAGAAAATGACGGTGGAGCATCTGGAAGAAACATCGCTGATCTCCACCCGCACAATTATCCGTTTGAGCAACGACCCGGAATACGGAGTAACAAGAGAACATATCGCAGCACTGTTAGTCGGGCTGACGCTGCCGCCCGTCATCAGCATGGAACTTTTGCGGAAAGCTGGCCTGGCGATGAAGAACACCTCGCTCCACAATACCTACACCATGATCCTGTGTATGATATATTCGTCCACCATAGAATCCGTGACACCCGGGCGCACCTAAGAAAACCCCGGAAACATGCGATTTCCGGGGCTGTGGGTCGTTATGAAAAGCGAAGAAAATATCTCTTGTATTATCTCTTTGAAAACTGAAATTAACGCTTGCTGAACTTCGCCGCCTCTCGCAGAGACCCGATTTTTCCAGTAATTACGCCCTTTCCAGGCACTCCAGACCCCTTCCCATTTCCGCGTTTTGTTTCATGCCTGCTTCATACCCACCGCGTTTTTTACGATCTCAGCAAGTCTCCTGCATTTTTTCTCACTGCTTTGCCTGCGCCATTGAGAACAGGGCATCCTGCAGCACCTTGGAGAAATTCAGGTTGTTCTTCTCCGCAAACGTGTTGAGCCACGCCGGGATCGTCAGATTTTTCCTCACCGCTTTATCCCCATACTTTTCCGCATAGCTGTCTATGTCAAGCAGGATCATGTTTACCATGCCTCCGTCTTCTGCCGACACTCGCTCGTATGGTGTTGCCTCCGGAACCTTTCTCCCGTCCTCCAATTCTCCCAGGATCCAGCCGCTGGCAGCATCGATCCCCATTTCAATGGCCTCTTCCAGATTATCACCTCCGGTCACACAACCCGGCAAATCCGGAAACTCCACCACATAACCGCCGCTCCCATCGGAAAACGGCTTAAACACTGCTGGATATACTAACTTCATGTTTCTTTCCTCCCTTCTTACTGCAGGCAGAGTTTATAACCCCGCCTGCTTCATTATTGATTTTACAATGTCCGGATGTATGTCTTTTCCTGCGTGTTCCGGCACTGTCACTCTCAGAAGGGTTCTGGTTACAGTTCAGACCAGGCCGAAGCACCTGCTGCTGAGGCCGTAAGAACATGAGTCAAATGACAGTTTGGGCTTCGCGAAGCGAATTTGCATGCCCAAACTGTACGTTACTGGGCACGGAGTGAACAGTAACGGGTTCTGTAGCTGAGCATAATCAGATGTGAAAAGTATATTGCAATCCAGAGCTGCATATGCTATAATGCCATCAGGCAAAAGCAATAAAAGTCCATCGCGGGCAAAACGAATACCCCAGAGCTGGTACCTCTGGGGTATTCTGTTCCTACTTGTGGCGGTGGGAAGGCTTAAGCCCACAGGCTAGTTACCGACTACATATTGCCGTCTAACCATTTGATGATGTAGTAGCTAACCACATCAGCCGTAACGGCAATGAAAAAAGCAATAAAAATATCCATCGCAAGCCCCCCTTCCTGTTGCCAGTATCGGGGCGGTAACAAAGCGATTATATCACGGCCTTTCCTGATGCGCCACTATATTTCGACAATAACGATCTTCGCTCCGATATAATTCTTCATCTGCTTCTCCTTTCAGTTTT
>CANQAR010000255.1 GCA_947588845.1 uncultured Lachnospiraceae bacterium
TTTCTATGGTAATTTTAAGAAGAATGTGGTATGCTATAACTGTGTACTTCAAGAAGACGGACAGTTTTGAGATCATGAAGATATAAGAAAGGACGAGGCTGTTATGAGCAAATTGGAGAATTTAATGGACCTTGACAAACTGAACGACCTTTTGAAAAAGAAGGATATCGAGATTTCCAAGCTGTATAAGCTCCTGGGCCGCAAGGAGATGAAGCAGGAGGAAGAGGAGAAGGAGGAGAAAAAATTCAACGCCCTCATCTGGATCCTTGCCATCATCGGTGTTGTCGCTGCGGTTGCGGCGATCAGTTATGCGATCTACCGCTATTTCCGGCCGGATTATCTGGAAGACTTTGATGATGATTTCGAAGACGACCTCGAGGATTACGAGCTCGGAGAAGAGGACGACGGCCTTTACGAGGACGAGGACTGACCGGAATCCGTCAAGTAGAAAAAGAGTATTAACAGCCTGTTTTTGACCGCATGGCCGGAGATGGGCTGTTTTTTGTGATTTTAGGAGGAATGCGTGAAAAAGGGAGCGATTTACGAGGGAGTCGTAGAGAAGATAAATTACCCCAACAAGGGGGTCGTGCAGACAGAGGACGGTCAGATCATAGTAAAGAATGCCCTCCCCGGCCAGAAGATCCGCTGCAGCATTACCAAGGCGAACCGGGAGCGGGCGGAGGGAAGACTGCTGGAAGTATTGGAGAGATCACCTCTGGAAACGGGGAAGGTCTGCGAACACTTTGGCGTCTGCGGCGGCTGTACCTATTTGTCGTTGGATTACGAAACCCAGAGGCAGATCAAAGAGAGACAGGTAAAGGACGGCCTGGACCAGGCCCTTTCCGACCAGGAGAACCCTTACCGCTGGGAGGGTGTGCAGCCAAGCCCTCTGCGCTACGAATACCGCAACAAGATGGAGTTTACCTTCGGCAATGAGTATAAGGACGATCCGCTGACCCTGGGCATGCACAGGAGAGGGAGCTTTTACGATATCGTTCCGGTGGAGGACTGCCTGCTGATAGACGGGGATTACCGCCTGATCCTAAAGACGGTCTGCCGGTATTTCCGGGAACAGGGCACGCCGTTCTTTCACCGCCTGACCCACGAGGGATATTTAAGGCACCTCCTTGTGAGGAAGAGCCGGGCGGACGGTTCCATCCTGACGGCCCTGGTTACTACCACCCAGCTTGCGGACAGGGAGCTGGTACAGGGCTTTCTGGACAGCCTGCTTGCCCTGGAAAGGGAAGGCCTGCTTCAGGGGAAATTTGCCGGGATCCTCCATATTGATAACGACTCGCCCGCCGACGTAGTCCAGAGCGACCGCACGGAAATCCTGTACGGCCGGGACGTCTTCCCGGAAAAACTCCTGGGACTGGATTTCCAGGTCTCGACTTTCTCTTTCTTTCAGACGAACTCCGCGGGGGCGGAGGTGATCTACCGGACGGTGCAGCGCTATATCGGCAGCGTGGAGGACAGGCTCCTGAAAAAGACCGGCAGCAGAAAACCCCTGGTCTTCGACCTCTACTCGGGAACCGGAACCATCGCCCAGCTGATGGCCCCGGTCTCGGAAAAGGTGATCGGCGTGGAGATCGTGGAGGAGGCGGTGGAAGCCGCCAGAAGAAGCGCCGCCGCAAACCGCCTGACTAACTGCGAATTTATAGCCGGGGACGTGCTGAAAGTCCTGGATGAAATTTCAGAGAGGCCGGACCTGATCATCCTGGATCCGCCCAGGGAGGGGATCCACCCCAAGGCTCTCCGCAAGATCCTGGACTACGGCGTGGAATACATGGTGTACATCTCCTGCAAGCTGTCCAGCCTGTTGAATGACCTGAAGACCCTGCGGGCGGGAGGGTATGAGGTTGTAAACGCGGCGGCGGTGGACCAGTTCCCGTGGACGGCGAATATAGAAACCGTGTGCTTGTTAACCCGCATAAAATAAGCATTTTCAGGGAATTTTGGGATGCGGAAAAGGGTATTTTCCACCCTTTTTCCACCACTGAACTGAATTATTGATTTTTTGAAAGAAAAAGGCTGAACCGATTGAACAATGATCGGTTCAGCCTTGCTTTTATGAAGATTTTGCAGCTTTTTCAAAGATTTCAACTGTTTCCAGTCGCATTTCATCCGTATTATGCACATATTTGTTCATTGTGGTCTGAACATCTGCATGACCAAGCCTTTCCTGAACATCCTTTAAAGGCGCGCCTGCTTCAATCAGCATTGTGGCGTGAGTGTGCCTAAGAGAATGATAGTTGAATGGTATGTGCATATTATGGTTCACAATTCTGCTGACATACTTGAATGAGTCAGTGGAGATCATGGAGCCATCATCCCTGACACAAACCAGATCAGCAGAAGGAAGGGAAACTGGTAATGCCCTTGATGCAGAAATGATTCGTTGTATGGTGTCCCCCTTTTCGTCAATTTCTGACTTCAAATAGTATTCGGTAAAATGCTCCCCATATTTCAGGCGGTTTTTGGTCTTGTCCAGTTTGGCTTTCTTCAATGCCTTATATAATGTTTCACCAAATTTTATTGTCCGATTTGAGGTATTGGTCTTTGGTGTCTGGAAATACCATTCTGATTTTATCATTTTTTCCCTGCCTTTATTTATAGCTTGCCGGACATCCATGCCAAAATTACGCTTTATAATCTGGTGATTTATGGAAATGGTTCTGTTTTCAAGGTCTATGTCATCCCAGCGTAACCCAAAACATTCACTGATCCGCACACCGCAGTAATAACCTATCATTATAGGAATGAAAAAAGGGCTATCTTCTGGGAATCTTTCAAAAATCTTCTGCATATCGTCCTGACTTATGAAATGATGCAGTTCTTGTCTGCCATCTTCATATCTGGGAACCTTCACCCGGTCACAAGGATTATATTCAATGTAGTGTAAAGGTTCAACCGCATAGTTCAATGCCCCGGACAGAGTCCTGAAGATATTATTCAGGCTTGATTTTGCATATCCCTTGATTTTTAGTTCATTTACATATTCTTGGATGGATGCTGCATTTAATGCTTTCAGTCTGTATTTCCCAAAGGTAGGTTTCAAATGATTTTCTATGATCAAGATATAATCTAACTGGGTATTATACTTTAAGTTCATTTTGCAGAACTGATCAAACCACAGATCAAGGAAATCTGATATAGTGATTTCAGTTGGAGTAAATACCTGACCGCAGTTGTTATATTTGTTCAGTGCTTTTGCAAGTGCAGCTTCTGCTTCTTTCTTGGTTTTCCCGCCAACTCTTTCTATTTTATTACGTTTATAGATAGGGTTGCCGGATTCGTCAAACATAGGATGCCCATTCTTATCTTTTTTCTGCTCTTTTCCTGCATCAAAATAGTAATACCACTTATCACCTTTTTTGCGTGTTCCACCTTTCATATGACTCATTCCCAGCTCCAAAGAATAAAAACTTTTCGCGATAAATACGATTAAAGATGCGCCAGTCTCTCCGGTGTTGTAAAATAAT
>CANQAR010000256.1 GCA_947588845.1 uncultured Lachnospiraceae bacterium
AGGCGGTTTTTCCTCCTGCTCGTCTGCGCGGCCCAGGTGCTGCGTCAGCAGCTGGTTTCCCTGCCTGGGCCTGCGCAAAAAACCGCCGGAAAATCACCGGCGGTTCTTTGCTGCGTAACAATACTTTTTCTGAATAATCGCTTATTTTTGAGTCGTCAACAGCTTCTTCCATTCATCTATCACAAGCCGGTCCTCAAAGTAATTAATCTGCATGGCCTTCTGTACTCTGGCCACTGTCTCGTTTGTAACTTTCTGCGCTTTCTGTGTCCCGGCAAGAAGAATGTCATAAACCGTGTCGATATCCTTCTCCCATTTCTGACGGCTGGCACGGACAGGCCGAAGCAGTTCTTCCAGCACATTGATCAGGAACTTTTTGCAGACGCCGTCTCCGAGACCGCCGCGGCGGTAATGTTCCTTCATCTCATCCAGACACGAGTAATCCGGCAGATATTCCGTGAAATGCTCATTCGTACAGAATGCGTCGAGGTACATAAATACCACATTGCCTTCCGTATGGCCCGGATCCTCGATCCGCAGGTGCGCCGGATCCGTGAACATCTTTCCGTTTATCTGGGTTTTCACGGTTTTTGGCGTATCCGAAAGATAAATGCAGTTGCCAAGGGACTTGCTCATCTTCGCCTTGCCGTCGACACCTGGCAGACGGCGCTGCGATTCGTTCTCCGGGATCATGGCCTTTGGAAGAACCAGCGTCTCGCCATAGATCCGGTTGAATTTTTCGACGATCTCACGGGCCTGCTCGATCATGGGGAGCTGATCTTCGCCCACCGGAACGACATCCGCGTCAAATGCTGTGATATCCGCCGTCTGGGAGACAGGGTACGTAAAGAAACCCGCCGGCAGTCCTTCATCCGCAAATCCGCGCATCTGAATCTCCGCTTTCACGGTAGGATTGCGCGACAGTCTGGCTGTGGTGACCAGGTTCATATAATAGAAGGTAAGCGCGTGCAGAGCCGGCAGAGCGGACTGGACGCAGAACGTGATCTTTTCCGGGTCAAGACCGACGGAAAGATAGTCCAGTATAACATTAACAATGTTTTCCCGGATTTTGCGGGGATTGTCCACGTTGTCCGTGAGCGCCTGGTCATCCGCGATCAGAATGTAGATATCGTCAAATTTTCCTGAGTTCTGAAGCTCAACCCGCTGTTTCAGAGATCCGACATAGTGTCCCAGATGCAGACGCCCGGTTGGACGGTCGCCGGTTAAAATAATATGTTTGTTTTCGTTTGTCATATCTGTCCTTTTCCTTTTCTGTATAATATGATGTTGGGGTCAAAAGGGATTTTGCCCCCATGATGCCACGGATTTCTCCGCACTTCGTGCTCCCGAAATCCTGAAACACCTCAAATCCGCACATTTTTCCATGAAAAATGGCTCCTTTTCGGTGTTTTTGGGGTCTCAATGTCATGCTTTTCCATGTGAACATGGAACGCATGACCTTTCGACCCTGGCATCATAATATTCCTGAATTCCTTTTTGTATTATACAAGGACACGCAGATTTTTTCAATAGAAAGTTCTTCGGCTGCAGATTCTGCTCTCACAGCCCCCCAGGGATTTCAAAATTCCTTTTTCTTTATGACATGAATGCTGGCCGCCAGGGATAGCAGAATCAGGATGAGAACGACGGCGATCACGATCCCGATAATCAGATAAGGAGATACTGTCCCGATCCTGTTAAAAAACGCTGCGAAATTGAGTCGCTGAGGCAGATCCAGACGGATGACCAATATAACGGCAGCAACCACTCCGCCGAGCACGACAAACAGCATGATCCGGGATTTTTCGGCGCCGTATTTCAAATGCAGAGGAAGCAGAAGCGCTGAAAACAGGAAAGAGATCACAAGATAGACACTTTCCGTGAGAATCCATTCCTCCATCACAAAATTTTCTGCCACCTGCATGTTGAATAAAGTCGCGGGAACCGACAGCAGCAGAAAGCCTCCCATGATTACGGCGAATGTAAAAACATATTTCTCAAGCACATATTCCGTGCGGGAAAACGGCAGCGTGAACAAAAACGCGTAACCGTTGTCATTTGAATCAAATGATAACGTTGATACAGCGATTGATCCAACGATAATACAGGTATAGCCCATAACAAAATTCGTATCTTTCTGCATCAGGGCAATAAACAGATCGATGAGCAGAATCAGCAGAAGAGTTTGTTTCTGGGTCAGCATCAGCCTGCAGTCTTTTATAAACAGTCCTTTCATTTTTCTTCCCCCTTTATCATCATGACCATCAGCTCATTGATCGTTCCGTTTTCAAAAGTGAGCGATGGATATTTTTCCATGTAAAACGGTTTCTGGTCTGTGAGACAGCTGTATCCCCAGGATTCCCTGCGGGTCTTCAGAATATGCTGCCGGTCAATCTTCTGGTACTGGGCGGGATCCAGCTTCAGCACCGCATAGCGGTCAAGCAGCACGTCAGTCTCCTCGTGCAGGATAATCTTTCCGTTGTGAATCATGTACAGTTCATCACACAGCCCTTCCAGATCGGAAGAGATGTGGGAACTGATGAGGATCGCGTGATTCTCATCCTGCTCCATAAACTGCCGCAGGATATCGATCAGATCCTCCCGGGCCACCACGTCCAGTCCTGCCGTCGGCTCATCGAGAATCAGCAGATCAGCTCCGTGCGAGATGGCCGCGAGCATCTTTAATTTTGCTTTCATGCCGGTGGAAAACTCCTTGATCTTTTTGTTCTCCGGCAGCTGATAGTTCCTGCACTGCTGACAGAAATATTCTCTGTCAAACCGGTCGTACAAATTCGCCAGAATGGGCGTGATATCCCGGATGCTCAGGTATCCGGAGAACCCGGAATCAGACAACACAACGCCGATTCGCTGCCGGTCTTTGCTGGTCAGATCGGACGCATCTTTTCCAAACACGCGGATACTCCCTCCCTGAGGGTGGATCAGGCCGAGAATGGCCTTAAACACGGTGGTCTTCCCGGCTCCGTTCTGACCGATCAGGCCGGTCACACAGCCGTTCGCCACATCCATGGAACAGTCAAGATGAAATGTCCCGTAATCTTTTCTCAGATTTTCAATTTTCAGCATAATGATTCCTCCAAAACAAGTTCAAACAATTGTCTCATCTCCTCATCAGTCAGTCCGCATTTTCTGCCTTTTTGAATGGCCAGTTCAAAATCGGCTTCCACCTCGCGCTTCTGCTCCTCGAGCAGGCGCTCCTTGTTCGCTGCGGCGACGAACGTTCCTTTGCCGTGGACTGTGATGGTCAGGCCCTCCTCTTCCAGATGGTCGTACGCCTTTTTCACGGTGAGAGCGCTGATCTTCAGATCACGGGAGAGGGAACGCACAGACGGGAGGATTTCATTTTCGCAAAGTTCCCCGCTGCGGATCAAAGCCTTGACCTGGTCAATGATCTGCTCGTAGATGGGAACCATGGATGAATGGGTTATGATGATCTTCATAGGTCGCCTCCTCTGTTG
>CANQAR010000257.1 GCA_947588845.1 uncultured Lachnospiraceae bacterium
AATTTATCCGCAAGATGATAGCTTTCACGGGGATATTTTGAGAGAGCTTTTCCCAGCACGATCTCTGAATTGCCGTCGTGATAGCCCCAGGCCGTATCGTAATAATTGATGCCCTGCTCCATCGCGTAAGCAACCATCTCTTCTGTTTTCGCGCTGTCGATCACAGCGTCATCGCCGTTGACAACCGGCAGACGCATGGCGCCCAAGCCAAGGCCAGACAATTTCATATCCTGAAAATCCCGATAAATCATAGAAGAACCTCCTCCATCTTTAATTTCTTATGTTCATGACATGACTTGCTTGCGGGTCTTGCACGTGGGATTCCATTCTGCTCCAGCAGACATTTTCAGTTTCGAATCCCTGCGCATCCCTTATCTGATATATTTTAAGCAATCGGTATCAAAATATCAAGTACATATATGATATCTCTACCCATACTTTAAAAGCATGAGATTCTATACATTGCGTTGTAAAACATCACCCACCGACAACATCTTTCAAAGAATATAAGCGTATCGCGGGATCTGCTCCCGCCTCGTCTGTTATTTTCTCATCAAAGCCGGACTCTGAAAACAGCATATAATAAAATCCAGCATTCTTTTTCTGAGGCGAGAGCTTTGTTAAGGTATCGAGATATTCTCCATAGCTGAACGGTTTGTTCTTGAATTTGCACTCCCCGATCAGATATTCCCTGAACCCGCGGGATACCGCAACAATATCAATCTCTGTCTCCGCCATGCGCATTCCGTTCGGGCTTTCCGGATCCCGTACTGTCGTTTTGCCCATCCAGCGTCCCATTCTGGAATAGCGGAATGGAAGCGCATTTTTCTTTTGCTGTGCCTGGACAAACTGCCGGCAGACTTCCTCAAAAGTAAATGAGGCATATTCATGCAAAAACGGCTCTATTTCATAAGTGTAAACGCCGTCCACATCCCCGGCTTCCAGATCCGAATAATTGGTAAATGCAAACGCGTACCAGAAACGGAAAAAATTATCTGTCAGCTTATATGTGCCGCGGCTGGTGTTTGCCCGTTCCTTTATTCCGGCATCAACAGAAAACTCTCTTTCTATGATGCCGAGTTCAATCAGGTTTCGGAGATATACGCTTGTTTTTGAAGTGTTGTCAACAAGAGACTTCTGGCTGATGTCGTTTAATCTTGTATTGCCAAGTGCGATTGCTTCAATCAGCGAATTGTAAATGGGTGTTTCCCGGAGCTCCTGCCTGAGAAGGAAATCAACCTCGCTGTACAGAACGCAGCCTTTTGTCAGAATATTCTGTTTTATATTGTCAGAAAGAGAAAGTTTCGGATTAAACTGCCTCAGATAATGCGGGATCCCGCCAAGCACAGAATAGGCCAGAATCTTATCCTTATCTGAAAAATCCGGGAAAAACTTTACCGCATCGTAAAATCCCATCTCCTTCATTTTATATATCCCGGTTGCTCTTCCATAAAGAGGATTTTTTTCCGAAAGCAGATCCTTTTCAATAAAGCTCATAGCGCTGCCGCACAGGACAATCATTACATTCTCGTCTTTCAATATCTCATCCCACAGATTCTGCAGAATGGACGGGATCCCCGTATTACCCCTGCACATATAGGGAAATTCGTCAATTACCAGCAGTTTTCTGGACTCGCCGTAAGGAAGCTCCAGCACAGCGCGAAAAGCCTGTTCCCAGTCAGAAAACTGGCTGACATATTTCCCGGCCGGTATATTTTCCTTCAGCAGCTTCTCAGAAAAACTTTTTAACTGCAGTCTGTCCGTACATTCCCGGCAGGCAAAAAAGACATGCGGTTTCTTTTGACAGAATTGGAGGAGTGTTTCCGTCTTCCCTACGCGCCGTCTGCCATAGAGAACGACAAGCTGCCCTCCGGCTGCATGATACCTGGTTTCCAAAAACTGCAGTTCTGCCTCGCGTCCGATAAACATAACAACACCTCCGGGTATAATAATATCAAATCATGATTTACTTAATTACGATTTGATATTATTATACCCATAGGATGCCGCTTGGTCAACCTGTTCTCCAGTTTTTTCATCAGAAGCTGACAAATTATAAAGGGCTTGACAACGTCTTTATTTGTGTTATACTATTTAAATATATTATCTTAAACATTTCATAGAACATATAATATCTTTTAAAATCAGTGTAATTCATTTTATTCCATCTGATATTAATTGTTGAAAAAACATGTCAAATACGATAAAATAGGAAAGGAGCATACACATGACAAAAAAATACGAAGAACTGGACTTTACCGATGATTTCATGTTCGGAAAAGTCCTGTACCACAATCCTGAACTCTGCAAAGAGCTGCTGGAACTGATCCTGAATAAAAAGATCAGAAAAATATGTTTCCCCGAAACGCAGAAAAGCATATCCATCACCGGCGACAGCAAAGGCGTCCGTTTCGACGTTTATACGGAGGATTCGGAAAATATCATTTACGATGTGGAAATGCAGACGACTACCAATGAAAACCTTCCCAAAAGGAGCCGTTACTACCACAGCATGCTGGATCTGAATCTGATCGAGAAGGGGATGGATTATAAAAAACTGAAAAAATGCTATGTCATATTCCTTTGCAAAAAGAATATCGGCACGCTCCCCATTTACGCCTACCGCATGAGATGCGACGCGGACCCGGCGGTCGAGCTGAGGGATGATGTGCGGACAATTTTTGTCAATTCTTACGGCAGTTCGGAAGAAATTTCCCGGGAGCTGAAGGAGTTTCTCACTTACATAAGGACAGGGCAGGCTTCCGGCGATCCGGAAAGTCTCACCCGAAAACTGCAGAACTGTGTGATACATGCCAGAAAACATAAAGAATGGAGGGCTGAATATATGACTCTGTTAATGAAGTATCAGGAAATGATGGAAGAAGGACGGGAAGAAGGATTAAAAGAAGGACACAAGGAAATCAATCAGCTAAATATGGCATTGATTGCAGACAACCGCCTGGACGATCTGAAGCGTTCTGCTGCCGATAGGCCATTCCAGGAACAGCTTCTGAGAGAGTATCGAATCGGAAAATATGAAAGCATTTAAGCAACAGGCTTTCACTTACCTCCATATGCGGGCCTGCTCATTCTATAGCAAATCTCTTCTTAAGCTTTCACGGTGCTGTCGGAAAATGTCTGACAGCACCGCCGCACTTCGTTTATAGAAAAATATTTTTCATAATGATCTCAAGATTCAAATCCATACTTTCGGGCTGCTTTCTGATATTCCGGCATATCTACCCCATACTTTTTGCCAAGTCTGACCACCTCAAAGATCAGGCCATCCATCTCCGACTCTTTTCCCGCCATGACATCTCTCTGCATGGAAGTTGTCGCTTCCGGAGGAAGACTCAGATCAGCCAGGCCGGCACGTACCAGTTTTTTTCATCGACCGGAAGCAGATCATTCGCCATGCAGACCACGCTGCCCGTTCCGATTTCAACCTTCAA
>CANQAR010000258.1 GCA_947588845.1 uncultured Lachnospiraceae bacterium
GTGGAAAGTTACAAGAGAAACATGATAAAAAGATAAAATGAGAAAACAAAAGATTTACAGAATAGAGAAATAATAATCAATATGAAAATTTATTTACATAGTATATCATATAAAAAACATTTGTCAAGCATTAAATATCAAAATAAACGTGCAGGTATGTCCGGCTGACCTGCCGCCGCAAAAAAAATCACAAAACGAAAAAATCGTTAAAAAAGTGATAAAAGTGTGATGGGAAATGTGTATAATAAAGATAACAAAACAAAAAACAGACAAAGCACAGAAGCTGAATCTGAAAATAGAAGAAAACCAATATAAAATTCAAAATTAAAAGGAGATGAGACAATGAAAAAGAAATGTAACACAATGAGGAAAATGGCGGTTTGTTCTTTTGCAGCAGTTATGACGATGATGGTCGGTACAGGGTTTGGAATAACGTCCTATGCTGAGATGATTATAGACAGTGAAGAGGATATCCAGGCAGTCATGGAGATGGTTCCGGAATCTGAAAATATGGAAGTTTTGTCGGAGGAACTCCCCGCGGTGCAGGAGGATGTGCAGGAAGCGGAAGAGATGAAGGCGGATATAGACATAGCACAGATTGTGGTGATCGAGGAAGACCTGGTTCCGGGAGCAGCCCAGCCGGATTTCGGATTTAATTCATCGGAAGAAGAAGCGGAGGCGGAGGACGCGCAGGAAGCGGAAGATGAGCAGAGTGCGGAAGCGGAAGACGTACAGGAAACGGAAGCCGGACAGGGCGCAGAAGCGGAAGCAGAAGATGAGCAGAGTGCGGAAGCGGAAGACACGCAGGAAGCGGAAGACACACAGAGTGCGGAAGCGGAAGATGTGCAGGAAGCAAATGCGGAGACAGGAGTATCCGGGACGATCACATATGAGGACAACGAAGTTCTGGTCACAGTCGTAGTATCCGAGGAGGCGCAGCTTCCGGCTGACACAGAAGTGAAAGTTACCAGGCTGGAAGAAGGAAGCGAAAAGTTTGAGACGGCAAAAGAGGCGGCCCGTCAGAGCCTTGCGGCAGGAGAGAACGCAACTTACACTTTCTATGATGTGACGCTCGAGTCGGAAGGTCAGGCGCTGGATGTGGAAGAGGGCACCGTATCTGTCCGGATGGAATTCAAAACGGACGCGGCAAAGAAAGAAGTAGTACGCATTGAGGAAACAGAGAGCGGAAAAGTGGCCCGCAATGTGACGGATGCGGCGGCAGCGGCGGGAAGGGCAGGTTCCCTGGCGCTTAATTATTAAATGATGTCAGATCCAAATCTCTTTTGCCCCCGGAATTATTAAATGAAGGTAAGACAGAATGCTTGAATGGAATATACAGGCATAAAAACTGAAGATTGTACAAAAAGAATATTGCAGGAAAACAGGAGCTGTGAAATGGAAGTGTTCACAGCTCCATTTTTGGCAGGCTCTGAACAGAGCTTTGGAATCTTGACATGAACTGACCAACGCACTACAATGACTATAAAAAATCATATGACAGGAGGATTACAAAATGGCAGATCAGTTAAAGGTATTGATTCTCAATGGAAGCCCGAGGGCAGATGGAAACACAACCATTACTCTGCGTGAAATGGAGGAGATTTTTGCAGAGAGCGGTGTAGCCGCGGAGACGGTCCGGGTCGGAAACAAGAACATAAGAGGCTGTGTTGCCTGTGGTTCCTGTGCGGAAAAAGGAAAGTGCGTGTTTGACGATCTGGTGAACGAGCTTGCTCCCAAATTCGAGGCGGCCGACGGTCTTGTGGTTGCCAGCCCGGTTTATTACGGTTCTGCGAATGCGACTCTGATCGCCTGCCTTGACAGATTGTTTTACAGCACGTCGTTCGACAAGACCATGAAGGTAGGGGCGAGTGTCGTATGTGCCAGAAGAGGCGGATGTTCGGCCACGTTTGACGAGCTGAACAAGTATTTTACAATATCCGGTATGCCGGTCGCATCCAGCCAGTACTGGAACAGCATCCACGGAATGATGAAAGGGGATGCCGAGCTGGATGAAGAGGGCAGACAGACGATGCGTACGCTTGCGCGGAACATGGTATTTCTGATGAAGAGTATTGCTCTGGGGAAGGAGAAATTCGGGCTGCCAGAGAAGGAAGAAAGGGTATCGACGCATTTTATCAGATAAGAAGTGAAGGTATAAAAGCGGAAATCCGGAATTTTGCGGCCTGTGTTTAAAAAACCGGAGACGTGGAATAATTGGGATACTTTATATGATGAGCGCAGGATTGTGGGTGAGTCTTGCGTTATGACCGTATGGAAGCCGGGAGGAAAGATCTGAAGATTCCGGAATGCTTCTGGAAAAGCGGTGACAGAACAGGAAGGTGATAGCTTGAGCAATCGACTGCAGTATGAGACAAGTCCTTATCTGCTTCAGCATAAGGATAATCCGGTGGACTGGTATCCCTGGTGTGAGGAAGCTTTTGCGCGCGCCCGCTCGGAGGACAAACCAATTTTCCTGAGCATCGGGTACAGCGCCTGTCACTGGTGCCATGTGCTTGCCCATGAGAGCTTTGAGGATGAGGAGATTGCCGGGATTCTGAACCGTTATTATATCTCCATCAAGGTGGACAAGGAAGAACGTCCGGATATCGACAGTGTCTATATGGCAGTGTGCCAGGCATTCACGGGGAGCGGCGGATGGCCGACCAGCATTTTCATGACGCCGAACCAGAAGCCTTTCTTTGCGGGGACTTATTTTCCCAGAACTGCGCGCGCGGGAGCGGTTGGAATGCGGGAGCTGCTCCTTCTGATTCATGAAAAATGGGTAAATGACCGCGGAGCTCTGCTGCGGCAGGCAGAGATGATCCTGGCGCATCTGAGGCAGGAGAATGCAGTCTCTCAGGAAGAGGGAGCTGATTCTGGTCAGAAAAGTTCCAGGGCAGGACAGACAAAGAACAATGTTGCCGGGACGAAAAAGCCCGGTTCCGGTCATATGAAAGCCGGGGGAGCTGAGTCAGATCAGAGTGGGGAAACTTTCAAAACAGAGGATGGCGTTTCCAGTCAGGAGAAAATAATTCCTGAAACGAAAGGGCCTGAATCCAGCCAGACAGTCACAGAAGAAATCCTCTCCGGTCAGGCTGGAACGGTCAGATCAGATTTGATTCAGCAGGCGGTACAGATTTACAAACGTATATTTGACAGGAAGTACGGCGGTTTTGGACAGGCGCCGAAATTCCCCGCGCCGCATAATCTTTTGTTTCTGCTTTCCTATTATGAAAGGACTCATGATATGGAATGCCTTGTGATGGCGGAGTATACGCTGCTGCAGATGTACCGCGGGGGCATGTTTGACCATATTGGTTCCGGATTTTGCCGTTACTCCACCGACGAGAAATTTCTTGTCCCGCATTTTGAGAAAATGCTGTATGATAACGCGCTGCTGATTCTTGCTTACTGTAAGACATACGCGTTGTCAAGAAA
>CANQAR010000259.1 GCA_947588845.1 uncultured Lachnospiraceae bacterium
GCTGCGCTGGAACATAGAGACCAGTTATTATGAAACAAAGACATTCTGGTGTTTCCGGGACTACATGGTCCGTTCCGTAAAAGGGATCGAAAGGCTCTCCAACCTGATCTGCATCAGCTATGCAGCCGTGAAGCTGCTTCCATACTATAGCAGAGAATTTCAGGGTTATCAGGGACAAAGCCCGCAGGAAGTCCGCTGCCAGGTGGGAGAGAAGATCCGCATGAACATAATAGTCCGCAGTTTGGGTCAGGCCATCGAAACGATAAAAAAAGATTTACCATTAAAAAAGGCCTTTCAGGAGCTTATGCGCAAATATGGTTATCTATAAAAACTTGTAAAGTGCTGTAATGTTTTATTAAGAATGATTTAATTATCCCGGAATTTTAATATAAATATATCTCTTTCAGTTTTTCATATTTACAGATAAAATAGTGTATCTTGATAAAGTTTTTATATTAATTTTTATGACTGTACTTTATTGTTTATAGTGTAATTACTTAGCACAAGATGCCACTACATCTATTAGTTTTGAACGTTGTTCCGGCAATGCAACTATTTCTAATTTTAATTCAGATCGCTGATTAACTATTTCAAAATTGTTTATCATTGCTAGTAAACTTCTAAATGCCATTTCGATGTCTGAAAATCCAGAATCACTAAGATTGTTATTACCCCCTAATAGCGGAATGCATATTGCTTTTCCATGATTTTCGTTTACAATTCTACTTAAAAAACCTTGAACTGCTTGTGTATAAAAATCTTTCGGTTGATCACTCTTATTCCTATCAGTAAAGACTAAAAAGTATACGATTCTATCATCTATTTCCTTTTTTATATACTCGCCATATTGAGCAGGCATTACGTTTCCATTTTCATCTTTCATTAAACATGCTTTAAGTGATTCTTCCAACTCAATAACATTATCATTACAAAACCTTTGTACAAACTTTCCCAATATAGAATCTTCCGATACATATTCGCCATTAGGGTTTATATCATAATATCTATTGGTTGTTATAACAATATATTTTTCATCTAATAAATCACCAAATTTAAAATCTACTTTTGATTTTCCTATTGTTTTGATTTCAAAAGTTCGTCTACGAAAGGAACCAATTAAAGGAATGATAAAAGATAATACAAAGCATAATATAACTGTAATTGTTGCTATACATTGACAGATTGGTATTATTGCAATAATTCCTATTATAGTAGCAAATATACTAAGCCAAAATGAATACTTTGAAGCCGCATATCTTATATGATTTATCATATTAATTACCTATTTCTCCAAAAACATCTCATCAATTATATTTCGAATAATTGTTTCAAACTTACTGTAAATAAATTTTGATATCCTGATAACAATCCCGAGTATGTTCCTTATCTTTCCAAAAAGCTATACGACACAACTCTTTAACATTATAATTTCTTAATAAATTTTTATACCATGTTGGTATCCAACTTTCTTGCTTGTACACAGAATTAAAAACTAATACTATATCTTTTTTCTCGAGAATAGCCGTTGTAATTTCATATTCTAAATAAGACATTCCCATCCAATTAAATTTTGTTAAAAATAATTTACACCTCCTTTTTTGTAATCTACTATATGCAGGAGAACATGAAATGCCATCACATATTCCTGCTTTTTTACTCCCTGTATTATCTCCTACAACAAAAACAACAACACTACTTGATTTAATATATTTTTCACATTCTTTCTTTATATCGCAACGGCAACAGTCTATATTTTCAATGACGCTCTTATGTACATCATCAGTGCAAATTATATCTATGCCATAACGACTATCGTTCTTCCATTTTCTTATTCTATCAACTACCTCTTTATCCCAGCTATGTGAATCAAAAGGTTCTTTCCAGTCTGCTGAAACAAATACTCTTTTTCTCATCGATTTTCTCCTTTTTAATAGTTTTTGAATATTATAATCTATTTTTTATCTATCAATCCACTTTAAGATTTTAAATATTGAATTGTATTTTTATTTTTTCTTAATATTATTTCTGTTTTTTAACATTTCTTTTTCCTTTTTAAATCGTTATAAATAAGAATTTTTATAAAACAATTCACTGCGTATAAAATTTTCTCATTGTATGGACAATTCCGTAAGCAACTGATTCCTGTACGCAACATCCGCAGCCGCTTTCTCTATATCCTCATTCCTTCCCAATTCAGAAAGCCTTTTTATCAGAAGTGCAAAGAGATTCATTCCCTCCGTTCTTCCTTCCGCTCTTGCCTTATCCCTCATATCTTCCATGGCCTTGCACATCATCCTCACTCCTTCCGGATCTTTCTTCAAATATCTCGTCCGCTCCGCCATCAGCTCATAATTCATATCATCTGCATCCGTGCAGTTGAAATCATACATGAGTTTTCCAAGTTCGTCGTCCCCACGGTATTCTCCGTTCACATACAGAATGTAGGTTCCATCGTCAAATGGTTTCCCGGTCGTCAGGTTCATTCTCTGGATCTGATAGACCGCCTGCCCTTCCCCGTAAAAATCGCTTTCCGTGATAAAGATGATATACGTATCCGGCAGTTCCTTAAACTCCTGCCCGGCGTCAAGGTTCTCCACATCAATCACACTGGAGTGATATCTTGCACGGTGCGGGTCCGCCCCAAGGTCGGATCTCTGGATTTCCAGATTGTAAATTTTTCCTGAATCATCTGTTCCATATGCATCCAGGCAGATGGATCTTGCACCAGTAACACGCTTCATATCCGCCTGTGTTTCGCACCTGGTCAGAACCAGATCCGGCTTTCCTGTCACGATACGGAGGACAAACTGGGCCAGCGGAAGATTCTGCTGGAACAGCCCTCTCATAAAATCATCATCAATTGGACGGAAGCCGCGCAGTCTTTGAAGGTCTTCTCTGTGTTCCCGTTCTCTTTTCTGCTGTTCTGTCTCAGCCATAAGCATCACCTCTGTTCATACAGATAATATTCTGCTTCTTATTTCTATTTTCATCTTACCACAATCATCTAATGTTGACAAGGAAACCTTTGCTTTGTCAAGACACGGATTATTACCTAACTTACAATCAATCGTATTTTTTTACGATTGATTTTCTGGCTGTTTGGGGTATTAAATTTTAACCGTGGCAGATAATCAGTTACCCAGACTGTTCTTATCCTCTTTCTCTTTTAAAAAGTTCAGTACTTTTCAATCCTGCACTCGTGCTTCCTTTTTCCGGCCGGGGCATTTTTATTATAATTAATGCCGACAAGCAGGATATTCCCTCCATATTTTCTGATCGCATCCGGATATCTTTTTTCTCTGATCTGTTCGATAGCTCCTTTAGCGGATTTGTTCCACTTCAGCTCAATCACCAGCGCGGGCATCACCGAATCTCTTCTTGGCAAATATACAACATCCGC
>CANQAR010000260.1 GCA_947588845.1 uncultured Lachnospiraceae bacterium
TATTGCTTTCAGAAAAAAACACATTGTTTGATTCTTTGATTCAAAAGCTGTCTGACTATCCGGCCCTGCTGAAACTGTTGCATCTGCTTTTATTTACAGGGCGAAGCATCAGTTATAATTCAGATGATGAAGCTATAGATATGGCTGCCATGTTTGGCTTTATCAAAAACAAAGGCGGAACAGTGATTGTTGCGAACAGGATATTTGAGGTCAGACTTTATAATTATTTTCTGACATCGGACGAGATAAAAAATGATGCAATTTACAATTTTCTGCTTTATCTAAGGCCAATTATTAATGGGGTCGGCAATTATTATATTGAATCGCGCACTCGTTCTATGAAGCGCACCGACGTAATTGTTGATTACAGAGGAGAACAATTTGTAATCGAGATGAAAATATGGTATGGCAGAGAGTATCACACCAGAGGTGAGAATCAACTCAGGGAGTATCTGGATTTTTATCATTTGCGCAAGGGATACATGCTTAGTTTCTGCTTTAATAAAAATAAGCATGTCGGAATGAACCGGGTGAATCTTGGCGATAAGGTTTTGGTAGAAGCGGTAGTATAAAATATTTATTGACAGAGGATAATCATATGCTGTACGACAGAGATATCCGTGAGCCTCTTTTTGATTTTCTGGAGGGGTGTTACGGGAAGATACGGATCCTTGAGGAGAAACAGATGGGACAATCGCGCGCGGATCTTGTGATGGTAATCCCTGGTGCGGTCGTCGGGCTTGAGATCAAGAGCGACGCAGACACGTATGCGAGGCTGTCCCGTCAGGTGAGGGATTATGACCGGTATTTTGATTACAATTATGCGGTAGTCGGATCAAGCCACGCCTGGAATATTGAGGAACGTGTGCCTGAATGGTGGGGGATCATTACAGTGGAGGAGATTGATGGAAAAGCCGACTTCTATGTTCTGCGTGCCGCAAAGACGAACCCGCAGCTTGACTGGAAGAAAAAACTGAGTCTGCTCTGGCGTCCTGAGCTGGCGAATATCCTGGAGGCAAACGGGATGTCCGGGTATCGGAACAGGAGTAAACAATTTGTGATTGACAGAATTTTTGAGCGTGTTCCGATGGAACTGCTTGCCGGACAAGTCAGTGAGGAACTGTTTGAGCGGGACTATACGGAAGCAGCTCCGAAGAATTTTCGCCATCTGCGCGAAAGCAAAGTGAGGAAGGAGGAGCCCGGACGAGCCGGCGGAACGCGTCGGCGATAACAAGTGAAACCTGCACAGTATATTTCCTGCCGTTTAACAGAAAAGGATCTTTCGTGAATCAGGGAATATCTCATGCTATATTGTACTACGAATTACTGAATTTTCAGTAAATTTGTATAAAAAAGGAGGTTTAAATCGGATTATATAGGTGTTTAATTTGGTAATAAATCATAAAAATATGTAATAAAGTAAAATTAATATTGCAACTTTTCCCCGAATAGTGTATTATATAAACACAATAAAATTCTGAAAACACGGTTCGGGAGAAAAAAAGAATGCCGGATACTGCAGATATGCGGTATCTGTTCCTGCAGGCAGCAGGCTGTCATGATTTGTATGCATCTGGCGGATGCTGCGGGATATTTGATGACAGTGCTGGTACACGGGGCTGTTGCGTGGACTGTGCTGCTTCCGGCCGGGTCAGGCTCTGGAGGAAATTTATGGTTCAGCTTATTACAAGACGAGGCAAAAAAAGTGTGGGAGACAGCTGTGTAGAATCAGTAAGAATTACTCCTCTGCTGGACGAGAGTGCAGTGCAGATTCGTGTTTGTTCGGGCAGAGAGAACACCGGAGTGTCGACAGCGAAGAAGCCTGTGCGTTTCCTGCGGGACGCAGGACAGAAAGGAGTTTCAGTTTCAAACATTGGCGATGACTCTGTTCAGCGCTATGTGATTTCCGATGCGGTGGACGGAGGTTCGGAATTCCGGACGCAGGACGGGATCTCACAGAGACGTTATGTTGTCTCCAGAATGCAGGAGGAGACAAGGCCAATTAAAATAGCAGTGCTTGATCAGGGCAATGTCGTGGCGCAGGTCAGAACTGTCCTGGATCAGGATATAAAGATACAGCTTCAGAGTGTACACCTGTGGACCCCGGAGGATCCCTACTTCTATGATCTGGAGATCGAATTCGGGAAAGACAGGGTTACTTCATATTTCGAGATGCGCTAGACGCCGGCAGAGGAAGGCAGAGACAGAAGGTCATGCTGCCATATCCCGGCGGAACTGATTGAGACCGGTTCGAGCAGGCGTATAAGACGACAGGGATATATGCCGTGTCCCTGTTATTCTAACACAGAAGGGCGGCAGCAGTATTTAAGTGGATCTGTCCGATATGGTTTCCCTCCTTTACAACCATCCATGTATTGCTGCCTGGGTGCCCTTCTGATTTATGATCAAGGTTATACACCGGGGATCTTTGCTTTTGTGCAGGATCCTCGGCGTTTTTTATGCGCAGGCCCTTGTAAGGAAAATAGCTGCTGACGCAGCATGTGGGCCGCGCAGGAGAGCAGGAGGAAAACCCTCATCCTACTCGATCCACAGGAAATTTCGTCCTGTGTGACATAAAAAGCGTTTCGCACATGGATGCGCAGGCCCTTGTAAGGAAAATAGCTGCTGGCGCAGCATGTGGGCCGCGCGGCGAGCAGGAGGGAAAAACCGCCTCCTACTCGATCCACAGGAAATTTCGTACTGTGACACAAAAAGCTTTCGGCGGGTGCTGCGCGCCAGTGACCGTGTTTGTCACCGGCTCTCTGGGTGTCGGCGGCACTCGTTCAGAACCGGTCGGAACAAAGTGGGGAGCGCACGGGCGCGTGTATGGAAAATGTCGGCAGACTTTCGGTCCTCTCTGTTAAAATATGATATAAAAATTATTTAAACCAATTATGCATATTTCACAATATAAATATATTATAATTATTGAAAATAGACAAAATTTTAAATATAGTAAAATAAATATTGCTATTTTATACAAAATAGTATAAAATTAAAAAGACAAAAGAATTACGAACAGGAGGAACGGAAATGAAGAAAAAATTAGCGTTACTGATGACGGCAGCGATGATGGTGATGTCAATATTCGGCACTGTTGCGTGTGCGGAAGAAGAGACAGAAGCTGCCAGCAATATTCTTGAGGGCAAGACGGTTGGATTTGCACAGACCGACAGCATGTCGGCATGGAGAACCACAGAGACCGACAGCATCAAAGAATACGTAGAAGCGGCAGGCGGAGAGTTTGTAGTAAGGGATGCGAGCGGCGATATCGCCACACAGGAGTCCAATGTACGTGACCTAGTATAATCCAATTTAAATAAAACCATGTTTTATTCCTGCTTGTTTTGCCCCTGACATTTCCTTGTCCGGGGCTT
>CANQAR010000261.1 GCA_947588845.1 uncultured Lachnospiraceae bacterium
TCAGCGCCAATATACCACAAAAAAGAAAAACTGTGTTAAAAAAGAGCAGATTTTTTGTTCATGCGTTTATCCTGAGTTCGAGGATACTTGTTATTGCTTTTTTTGTCCGCCTGTCCTATAATTTTTATCAGTTTAGGGTTCACGCGGTCATGTCTTATATTCCCCACAGTGGGAACCGCATACCGCCGTGTCGGTCGGAACAACCCTGACGGATCTAAACCATATCTATGCCTATAGAGAGTGGAACGGTGATTACTGCATAAGTCCCATCTCACAGCAGAGACGGCGGCAGTTATGAATATTTATTGAGAAAGCTCTGTTTCGCGCAGAGATACCGGGCGCCCCAGGCGTCCGGTTATCGCTGACCACGGCAAGAGGGCTTTCCGTAAATTTCACCGGAATCCTTCTCTGTCCTGGGCGGCCGGCGGTAATCATCTGCCTCAATCCGCATAAAGTTTTATTGACGCTCCATTTGCAGGAAGGTTCCGGCAGCATTGCAAAGGAGTATTTTTTATGTCATCAGATTTCTCAAAAGAACCGGCCGCCGCTGGAGCAAAGGACGAAGACCCTAAGAAAAAAGAACTTGTGATTTCCGGAAACTCTTATCTCGATTGGGGAGGCGGCATTTTCCGGCTGCCTGAGAATGTCCGGTATATCGGAAAATGGGTTTTCCATGGATGCAACCGTCTGAAGTATCTGGAGCTCCGCCACGATCCGCTCTATAAGGGTTCCGCCGCGGACCGGTATTGCCAGGAACCCGGGCTTCAGACAAAATATCTCTGACAGCCTGGCGGGGCTTTCCCACTTTTCACTCCCGCCACGTCGTCCTGGTCAGCTCCCCGGCCAGCTTCATCCCCGGAAATCCGTTCTGCCGCAGCGCCTCATACAGCACCACCGCCACGGAATTCGCCAGGTTCAGAGAGCGCGTCTCCCCGATCATCGGGATCCTCACCGCCGTGTCCGGGTGATTGCACAGAATTTCCTCGGGAATACCGCCGCTCTCTTTTCCAAACATCAGGAAACAGTCCGGCTCATAGTTCACTTCCGTATACAGTCTGTGCGCCTTCGTGGAGGCCATGTAGATTTTCGCGCCCGGATTTTTCTCAAGAAATTCCTCATAGTCCAGATAGCGCGTCACATCGATCTGATGCCAGTAATCCATCCCCGCACGCTTCAGCGCCTTCTCCGACAGACTGAACCCCAGCGGTTCGATCAGATGGAGCCGCGCGCCTGTCGCCACGCAGGTCCGCCCGATATTTCCTGTGTTTGAAGGAATTTCCGGCTCAAACAGTACAATATTCAGTCCTGACATGTCTCTCCTTATCTTTCCAATTATAGGGAACGACAAAACGATTTTCGTTTTGCTCGTTCCCTGCGCCGAATTTGTGCCGCTCAAGCGGCATTTTTCCGCTTCAAATTCGTGCGCGTCTCCACTCCGTTCCGATCGGCGCTGGACAAATGTCCACTGGACATTCAGCGCTCCCCGCGCGGCCTGTATAAATTTTATTTCGCAGTCTGCTCCGCCTTCAGCCTCTTGATAAACCGGTCAATCCGCTCAAGCGCCACCTTCAGAGCTTCAATTGAATACGCGTAGGAAATGCGCAGGAATCCTTCCCCGCAAGCGCCGAACGCCGTGCCGGGCACGACCGCGACATGTTCTTCTTCAAGCAGCCTCATAGCGAACTCGTCCGAAGTCAGACCGAACTCGGCAATGCTCGGAAATACGTAAAACGCGCCGAACGGCTCAAAACATTTCAGTCCCATCTCCTTGAACGCGTGCATCAGAAAGCGTCTTCTCTGATCGTACGACTCGCGCATCATCTGCACATCCTCATCACCGTTGCGCATGGCCTCGACCGCCGCGTACTGGCTCGTCGTCGGCGCGCACATGATCGCAAACTGATGGATCTTTGTCATCTGCTCCACAATTTTCTGCGGACCGCAGATATAGCCAAGTCTCCAGCCGGTCATCGCGTACGCTTTTGAAAAACCGTTGATCGTCAGCGTGCGCTCCCACATTCCCGGCAGGCTCGCGATCGAGACATGCTCCGCCTCCCCGTAGGTCAGTTCAGAATAAATCTCGTCCGAGATCACATACAGATCATGCTCAATCACAACTTCCGCGATATCTTCCAGATCTTTGCGGCGCATCACGGCGCCAGTCGGATTATTTGGGAACGGCAGGATCAGGATCTTGGTCTTGTCCGTAATTTTCTCAAGCAGTTCCTCCTTTGTCAGGCGGAACTCATTTTCTTCCTTAAGCTGAATCGTCACCGGCACTCCGTCCGCAAGGACAACGCACGGCAGATACGAGACATAGCACGGTTCCGGAATCAGAACCTCATCACCCGGATTCAACATCGCACGCAGCGCGATATCGATGCCCTCGCTGCCGCCGACGGTCACAAGCGTCTCCTTTATCGGATCATACTCTATATTGCAGCGGCGTTTCAGATATCTGGTAATCTCAATCCGAAGCTCCTTCAGCCCGGAATTTGAAGTATAAAACGTTCTTCCTTTTTCAAGGGAATAAATGCCCTCGTCTCTCACATGCCATGGCGTGTCAAAATCAGGCTCGCCCACGCCGAGAGAGATCACATCGTCCATCTCCGCCGCAATATCAAAAAATTTGCGGATACCGGAGGGCGCAATCGATAAAACTTTCTCTGACAGTGGATTTCTCACGGCGTCATCAGCATCCTTTCGTCTTTATTTTTCTTCCCGAGAATCGTACCATAATCTTTGTACTTCTTCAGCACAAAGTAGGTCGCCGTGCTCAGAACCGCATCGAGCGTGGCCAGTTTGTCGCTGACGAAATTCGACACCTCGCGCAGCGTCTTACCCTGCAGAATGACCAGAAGATCATACGCGCCTGCGATCAGGTAGACGGACTGCACTTCCGGATAATTGTAAATCCGCTCCGCGACGGAATCATATCCCTGTCCGCGCTGCGGCGCGACGCGCACCTCAATCAGGGCTGTGGTCTTCTCCGACGAGGTCTTCTCCCAGTCGATCAGCGTGTGATAACCGCAGATGACCTGCTCCTTCTCCATATCCGCCACTTCATTGGCGATGATTTCTTCTGACGTGCCCAGCAGCACCGCCAGCTCACCGAGATCTATTTTGCTGTTCTTTTCCAGAAACGTTAATATCTGCTCTCTCATACTTTCTCCTTCCTTCTGTACCAGGCGTCCTGCGGCGCGCGGTCCAGATACCGCCGGTCCTCCCCGTTCAAAATGAGCCGGTCATTGCTGTCTGTCACTCTTCCAATCACCGCCGCCGGCACAGAGTACCGCTCCAGATGCCTCACAAGGGCTTCTCCATGTTCCGTTCCCACAAGCAGAGCCCCTGCAG
>CANQAR010000262.1 GCA_947588845.1 uncultured Lachnospiraceae bacterium
GCTGAAAAATCCGCTGACAGCGTTCCTGTCAGTCCACAGGCAACCCTGGAACTCCTGGAAACCGCACCAACTCTGGTTCAGCTTACAGTCGGGGTCTTGCGGAAAACAATGCAGTCATTAGCTTTGTCAACTTTGCGCACGGCGCACCAGAAAAGAGGGAATGGCTGTATAAACCATTCCCTCTCTGTGTGTCTTTCAGGTATCCGGGTAACTGTTCCGGTCACAGATTACATCTGCCTCTGATCCTTATCAACAACTCTGATGCCGGTATAACAGCTTCCTCCGGTCGAAAGTCTGAACCCTGAATTATTTTACATCAGAGAATCCGCTCTTATAGTTTACACCCTTCACTGTACGATAGCTGCGTACTTTGTAGGTGGATCCGCTGACCGGTTTCCTGTCGGTCCAGGAAGTCTGTTTGGATTTCACGGTGCCGACTCTGGTCCAGCTGCCGGCCGGGGTCTTGCGGAATACGATGTATCCGGTTGCTCCCTCTACTTTGGACCAGCTGACAACGGTCTTCTTACCCTGTGCAGTCACGCTCTTCATTACAGGTGCCACAGGCATCGGACGGGCAACATCGCCGTTTTTATCATATGCTCCCAGTACGCCGTCTACCACTCCTCTTACCGTATAGCGGTATCTTGCGCCGGTCTGCAGACCGGTATGTGTGAAGGAGGTTCCTTTCACAACACTGACAACCTGCCATTTGGTAACGTTCGTATCCGCACTCTTATAATACAGTTTGTATTCGGATGCGCCTTCTACGGCATCCCAGCTGATATCTACGGTATTGTAATCTACTGCTTTTGCGGTTACAGCAGGAGCGCTGCCGAGTTTCGCAACGGTAACTTTTTCACGGGATATTTCATCGTGGCAGATACTGCAGTAAACAACTTTCGTGTAAGAACCTTCCTGTGTAGCGGTAGCTTCTACTTTGTCGATGATCCTGACGTCATCAGCCTTATGTGCTCTCGCACCCTGATATGCCAGGTCATTGATATAGTAGGGAACAGTCACGGATTTGGTCAGTCTCTTTGCCTTGCCGTCCACTTTTCCTTCCCACTTAAAGTTTACAGTGATCTTTCCAACAGAGCAGGGATAGGGAACATTTGTGGAAGGATCTACTTTTGCAGGAACATAATCTGAGAATGTTCTTCCCTCAACCTTTGTGTCAACAATGACTGTACCGCCAACATATGGAAGGACAGCAGCATAAGCACCGTGACCAACACTGCCTGTTCCCTTGACTGGTGTATTATCAATACCGTTAGAGTCGTATTCTCCACATACTGTACATTTCCTTACTACCTGTGCGTAGATAATATGAGTAGGCATATCACTTTCAACTTCTCCTGGATCTCCCCCGGGAGTACGTCCGCCTACCTGGACTGTACCAATGATCTGAAGCTCTGCGGGGTTATCGCCAAAGTCATGTTCATCCGTAGCAGGAATCACGTTCTTCTTCCGTGATTCTTTATCCTCATATCCGCACTTGCAGCGCAGAATCACATCATAAGATCCCTCTTTGGCGCAGGTAGGAGCTACGTAAGTCTCATCTTCTCCCTCATCGTCATACTTTGTCTCTACCAGATTATGAGCCTCTGTAAATTCTTCATCCAGCTTGAGATCTCTATCTCCACAAAGCTCACATGTACGATGCTTATAAGTATATCTCTTATGGGTTCCATCTCCAAGATCATAGTACTTATCATCTGCGGGATCGGTAAAATTACTCCACGGGCCCCAGCTATGTCTGCCCTTATTGGGTCCTGCTGTATTTACAGCCCCGTCTTTTTTCCATTTCCCACAATTGATACACTGACGGCCTAACTGGTATTTCGCAGTTGTTATACAGTCTATGGTCTTAACCTCGGTTACATTGCCTTTTGAATCTTTTACGCCTTCAAATAATATTTTACTGTCTTCCGTCGTGGATGTAGTTCCATCAATGAATGCTGTTCCATAAGGTACAATTTTAACCGCACCCCATGAATGATTGATTTCAACTGGTACGCGTTCGTTCGATATTGGATCCCTTGCATCTGTTACATATGTTTTCACATAATAATAACCTGTTTTTCCGCATTCTTTGAAAATGGGTTCCGGAGGATCACTTACGTTAACAGCAGGAATCTCATCGAAGCATTTAATTTTGATGCTGTTGTCGTTTTTATCGCCAGGAAGTACATCGCTGGAATCAAAATAATAGTGTATACTTCTATCTGTTCCGATGAATCCTATAATGTTTCCATCCGTTACTTTTGCGTAATAAGTGCCCGCTTCCCTGCCTTCTGTATTTTTAAGGTAAACTTTTTCCGCAAACTTTATAGTTTTACAATCATTACACTCTACTACTTTATAGTAATATGCGTCCTTTTCATCTTCCGGATGATCTGCAACCATTTCCCCGTTATACATATGACATTTGAAAGGTCTGAAGTCCTCAACCCGAGAGTACTCACCATTGTTTTCGACTGTATAACTTCCATCCGAATTGTCTCCTGTATACCTATAACGGTAGTATGTTGTCATAGGATCTGAGTAGGAATCATAGTGGATACCACTAATATATGTGTCATATACTGTTGTAGGTGTTGTCTTATAATTGTGTGCAGTTTTATCGATATCATAGAACTCACACTCAACCTTATAAGAATTACCTGATTGATCTTCTACGTCTACTATATCCTTTCCTGCAGCATGTGTTTTATACAGATTATCAAAAGATTCATCTAGTTTTAAACTTGAATAGTCCGTCATCTTATCATAGGGAGTAGGAAGCACCTGATGACACACTTCACACTCTGTATAATATACTCCTTTTCCTGCCTTTTCGTGAGTTGCAGCATCTATAATATGTACTGCTTTCTTCGTCGCAGCTACATGTCCGCTTGCAGCATCCTTAGCAGCTTTGGAAGGAATAACATACCCATCACCGAAATCACACTCTGAGTCGATATTCACATCAATACCCTGAGGACTTGATACTTCTGCTTCGGTTGAATAAAATGTCATACCATCAACTTCAACAGCATATATTGCATGTGCAGCTGTCGTACATGTTCCGGATATTACGCCCTTATCAATGTCTGTACATTGATGAGCGTCTTTAGTCATAGCAGGAGTGCCATTATTAAACGTAATTACAGCGATTACCTTAGTGTCATTTGTGTCCCATTTAAATGTTACCTTATCTACATCCTCTTTACCAATTCCGGCCAAAGCTGCATCATCTGCTGCAACTTCTTCCTCCACATCGGAAACAACCTCAACGGGTGCTTCCACCGCTACTTCAGCAGGAGCGCCGTCTGTAAACAGATCTGCGGCCCAT
>CANQAR010000263.1 GCA_947588845.1 uncultured Lachnospiraceae bacterium
TCACATTTTATAAAGGTATATTTACAGAATCCAATCTTATCCAGAACCCATCCGGAAGCGGCCATCTCATTCAGCCACGTCTCTTCTTTTTCAAAATTCCATACCCAGAACCATCTTCGCATCGTGATTTGTTCTTTCATTCAAATCCCTCCTTTATGACAGACTGCCCATCCGCGACCATTCGCTGCAGGCGGTCCAGCTCTTTTTTGAGAATTTCCCGACCGAGTTCAGTCAGCTTGTATTCTTTTCTGCGGCTGCCGCTTTCCATGGGCAGCTGAATGATCCATCCTTTTTCGCACAAAACGCCAAGCGCTCCGTAGAGCGTGCCTGCCGCGAGTTTCACCCTGCCGCCTGACAGGGTTTCCGTCATCTGCATGATCCCGTAGCCGTGCTGCGGCTGGTACAGAGACAGTAGGATGTAGTAGGTGGTTTCGGTCAATGCTATCGTATCGTTTATAAAAATCCCTCCTGTTTGGGTTAAATTTTCTTATATCATGGTCCGATATATCGGTTCTCTATATATTGTAATTTGATTATATCGTAAGCCGATATAGTTGTCAAGAAGGAAGCGCTTGCAATGAGAAGGAATTTCATATATCATTATCTGCAGTCAGTATTTCGAAGAAGCGCTGCAGTCCGTATCCTGTGAGGGAGAAAACAGCAGCATGATCGGTTTTACGTTCATAAGGAAGGAGGCTTTTCTTTGAAAACCTTTAATATCACTGGTCGATGCATCCCGGAACTTCATTATATGGTCAATCTGGAAAGCCGACTGGAGTATGCTGGGCGGCTTGTGGAAAAAGGACAGTATTTTGTTATAAACAGGGCCCGTCAGTTTGGAAAAACCACGTTTCTCTGGGCATTGAATCGGTATCTCAGATGGGATTATATTGTACTTTCTCTGGATTTTCAGAAAATGAGTTCCTCCAGATTCCAGAGCGAGACTGTTTTTGCCAGAGCATTTGGACGTGAAATTCTGAAAGTGATAAATAATAAAAAGAATCCTGTGACAGGGCTTGGAGAAAAAGAGATCGCGGATTTGTCGGACGATATAAAAGGAAATTCAGAATTTGATCTGGTAACGCTGTTTGAACATCTGAGTGAGCTGTGCGCAGGCGCTCAAAAAAGAGTGGTTCTGATGATTGATGAGATGGACAGCGCTTCCAATAATCAGATATTTCTTGATTTTTTATCCATCCTCCGCGGGTATTATCTGGACAGGGATGTGACTCCCTGTTTCTGGTCGGTAATTCTGGCCGGAGTATATGACATTAAAAATCTCAGGCAGAAGATCAGGATGGATGAGGAACACAGATATAATAGTCCCTGGAACGCTCGCGATGACAATGAGGAAAATGAAAGTTCACTTTCATTTGACGAATGTCCGCGGAATCATAGGGAGACAAGGTCTCCCTATGATGTTGCGGTTAATTTTTCTGTTGACATGAGCTTTTCTGCGGATGAAATAGCGGAAATGCTGAGAGATTATGAGGATGATCATCATACGGGGATGAATGTCGGGACAACAGCACAGATGATCTGCGATTATACGTCAGGATATCCGTTTCTGGTGTCAGATCTCTGCAGGATAATTGATGAAGAGGTTGCCGGAAGTCCGGGATTTGAAGATGGATCCAAGGCCTGGACAAAGGAAGGGCTGCAGGAAGCTGTTCGGGTACTCTTGCTCGAGAAGAATCCTCTGTTTGAGTCTCTGGTGAATAAACTGATCGATGATCCTGATCTGAAAAGAATGATTTACAAAATATTTTTTGCAGGAGAACAGGTGACTTTTAATCCTGATAATCGTGTCATTGACAGTGCGTCCATGTTTGGTTTCGTAAAGAATGTGAACGGCAGGATGTGTGTAGCGAATCGCGTTTTTGAAATGCGGATCTATAATCTGTTTCTGTCCGAAGCTGAGTCAGACAGCAAAAGCTACCAGGCGGGATCCATGGAAAAAAATCAATTTGTAAGAGACGGTGTTCTGAATATGGATCGGGTAATGGAACGCTTTATGGTACATTGGAATGATCTGTACAGTTTTGGGGATGAGCGGTTTGTTGAAGAAAATGGAAGAAAGTTTTTTCTGCTGTATTTAAAGCCGATTATAAATGGAACTGGAAATTATTATATTGAGGCGCAGACCAGGGATCAGAAACGCACAGATATTATTGTGGATTATCTGGGAAGACAGTACATTATTGAGATTAAGATATGGCGCGGGGAAGAATATAACTGCCGTGGGGAAAAGCAGCTGGCAGAATATCTGGACAGATATCACCAGAAGAAAGGCTATCTGCTGAGTTTTTGCTTTAATAAGAAAAAGAATACAGGAATAAAACAGATAAAAATTGATGACAAAACAATTACAGAGGTTGTTGTCTGAGAAAGAAAAGAGGACAGAAAATGAACATCACATGGAACGCAAAAAATTATGAAACTGGATTTTCGTTTGTCCCCCGGTACGGCGAGGACGTGATGAACCTGATCACGGTCCCGAAGGGGAGTCGGGCAGTGGATCTTGGCTGCGGCAACGGTACGTTGACCAGGATCCTTGCGGACAGGGGTTATAAAGTGACCGGGATCGACGATTCACAGGAAATGATCACACTTGCAAAAGAGACGTATCCCGATCTGCTTTTTCGCAAAGAAAACGCGCTTGCTTTTAAGCTGGAGGAAAAGGCGGATCTGATTTTTTCGAATGCTGTTTTTCACTGGATCGACGCCGCGGATCAGGAGACTCTGCTGGAAAATGTTTCACGGAATCTGGTTCCGGGCGGGGAGCTGGTATGCGAGTTTGGTGGATACGGATGTGCGGAGGCCGTACACTTGACGCTCGAGAAGTGCTTTCGAGAGAGGGGGCTTGTCTATCCGAGGACGTTTTACTTTCCGACGATCGGGGAGTATGCGCCTCTGCTGGAAAAGCACGGGCTGCGGGTAGAATTTGCAGTTCTGTTTGACCGCCCCACACCTCAGAAATCGGAGGATGGTCTGACCGACTGGATCAATATGTTTGTGAAAAAGCCGTTTGAGGGAATGGATGCCGGGATGAAGTCGGAAATCCTGCGGGAGGCAAACGAGCGCCTGGAGAGTGTCCTTCATGTGGACGGGAAGTGGATCATCGACTATGTGCGCATCCGGATCAGAGCGAGGAAGGTGAGCGTGTGTCTGAAATAAAAAAGAAAAAACTGCCGGTAGGCGTGGATCTTTTTGAAAATATAGTGGAGCAGGATTACTATTATGTTGATAAATCTTTACTGATTAAAAAAATCATAGAGGATAAAGGAGCGGTAAAT
>CANQAR010000264.1 GCA_947588845.1 uncultured Lachnospiraceae bacterium
AGAAAGAGGGATTCGGTGCCCCGCAGGCAGTCGCCCTGGCGATTGATTACTGTATTGAGAATGACATCCTCGCAGATGTGCTGCGCAGGAACCGTGGGGAGGTGACGGATATGATTCTGACCGTTTACAATGAAAAGCTGCATGACAGGACTTTGAGAGAGGAAGGCCGACAGGAAGGATTTCAGGAAGGGCTTCTGAAAGGACGGCAGGAAGGACTTCTGGAAGGACGGCAGGAAAGCGCCAGAAGAGTGAATGCTTTATACAAGCAGCTGCTGGAAGACAGCCGTCTGGATGATCTGAAGCGTTCAACGGAAGATCCCGAATACCAGGAACTTCTGCTGAAAGAATACAAGCTTTAATGCCTTCTCATGAAGAACTTCGCTTCTCATGAAGAAAAAGAAGGGGCTGCGCACCAACCCTGGTCAGGTCAGTGCGCAGCCTCTTTTCTGTTATGCGCCTTCCGGCTGCCCGCCGCGGGATTTCCCACGGCGGGCATTTTCTCCTTCAGGTACCTTATTCTGTTTTCTGTTGACTGCGGATACCCGTCAGGTCTGTTACTTCCTCACGCGTCTCCTTCTTCCGAAGAAGAGAACCATCAGCACTGCCGCTGCCGCCAGGAAGATTCCAAGATACAGGGCGATCGGCGTCTCATCTCCTGTCCTCACAGAGGACTGCGGGACATAATTATCTCCGCCGCTTCCGGGGTTGTTTCCGCCGCCTCCGGAGTTGTTTCCATCAGGCTCCGTCTGGATCTCGGGCCCCTGCTCCGTTTCTTCCTGCCGCTCTGTTTCTGTCTCCGGCTCATTCTCTTCGCCCTTCTCTTTGTTCGTGATCGTCGCCTCTCCTGCAGTGTCATTCGTCATTTCCACCACAGATCCTTCCACGTCCACTTCATACTGGAAGCTTGCAGAGTTCTCCACCGGCGTCCCGTCTCTGTATACCTCCGTCACATACAGCGTCGCAGTCTCTCCTGTCTCCATCGATACCTGCACCACTGCCGTCGCACGGCTGTTTCCGGAAAGCGCCAGTTCCACAATATTCTCCGATACCCGGTCAGAAAGCTTCGTGTGTGCCGCGTCGTCGAAGATTCCCGCATAGAAGACCTCAGTCGAAGCTTTCTCGCTTCCGTCTGCTCCGAGCAGCCTCTTTGTGAGCGTCAGTTCGCCTTCATTGTAAGGCGCTGACGGCAGGGACGGTTTGTTCGTGATCGTCACCGCAGCTTCCGTCTGCTCTTCGTTCAGCGTCACGTTCCCGTTTTCTACCGTAAACTCATACTCAAATCCGGCTCCGCTTTCCACCGGCGTGCCGTCTGCCGTGACCTCTGTCACATACAGCTTCAGTTCCTCATCCGGCATCAGAGACACGCTCACCGTCTCCGTCGCCGTGTTCATCCCGCCGAGTGCCAGCGGCACGATGTTCCGGGATACCTTGTCGGAAAGCTTCGTGTATGCCGCATCCTCAAAGATTCCCGCATAAAACGTGTCACTGCTCATCATCGGAAGGCCGTCCGTTCCCACCAGGTTCTTCGTGATGGAAATCTCTGCGTCAAGATAGTACTCCGGACCCGGGATATCAAGCAGCTCATTCTCGAACCTCACCTGTACTGTCCCGTCTTCCTGTTCCACTGCCGCCTCATAGCCTTCGTTAAAGTGCGCTTCATAAACCGTTCCGTCCGCCAGCGCGCCCGCTTCCAGCAGAACTCCGTCTTCATCCGTCTCGCCGATGTAATACGTCTTTCCGGGCTCAATTCCGTCAAACTCCACGATCGAGGAGGAAGCGTTCCTGAACTCGACAGCCTTCACTTCGGAGACTCTCTCTGTTCTTTCTTCATCCTCAAACAGCGCCACGTAGAAGGTTTCGTCCACCGCGCTGACCGGATTCCCGTTATATGTCAGGGTCTTCGTCACCGCGATCCTCGCTCCTGCAGTCCGCACGTCTTCCATCACGATATCCGGAACCGTGCCGTCCTGTGCCACCGTGAAAGTGACCGGCTCCGCCAGCTCATAGAACTCCGGCGCCTCCGTCTCGGTCAGCGTGTAGGTCTTTCCGGCGCTCAGCTTCGCTTCTGCCACATGCACCGTGCCGTCCGTGATCCACTCTTCCACGACATTCCCGTCAGTATCCGCGATCTGGAGATGCGCTCCTGCGAGCGGTTCTTTTGTCTCAGCGTCAATCTTTTCAATCCTTGCCCTGGTAGCCTGATCTTCCACCAGATAGATGATAACTCCATTCTCATCCGTTGTCAGGTTCATGGTTGTACGGATCGTTCCGTCCTGTGCCACCTCAAAGGTAATGTCTGATGTGTATCCATATCCTTCCGGAGCCGCGGTTTCACGCAGCAGATAGATCCTGCCCGCCTTAAGCGCCGGACCGAAGTCATGGGTCTCTCCCTCCGCGGAAATCCAGCGGTCAGCTTCCGTCAGCTCTTCTCCGTCTGCCAGGTACAGCACCAGTTCAGCGCCTGCCAGTTCCTTCTGGTCAGAGACGTCTACCTTATTGACGTTCATGTGCAGCGCACGGTCGTCCACCAGATAAACGGTATTGCCGTCCTCATCCACTGCTGTTCTCATTCCGGTTGTGATTGTTCCGTCTTCATTTACATGGAACTCCTGATCGGAGGTAAATGCGTAGCCCTGCGGCGCCGCTTCCTCTCTCAGGATGTAATCCCCTCCGGCCTCAAGCACCGGGCCGAAGTCATAGGCGGTAACTCCGTCTGATGTCCAGCTGTCAACCACGGTATCCGTTCCGTCCGCGTTCCTTCTCAGAACGGTCAGCGTTGCTCCTGCCAGCTCCTCATCCGTTTCCACGTCCACCTTGGTCACATGCATGACAATCGCCGTATCATCCACCAGGTAGACCGTGTTTCCGGCTTCATCCGTCGTCGTCCTTGTTCCGATCGTAATCGAGCCGTCTTTCTCCACGCGGAACTCCTGATCCGCTGCGAAAGCATAACCCTGCGGCGCCGCTTCCTCTCTCAGGATATAATCCATGTCCGCATCCAGCATCGGACCGAAGTCATGGGCGGTTTCTCCGTCGGACATCCAGGAATCCACCACGGTTTCCGTTCCGTCCGCATTCCTCTTCAGGACGGTCAGCGCTGCTCCCGCAAGTTCCGCATCCGTCTCCACATCCACCTTGGCCACATACATGGTGATCACCGCATCGTCCACCAGATAGCTAGTGTTTCCGTCCCCGTCCACTGCCGTCTTCATGCCGGTTGTGATCGTTCCATCCTCATTTATATGGAACTCCTGGTCCGCAA
>CANQAR010000265.1 GCA_947588845.1 uncultured Lachnospiraceae bacterium
TAGCCCAGATGCACAAGCAGAGTAAAGATGTCATCTTTACTTTTTATATTTGTCATGTCATTTTGAAAAGTCCCGGTATCGACCGGGCAGTCTGCTCCCGCAAGCATCTGAACCAGAGATTCCTTTAATCCGTCTTCGTCCATGTCAATATAAATTTTCAGTGATTCATAGGTTTCGGTTTCTGTCCAGTAAGACCCAAATTCCCGGTTTTTTATAGATTCAATCACGGAGTTGGGACTGTATATGGATTTGACTTTTCGAAAAGAATAGCCGTCGTACCAGTGCCGGGCTTCTTCAAAATCCATGTCATAGATTTTGCACAATTTTCTAACTTCCGGTTCAGTGAATCCCACGTATTCCGCCAGTCTTTTCGGAGAGAGCATGGTATATTCCCGAAAATCTGTCAGCGCGGATTGTGTGCCGTATTTTTTGATCGGGAGTATTCCGGTCATATAAGCAGCCTCGATCATTTTATCGGTAAGGCTGCTTTTGAACAGACTGCGAAGAAGGCGGATGTATTCCCTTTGCAGGCTGTCGTTTTTTCTTGCTTCCCGGAACAGAGCATCCCACTCGTCGATGACGACGATAAATTTCCGGCCGGTTGTTTCACTTATATCAGAGAGATAGACAGGCAGCGAATCGCCTGTTTGTTTAATTTCAGGAAATGCTTCCTGAAGCTCACGGATTACTTCGCGCTGCAGATATTTTACGGTATCTCTGATGTCGGAAACAGTGGAGATAAACCATGTAATGTCCAGGCAGATCACGTCAAACTTATTTAAATATGTTTCAAAAGATGGATCTTCCGCAATTTTCAGATCCTGAAACAGAAATCTGGAATCGCAGCTTTGATCATAGTAGGCACACAGCATCTGCGCCGCAAAAGACTTGCCGAAACGCCGGGGACGGCTTATGCAGGTCAGCTTATCTTTTGTCCCGAGCGTTTCATTGATAAAAGAAATCAGTCCGGATTTGTCAATGTACAGTCCTTTTCTGACTGACCGGAATCCGGCATTGCCGGTGTTGAGATATTTTCCCATAACTTCAATCCTTTTCCTGAAAAACGGCAGATTTACGGATTCAATTGTATTATTTGATGCCAGGGTCGAAAGGTCATGCGTCCCATGTTCACATGGAAAAGCATGACACTGAGACCCCAAAAACACCGAAAAGGAGCCATTTTTCATGGAAAAATGCGCGGATTTGAGGTGTTTCAGGATTTCGTGAGTACGAAGTGCGGAGAAATCCGTGGCATCATGGGGGCAAAATCCCTTTTGACCCCAGCATCATTATTTGTAATTAAGAACAGTATAGCACAGAAACCAGGTCGGGAATTATTTTCCGGCCGTCATTTTTTCCACACGGCACTGTTTCTGATAGAATGCGATGCCAAAGGATGTCACCTGCCGGTATCCGGCTTTTTGAACAGCAGCGGCATATTGTTTTTTGCCAATCTGCTTCAAGGCATCTTCGCAGGCGGCGGCCAGTCTGTTTTCGGAATCCGCAATCTTTGTCTCGATCACGGCGGCGCGCCGGTTTTTCCTGTCTTTTACCACAATGTCAGATCGTTCCAGGCCGTTCTCATAGTTGGATTCCACTTTATATCCTTTTCGGGAGAGAAGCCCTGCCAGGAACGCGTGATAGAAGCTTTCCTGATAGTCATGATAACTGATCGTATCGAACAGCGTATCGTTCAGGAAGTCCTGCATCTGCCCGGCATCTCCGTTCCACAACGCATTAAACAGCTCCGAGCGGTCACTGGCCTGTGTTTTTGCGAGAAACCACTCGCTGACGCTCTTCTGAAACAGCCTGCGGATCTCCGCGTTTGGTATGGTCAGCGCGAGGCTGCCGTCCGCAGGAGTCTCAGGTATGTCTTTTATCTGCATTCTGGTCAGATAGCCGGTAAAGTACAGCAGCGTCCAGAGATTCCGTTCGGAGGAGTGCAGGATGTCATAAGTCAGGTGCGGTTCAATCGGCTCAATAATATAACCTCCGGCGAGCAACGTTTCAAACTTGTCGTTGATATCCGCTTCGGTCGTGCTGATAAACTGGTAAATGACATCGTTATGACTGGTGTGTTCCCAGTAATCGGCAGGAGGCGCGGAGGGGTCAAGCAGCAGATTTTCTACATGGTTCATTACATCCCACGGGCAATAAACATTGCAGTTCCCAAACAGGTACCCGTTATACCATTCTTTGATTTCTTCTTTATGGTCGGAGAGTTTTGTGTCCTGCAGAAGCTGGTCTACATCTACTTGTGTGAAGCCAAAGTACTTATCCAGCCTGGAGTCGGAGATTGTGTCCGTCACAAAGTTATTGGTGCCGGTAAAGATGCTTTCTTTCACGATCTGAAGACAGCCCGTGACGACGGCAAAGCAGAGAGCGGCGTTGTCTTTGAGCACGGACAGGACGCCGCGCATGACATTCAGCATTTCCCTGTAATAGCCTTTGACGCTTGCTTTTGCCAGAGGGACGTCGTATTCATCGATGAGAAGAATCACAGGTTTGCCATAGTGTGCGGACAACATTCTGGTCAGCCGCAAAAGACTGTTTTCAATGTGAACCTGCGCCGCTGTTTCTTCTGTAATATTTCGTATGAAGCGCAGGTCGTTTGGATTGAGATTTTTACTTTCCATTAAATAAAGATGCTCATTGTACAAATCTTCAATGGTACTGTAAAGTTTTGCGTAGGCCTGATGAAAATCCAGACCATCCACATTTCTGAAAGAAATAAAAACAACAGGATACTGATTCATCCAGACGCTGCAAAGTTCCGGGTTTTTTGAGATGGACAGTCCTTTAAATAAAAAGGTGCTGTCTTTTTGAATGTCGAAAAATTCGGCCATCATGCTCATGTTGAGGGTTTTTCCAAAACGTCTGGGACGAGTGATCAGGGTAACCTGTCTGGCGCTTGTTTTCAGAAGTTCTTCAATCAGGCCAGTCTTGTCAATGTAATAAAAATCGTTTTTTCTGATATATTCAAAATCGGAACGTCCGACAGGAATATTCACTTTTTTCATTTCCGGCACGCTCCTTTCCTGAGCAGTAAGTTTCTGTGCGTTTTCGACAAAGTCCCGGATATCTGCTTCTTCCGCGTTCTGCATTTTCCCAATCCGCTAAAAGCGCGCAGCAGGGCTTTCCCGTCTGATTTTATTATACAGGACAGCGGAGGGGTTTTCAATCAAATTTTCATGAATTGACAGAAAAATATCACTAAACACTTGACA
>CANQAR010000266.1 GCA_947588845.1 uncultured Lachnospiraceae bacterium
ACCCTGCTTCCGAAAAAAGTACTTCCATCTGGAAGGGTTGGTTCATATATGATCACTTCCGCCCCTTTTGCCTTGACACGTTTCATGATCCCCTGTATGCTGCTCTGCCGGAAATTGTCGCTGTTGCATTTCATGGTCAGCCGATACACTCCGATGATGCATTCTTTTTCTTTCCCGATATTATAATCCCCTTGGCTGCGGTAATCATAATATCCGGCCATCTGCAGCACACGGTCAGCAATGAAATCCTTCCTTGTCCGGTTGCTCTCAACTATGGCCTGTATCAGATTTTCCGGAACGTCTTTATAATTTGCCAGCAGTTGTTTGGTATCCTTCGGCAGACAGTAGCCTCCGTATCCGAAAGAAGGATTGTTGTAATGGCTCCCGATTCTCGGATCAAGACATACACCTTCTATGATCTGCCCGGTATCCAGTCCTTTCATTTCCGCATAAGTGTCCAATTCGTTAAAATAACTGACTCGGAGGGCAAGGTAGGTGTTTGCAAACAGCTTGACCGCTTCCGCCTCAGAGGTTCCCATGAACAGCGTATGGATATCCTGCTTCAATGCCCCTTCCTGAAGCAGGCAAGCAAATATCCGGGCATCTTCCATAAGCTGTCCGTCTTCCATGTCCGCACCGATAATGATACGGCTCGGGTAAAGATTGTCGTAAAGTGCCTTTGATTCCCGCAGAAACTCCGGACTGAAAAGGATCCGGTTGTTTCCCGTTTTTTCTTTTATGTTTTTCGTAAAATCAACCGGAACCGTTGATTTAATAACCACAGTCGCATTCCTGTTACAGACCGTAACCATGCGGATAACATCTTCCACCGCACTTGTGTCAAAAAAATCCTTTGCAGCATCGTAATTGGTGGGCGTGGCAATCACTATGAAATCGGCATTCCGATATGCGTCTTCCGCATCCATAGTTGCGGTAAGATCTAAATCCTTTTCTTCCAGATATTTTTCAATATATTCATCCTGCAGCGGGGATTTTTTCCGGTTGATAGATTCCACTTTTTCCGGAACAATATCAACTGCCGCCACATGGTTATGCTGTGCCAGAAGCACCGCCAGCGACAATCCAACATAACCAGTCCCAGCCACTGCAATGTTATAATCTCCCATTTCTGCCCTCCATTGTCCTGCCTTTTATTTTCCTGCCAGTGCAGACTGGAATATCTTCCGCAGAAGCAGGTAGCTGCTTTTCCCGCAGGAAAGCTTTTCGATTTTCCGGTAGACCTGCCACTGGTATTTCACTAAATCACTTTTCTTATAGGAAATGGACCCGCTCCGCACACGGTGATAACCCAGTACTTCATCCAGTCCGTATGCGTACCCTGCCATCCGGATGACCTTCAGCCAGAGGGCAAAATCATTTCTTTTCCGGATATCCGGACCATGTACCTTTCCGATTTCTTTTGCATTGTAAATAACTGTTGAATTCCCAAAGCATTCCTTCAATACCAGTTCGTAATCATACTGTCCGCGGCAGTGCACTACCCTGTCAAGGACATTCCCGTTTCCATCTACTTTTCCATATGCGGTGCAGCTGAACAGGCTGCCTTTCTCCTCCATGAAGCGGAGCTGCCTTTCCAGCTTTTCCGGTTTCCATAGGTCATCGCTATCCAGAAAAGCAAGATAACTGCCCTCTGCTAAATCCACAGCTTTATTCCTTGCCGCCGCGGCCCCTGAATTCCGTTCCAGCCGATATGCCTTTATCCTCCGATCCTCTCTGGCGTAAGACTGTATCAGCGGGAATGTTCCATCCGATGAACAGTCATCCACAATGACCAATTCCCAGTTCTGATAGGTCTGCCTTCTGACCGAATCCACCGACTCCCCGATGTAATCCGCACAGTTGTATGCCGGCATGATGACTGAAACAAGCTTTCTTACTTTTTCCATTTCTGATATTCTCCTGCCCATTCCAATCCGTTTTCTGTTTCCCAGACTTCTTATACCCCGGTCTCATATCCGGTCCTGTTATCCTTCCGGATTTCCCCGGATTCCTCCGTCTCCTGAATCTTTACCCGCATCTCCTCGCTCTTTTCCTCTTCAAACCCTTCCGTACTCTCCTTCTGGAACATCGTTTTAAAGGTCAAAAGCAGAAGCTTGATGTCCAGAAAAATGGACTGGTTTTCGATGTAGATCAGATCCAGACGCAGCTTGTCATATGCCGAGGTATTGTATTTCCCGAAGATCTGCGCATATCCGGTCAGTCCTCCCTTAACCCTCAGGCGGTAGGCAAACTCCGGAAGCTCCTGCGTGTACTGCATGACATGCTCCACCCGCTCCGGTCTCGGTCCGACAAAACTCATATCCCCCTTCAGGATATTCCATAGCTGCGGCAGCTCGTCCAGACGCGCCGCGCGGATCACTCTTCCAACCTTTGTGATCCTCGGATCCTTCCCCGTACATGGCGCCGCACCGTCTTTCTCCGCGTCCACGACCATGCTCCGAAACTTGACCATCTCAAACACTTTCCCGTCCTTCGTGCAGCGTTTCTGGCGGAAAAACACCGGACCTCCGTCCTCCAGCTTTACCGCCAGCGCGGTCAGCAGGAAAAACGGGGAAAACAGCACCAGAAAAAACAATGCAAACACCAGATCCAGCGTCCGTTTCCCGAAATACCCGTTCTGGTATTCGTATTTATAGTCATATTTCATCAGCGGCGTATCCAGAAGCGATTTCTGGGATGTCCCCTGACACAAAAGATCCTCCACCCGCGGGGTAAAATACAGGCATTTCCTCTGCTCCGTACAGGACTTGATGATCTTCCCCCTCTGCTCCACAGAACCTTCATACAGGATGATCGTTTCATTCTGCTCGATCAGCTCCTGAAGCTTTTCCGGCTCCAGACGGTCATATGCGATCCGGCTTATAGCAAACAGGTGGTCGTATTTTTTCAGCAGCCGCTCTGCAAACTGCTCCGCTGCTTCCTTCCCCGGTCTTTTTCCGTAAAGCACCAGCGTCTTCTTCGGCGTGATGTGCCGGATGAGGTACTGCTTTGCCTTCAGCACGATCAGCACTGTCCCTGCGCCCTGCAGCAATGCTGCGCCCAGTCCCGGCAGGATGTCTGCGTACCGGTTATATACCAGACAGCACTCCACATAGAGGACAGCGTCCGCGATCCCGAACGAGATGACCTGTCCCACGACGGTGTCCGGAATCGTTGCCGATGCGATCCGGAATGCCTGATACAGGCTGCAGAAGGCTTCATA
>CANQAR010000267.1 GCA_947588845.1 uncultured Lachnospiraceae bacterium
TTTTTTCATTTTTTTGAATTTCTTTTTGCTTCGCTTCGGCGTTTTGTTGTTCCGCATCAGCGACGGTTGCTATAATAACACCTTATCCTTTTTTTGTCAACACCCTTTTTCAACTTTTTTTGATTTTTTTTAATGGAATCCTTTTTTCCTCTGTTTACGGCTGCTGCCGGAGCTGGTCCGCTGTCCGCGATCGAACAGGAGGCGGTTTTTCCCCCTGCCCGCCGCAGGCACAGGTACTGTGGTTTCCCTGCCTGGGCCTGCGCACCGGCACAACGCCGGAATCAAAAAACTGATTCCGGCGTCCGTTATCTACTATATAATACCCTGTCTGCATGCATCCTTCATTTCTTTCACATACTCTTTTATATACGGCACACAGTCTTTGCCATACTGCGCGCACATCTTCACGATCGCGGACCCCACAATCGCACCGTCGGAAAGCGCAGACATTTTCGCCGCCTGTGCAGGGGTGGAAATTCCAAAACCGACCGCACAGGGAATATCGCTCACTTCTTTGACAAGTCTTACCATCGCTCCGATATCTGTCTGAATCTCGCTACGGACGCCGGTCACGCCAAGGGACGACACGCAGTAGACGAACCCCGAAGCTTCTTTCGCGATCATGGAAATCCTCTCACGGGAGGTTGGCGCGATCAACGACACCAGATCAAGCCCGTATTTTTTGCAGAGGGGATCAAACTCCTGTTTCTCTTCATACGGCAGATCAGGAAGGATCAGTCCGTCCATGCCGAGTTCCGCCGCTCTTTTTATAAACCGCTCCGCTCCATAGGAAAAGACAACGTTCGCGTAAGTCATGAATACCATCGGAAGCTGTGTTTTCTGACGGATGCGGCCCACCATCTCAAAAATATTATCGGTTGTCACTCCCTGCGAGAGAGCGCGCATACTGGCCGCCTGAATCACAGGACCCTCCGCAGTTGGGTCGGAGAACGGGATGCCCAGCTCAATCAGATCGGCTCCTGCCTCCTCCATCGCATAGACGAGCTGTTCTGTAATCTCGAGCGACGGATCCCCACAGGTGATAAACGGAATAAATGCTTTCCCGTTCGTAAATGCATTTTTAATTTTACTCATAGCTATCCTCCCCCTACTCATACAGCTCTTCGCCGCGGTAACGCGCGATTGCCGCACAGTCCTTGTCGCCGCGCCCGGAAATATTGATCACGATAATCTTGTCCTTATCCATCTTCGGCGCGATCTTCATCGCGTGCGCCACCGCATGCGCGCTTTCAATCGCCGGGATAATGCCTTCCGTGCGGGACAGGTACTCAAACGCGTTGACGGCCTCATCGTCCGTCACAGGCACATACTGCGCGCGTCCTGTATCGTAGAGATTCGCGTGTTCCGGACCGATTCCCGGATAATCCAGGCCGGCCGAAATAGAATAGACCGGCGCGATCTGACCGTACTCATCCTGACAGAAATAAGACTTCATTCCATGGAAAATTCCCAGCCGTCCAGTCGCGATCGTCGCAGCTGTCTCTTTCGTGTTGACGCCGCGACCCGCCGCTTCACAGCCGATCAGCTGCACGCTCTTTTCCGGAATAAAATGATAGAACGCGCCGATCGCATTCGAACCTCCGCCGACACACGCCATGACAACGTCCGGCAGTCTTCCCTCTTTTTCCATCAGCTGCGCTTTAATCTCCCGCGAGATCACCGCCTGGAAATCACGGACGATCGTCGGGAAGGGATGCGGACCCATCACGGAACCGAGCACATAGTGCGTGTCGTCGATCCGGCTCGTCCACTCGCGCATCGTCTCCGAAACGGCATCCTTCAACGTCGCCGTACCTGTCTTCACCGGATGAACCTTCGCGCCGAGCAGACGCATGCGGTAAACGTTGAGCGCCTGGCGGATCGTATCTTCCTCTCCCATAAAAATCTCGCACTCCATGCCCATCAGAGCCGCCACGGTAGCGGTCGCCACGCCATGCTGACCGGCGCCTGTCTCCGCGATTACGCGGGTCTTGCCCATCTTTTTCGCCAGAAGCACCTGCCCAAGCACATTATTGATCTTGTGCGAGCCGGTGTGATTCAGATCTTCCCTCTTCAGATAAATTTTCGCTCCGCCGAGATCTTCCGTCATGTGACTGGCATACGTCAGACGCGACGGTCTCCCGGCGTACTCATTGTACAGCTCCGTCAGTTCCGCGTTGAACTGCGGATCATCTTTATAATGATTGTAAGCTTCCTCCAGCTCTATCACGGCATTCATCAAGGTCTCGGGCATGTACTGCCCGCCGTGAATGCCAAAACGTCCTTTTGACATTTTGTTTTCCTCCCAATTTTCAATATGAGCGCCCTGACGGCCCCTGATCCGCTTCAAAACCTGTCTGCGGACATCTGCTCCAGCTTCATCTGCCTCAGAACCTGTCTGCGGACTCTGCTCCGGCTCCATCCGCCTCAGAACCTGTCTGTGAACATTTTCTCCAGTTTCATCCGCCTCAGAACCTGTCCGTGGACTCTGCTCCAGCTTCATCTGCCTCAGAACCTGTCCGCGGGCTCTGCTCCAGATCCGTGACTGTCTCAGCAGACATCTTCAGACAGGCGTCAGCGTTTCAAACACTCTGTCCGGCTTCCCGGACGATATTCACCGCCCGCAGGATTTTTTCCCTGTCCTTGACTTTCTCTGTCTCCACTCCGCTGCTCATATCTACCGCAAACGGATGGAATTGTCTGACCGCCTCCGCAAGATTATCAGGACCAAGCCCTCCCGCAAGGAAAAACGGACGGTTCACTCCCTGTATGAGACTCCAGTCAAACGTCTGGCCCGTACCCGTGCCGCGGTCAAGCAGAATATAGTCGGCTGCGCTGTCTCCGGCACGGGCAATATCATCTTTCGTATGTATTGCAAACGCCTGTATGACGAAAATTTTTTTCTCATCCTTTTCTCTTTCCAGAACCGATCTTCCTCTTACATCTGCCAGACGGCGTTTCAGTTCCATCACATACTCCTGTGTCTCATTTCCGTGAAGCTGCACCGCCCCGAGCGTTCCGTCCGCCGCCAGAGAAAGAACTGTCTCCATCGGCTGATTTACAAAGACGCCGACCGGGCAGATCCTCTTATCAAGCCTTTTTACCAGACTGCGCACTCTGTCAGGCGATATGTTTCTGTGACTTTTTGGAAAATTTATGATAAATCCGCAGTAATCCGGAAGCGCCTCATTTACATAT
>CANQAR010000268.1 GCA_947588845.1 uncultured Lachnospiraceae bacterium
GGGGGATTCTATGGCTCTGTATGCGATCGGGGATCTTCATCTTTCTTTTTCGGCCGGTAAATCGATGGATATGTTTGGACGGGAATGGAAGAATCATGAGAGGAGAATTGAGAAAAACTGGAGGAAAAAGATCAGAGAACAGGATACCGTAGTAATTACAGGGGATCATTCCTGGGGAAAGAAGCTTCAGGACTGCGAGGAGGATTTCGCGTTTATTGAATCACTGCCCGGACGGAAGATCCTGCTGCGCGGCAACCATGATATGTTCTGGGATGCAAAGAAGACTCAGAAGCTCAATGATCTGTACCAGGGACGGCTGTACTTTCTCCAGAACAATTATTTTGCCTATGAAGATTATGCTCTGGTCGGGACGAAGGGATACTGCTATGAGGGCAAGGATACCATGGAGCATTATGAGAAGATTATGGCACGGGAGATGGGACGCCTGAAAGAATCATTTGAAGCTGCTGTTTCAGATGGTTACGGAAAGTTTCTGATGTTTCTGCATTATCCGCCTACGAGCATTGGGGAGAGAAGAAGCGGTTTTACGATGATGGCCGAGTACTACGGGGCAGAGCAGGTGATCTACTCGCACTGCCATGGGAAGGACCGCTGGCAGGACAGCTTTCTCGGAAGGGTCAACGGGATTGAGTACCGGCTGGTGTCGTCGGATTATCTGCGGTTTAGTCCGGAGCGGATACTTAAGTGATATACGCTCTGCGAGGGTGCTGCGCGCCAGTGACGCGTGTTTAGCACAGGTTCTGAGTGCCAGTGGCACTCGTTTAGAACAGACCGAAACGAAGTGGAGAGCGCGGGGATTCGGAGCCGAAGATGTCTGCTGACGCAGACCTGAATCCCGCATGCAAAACTTGCAGGAGAATTTTGAAAAGAAAGATCAGTCAGGGAGGAGGAAGGAATTATGAACAGAACAGATGAACCGGATATAAAACAGATGATTCTGTACGAGGACAGGGATATCCTTGTGTGCCATAAGGCAGCAGGCCTTCCCGTGCAGAGTGCGGGAGTCGGGACAAAGGATCTGGAGAGTATCCTGAAGAATTATCTTAAGGAAAGGCAGCAGGCGGAACAGGAAAATAAAACGGGGGAAAGCCGCTCTGCCCGCGTGGATGCGCAGAAAGTACCGTATCTTGGAATCGTCCACCGTCTTGACCAGCCAGTGGAAGGGGTTCTCGTCTTTGCCAAAAATAAAAAAGCAGCGGCCGGGCTTTCACGCCAGATGTCCGGAGGTACGTGGAAAAAGGAATATCTGGCTGTGTGCTGTGTGGATAACGTTTCGGAATTTGGGGATAACATTCAGAATTTGTCCGGGGGTTTCAAAGAAGGCTGCGGATCTGCTTCGGCAGACATTTCTGAATCCGGACTAGAGAAGAAACCGGAAAAAGGAACAGAAAAAATGAGTGGGAAGAAAGGCGGCAGCAGTCAGGGATCAGAAAAAGAAACGTGGGAAAATCCGGAGAACAGGGAGATCCGCCTGACTGACTGGATGCGAAAGGAAGCGCGCATCAATACTTCCGCCATAGTTTCACAGGATACGCCTGGAGCAAAGAAGGCGGAACTGGATTACTGTGTTCTGCAGAGACGGACAGTCCGGGGAAAAGAATATGTTCTGGTCCGGATTCATCTTCTGACGGGCCGTCATCACCAGATCCGGGTGCAGATGGCGAATGCGGGACTTCCGCTGTACGGGGACCGGAAATACAATGTCAGGTGGCAGGAATACCTCATTCCGGAATATGACAGCCAGACGGGAGCCGGTCTGAAGCTCTGCGCGTCGAAACTGGCCTTCAGACATCCCGTAACCGGGAAAGAGATGCAGTTTGAAATAACCCCTCTGTTTGCCAAAAATTTTTTAAAATTATGTATTGACTGAGCCAATATAGAATGTTAAAATATTATCAATCTAAGAAAGGAGCATATAAAAGCTGACGTATGTTGGTCTTTGCGCTGCAAATATATGACGATTCATTACCCGCAGGAATCGGATTGCGGGTATAAAAGAAAAGACGCCGAACCATACTATTATAAATATAAAGTAGAAATGTCCTGCTGCACAAAGGGAGGTTTCAGAATTCTCTGTACAGGAACAGCAGGCATGATGCAGAGGTGTGGTTCGGATGACAGAGGGAAGAAAATTACTTACAGTGACAGGAGTTACGTTGGCAGTTTATTTTGCAGTGAAATACCTGCTGCCTTATGTGATTCCTTTTTTTATTGCATATTTTCTGGTACATCTTTTGAATCCTTTGACGGAGAAGATCCGGAAAAAGCTGCCGTGGAAGAAGGAGATCATCGTCTCGGTGCTGCTGGTTTTTCTGCTGGCTTTGTGCACCTGGCTTTTTTATTGTCTGTACTGTATGCTGATGGGGCAGATCCGTAAGGTGGCGCTTAATTTTGATTATTACTATGACTGTTTCTGCGGCATTGTGGATCAGTGCTGCTGTATGGCGCAGAAGAGTCTGGGGATGGATGTGGGTGAGGTCAGAAAGTTTGTTTACACAAGCCTGGATCACGCGACGGACCAGTTTCGGGTCTATATCGTCCCCGGAGTGGCAAAGTACTCCGTTCTTTATCTGAAGAAACTGGCGGATCTTGCCATATTTCTGCTGATACTGTTTGTCTCTGTAATCCTGCTGATGAAGGACTATGATGAGATGCACGAGAAACTTTCACAGTATGCTTTCTATAAACATGTAAACCGGATCACCGGCCGCATGTGGAAGCAGGGAGGCATGTACATGAAGGCGCAGATGATCATCATACTGATTATCATCGTGATCTGTACAGCCGGGCTGTGGATTCTTGGAAATCCATACTTTCTTCTGCTGGGAATTATCATCGGCCTGACGGACGCGCTTCCATTTGTCGGGACGGGGACGCTGCTGATACCGCTGGCTGTCTATGAACTTTTTATGAGAGATTTTAAGCTGGCAGCAGGATATGTGTTTCTGTTTCTTGTGACCTATGTGACGAGGGAGTTTCTGGAGCCGAAACTGATCGGCTCAAAGCTGGGCGTGTATCCGTTTGTGATGGTGGTCGTCGTGTACGCGGGGCTGTACCTGTACGGGACAGCGGGAGTTTTTCTGGGGCCGGTCACGCTGCTTCTTGTGACGGAGATCGTGCGGGAGATTTACGGAGAAGCAGATGAAGAGGAAGAAGGCACGGAGGAAAAGAA
>CANQAR010000269.1 GCA_947588845.1 uncultured Lachnospiraceae bacterium
AGAATTTTCGTTTTCCGACTCCGTTCCGGCCGGTATCTATGAGGATTTCACCATAAATTTTTCAAAACTGAATCTATGATTTTACTCTTGCAAAAACTGCCTGACCGCCTATAATAAGGGATTGGAATTTCATGATGCCAAGGTCAAAAGTCCAAATCCATGGCATGTTCACATGCCAGTGGATGAAGGACTTTATGACCCGCCCCGAGATGAGGAAAAAGTGGGGCAGGGGCCCCATGATTTCCGAATCCCGGGCAGGATTGTGGGAGTGCGAAGCACGAAACAATCCGTTTGGCATCTTTTGACCCCAACATCATTTCATTTATCATAAAGGCGGTAATTCACCATGAACAAGACAACTGCAAACCTGACGGAAGGACCTCTCGCAAAGCAGATCTTTCTGTTCAGCCTCCCTCTGATGCTCTCGAACCTCCTGCAGGTTCTCTTTAATATGTCCGATATCGCGGTCGTCGGACGCTTTGCCGGATCGATCGCGCTCGGAGCTGTCGGCTCCACCACAATCCTTGTCGCTCTGTTCACCGGCTTTCTGATCGGAATGGGCGGCGGCGTCAATGTGCTGGCGGCACGCTATTTTGGCGCAAAAAAGCCACAGGATCTGGAAGAGACCATTCACACTTCTCTTCTGGTCTGTCTGGCCATGGGGATTCTGATCCTCGCAGGAGGCATCTTCCTGACCCGTCCGCTGCTTGAGCTTCTGAACACGAAGGAGGTACTGATCGACGGAGCCTCTCTGTACCTGCGCATTTATTTTCTCGGGATGCCCGCGCTGGCGATCTATAACTTCGGCAACGCCGTATTCAGCGCGATCGGAGACACAAAAAAACCGCTGTACTTTCTCTCGACAGCGGGTGTTCTGAATATTCTGCTGAATCTGTTTTTCGTGATTGTCTGTCGGCTGGACGTGGCAGGCGTGGCTCTCGCCAGTATCATTTCGCAGTATATTTCCGCGTTTCTGATCCTTGCCGCGTTGTTTCGCAGAGGAGATCAGGTCTACGGTCTGCGGCTGTCCGCCCTGCGTATTTCAAATCACAAGCTGGGCAGCGTGCTGGCCCTGAGCATCCCGGCAGGCTTCCAGTACGCAATTTTCCAGATTGCCAACCTGTTCATCCAGACTGGCGTCAACTCTTTCGACGCCACCGTGGTAGCAGGCAATTCAGCTGCCGCCAACGCCGACAACCTGGTCTACGACGTGATGGCGGCCTTTTACACTGCCTGCTCCAGCTTTATCGGACAGAATTACGGGGCCGGGAATACAGAGCGCGTGAAAAAGAGCTATTTTATCAGCCTGGCTTATTCCTTCGGCTTCGGCGCGCTGCTGGGACTGTCGCTCGCTGCGCTCGGGCGCACCTTTCTCGCGCTCTTTACCACGGAAACAGCCGTCATGGACGCCGGGATGTACCGCCTGACCATCATGGGCTTCTCTTATGCGTTCTCCGCGTTCATGGACGCCACGATCGCGGCAAGCAGGGGACTCGGCAAAAGCGTCGCCCCCACAGTTATCGTCATCATGGGATCCTGCGTGTTCCGCGTGATCTGGGTCTACACCGTATTTGCGCATTTCCACACGATCACATCCCTGTACCTGCTGTATATCTTCTCGTGGTCGATCACAGCGGCGGCGGAGATTCTTTATTTCCGGAAGTGTTACAGGGAGTTTGCGGCGCTGTATCGTACTTTCTGATTTACCAGGTGCCGCGGTTACTGTTCATTCCCTTGCAGTAACATTTATTTATATGATCCTGAAGCTGCGCCATTTCCCGCCCTGGTAACGCACCACGTCCAGGACAGCTTTCACCGTCCAGTCGATTCCCATGGCAAGCGCGATGCCGATCACTCCCATATGCAGCCAAAGCGCCAGCACAAAGGACAGCGCCGTGCGCAGCACCACCGTACAGAAAATAGCGGAATACATCGCAAATTTTACATCTCCTGCTGCCCGGAGTCCCGCGGCAAGAGGCATGGAGAAAGGCTGAACAATACCGGCAAAGATATTATGGATCAGGACGATGATAAACACCAGCCGCTTCGTCTCCGCGGTAATGTCATAGAGCGGAAGTATGACAGGCAGCAAAAGCAGAACCAGCGCGTTCCACACAACGGCGAGAAAGACCGTAAGCCGGGTAAGCTTGCGCATATAATAGTCTGCGGCCTCATCATCCCTTGCTCCCATGCACTGTCCGACTACCGTGATATATACCGGAGACAGGGCTACACTGACCAGCGCGGCAAAACTCCAGATAGTCTGTCCAATACCGTTGGCGGCGATCTGCGCCGTCCCGAATGTGGCGATCAGCGAGCCAAGCACCACTTTTGCCAGCTGAAACAGGCCGTTCTCAATGCCTCCGGGCACCGCGATCTTTAAGATGCGCAGGGCCATCGTCTTGTGGAAAGTCAAAGCCTTTTTGATACGCAGACAGACATCATTTTTTTCATTCAGGCAGAAGGCCGTCATCACAAATGCGGCAAAATACCAAGAGATCGTGGTCGGCCATGCCACGCCCGCCGCCCCTGCGCGGAGAACAAAAACTCCAATCGCGTTTCCAACGACATTGATCAGATTCATGGTAATGGAAACAAACATGGTCGTCCGGGTTTTTCCCATGCTGCGGAAAAGAGCCGCCCCCGCATTGTAGACAGCGTTTGCCGGGAAGGAAAGTGTCACAATACGCAGATAGATGCGGCAGGCGTCCATAACCTCCGGCTCCACGCTGCCATATAATCCGGAAAGAACGGCGTTCCCCAGCAGAAGCATCACAACCATGCAGACAACGGAAAGCACCATATTTATATGGAAGATCTGGGAAGCGGCGAGGTCCGCGTTTCCTCTGTCCCTGCCGCCCAGATACTGCGAAACTACCACGGCTCCTCCAGTCGCCACAGCTGTAAATAAATAGATAAATATCGTGTAGATCATTGTGTCCAGAGACACCCCGGAAACCGTAGCTTCTCCGGCGTAGCTGACCATGAGCGTGTCGGCAAGCCCCACCACCACCTGCAGAAGCTGCTCGATGAGCAGAGGAATGATCATCGCTCCAAGGGCCGCGTTGTCAAACGGGCGGATTCCGCCTGCAAATTGTTTTTTCGGTTCAATTATCTTTTCCAGTACTGACATTGTTGTCTGCTCCTTTG
>CANQAR010000270.1 GCA_947588845.1 uncultured Lachnospiraceae bacterium
ACGATTTTCGTTTTGCTCGTTCCCTGCGCCGAATTTGCGCCGCTCAGGCGGCAGTTTTCCGCTTCAAATTCGTGCGCGTCTCCACTCCGTTCCGGTCGGCGCTGGACGAATGTCCACTGGACATTCAGCGCCCCCCGGAGGGCTTATAGCAAACGGCAAATATTTTTGTCGTTTGCTATATGTGTGCTGACCGCACATGTCTGGCATTGGTTTGGAACCGGTTGAAAAGCAGGCAAAATGAGTTTGCTGCTGGGGTGGATTTGAATCCAGTGCCGGACTCTCGAATGAGTTTTGATAAAAAATAAAAATTTCTTAGCCCGCTCTGGCTGGTTTGAGATGGACGTGATAAAGAGAAAGCGGTCTGACCGGAATGGTTGGCGGACTTTCCTCTGTGTGAAGAAAAGCGGGACTTTGTTTACGTGAGAAAGGAGAACCAATATGTCTGAAAACTGCCAGCAGCTGCGCTACCTGTCGCTGCTTTCCGAAAAATATCCTACGATAGCGGCCGCCGCGAGCGAGATCATAAAAACGGAGGCGGCACTCCGCCTGCCCAAAGGGACGGAGCATTTCATGTCGGACCTTCATGGCGAGAACGAAGCCTTTATCCATATTCTGAACAACGCGTCGGGGTATATCCGGGAGAAGATCGATATCGTGTTTGCCGGGGAGCTGACCCAGAAGGAGCGCGCGGATCTCTCCACGCTGATCTATTATCCGGAGGAAAAGCTGCCGGTTCTGAAGGCGGCACAGACGGATCTTGAACAGTGGTATCACCACACGCTTCTGCGGCTTATCAATCTGTGCCGGTTTGTGTCGTCAAAACATACGCGCGCGCATGTGCGCAAATGTCTGCCGAAAGCCTGCGGCTATGTGCTGGATGAGCTGCTTCACGCGCACTTTGAGGATCACGACAAAAAGCTGTACTACGGCGCGATCGTGGACAGCATCATCGCCTATCACCGCGCGGACGCCTACATCATGCGCTTCTGCGAGCTGATCAAGCGGCTGGCGGTGGACCGGCTTCACATTGTGGGAGATCTGTTTGACCGCGGACCGCGCCCGGATCTGATTCTTAATCGTCTGATAGAGCATCATGACGTCGATGTCCAGTGGGGCAATCACGACACGGTCTGGATGGGAGCCGCCGCCGGGAGTCCGATCTGTATTCTGACGGTGCTGAAGACGACGCTTGCCTACAACAACACGGAGACGATCGAGCACGGCTATGGGATCAGCCTGCGGGAGCTGGATCATCTGGCGCAGGAATGTTATGAGCACAGCAGCGTGGAGCGCTGGATGCCCAAGGGGGATCAGCGGAATCACAGCACGAAGGAGGCGCTGCAGCGCGCGGCGCAGATGCACAAGGCCGTGACGATCATGATGCTGAAAGTGGAGGCGGAGGTCATTGCGCGGAATCCGGATTTCCAGATGCAGGGAAGGGATTATCTGAATCAGATCGATTACGAGAAAGGCACGGTGCGGTGCGGCGGCAAGGAGTATCCACTGCTGGACAATGATTTCCCGACGGTTGACCCGGAACATCCGACCCGGCTGACAGAGCGGGAGAAAGAGGTCATTCAGGATCTGGTCCGGAACTTCCGCGAGAGCGCGCTTCTCCAGAAACATGTCCAGTTCCTGTATTCCGTCGGTTCCGTGTACAAGGTGACGAACGGCAACCTGCTCTACCATGGTGCGGTGCCGATGACTGCGGAGGGAGATTTTGCGGAGGAGATTTTTGAGGGGAAACGCTACGCCGGAAAAGAGCTTTTCGATTACTGCGACGGACGGGCAAGGCAGGGATTCTTCGCGCCGGAAGGCAGTCCGCAGCGCCAGGCGGGGCAGGATTTCCTCTGGTATCTCTGGTGCGGACGGCTCAGCCCGATCTACGGCCGCAGCGCGATGACGACGTTTGAGCGGATCTATATTGCGGACAAGGAGACGCACAAGGAGATCAAGGATCCTTATTATAATCTGATTCAGAAAGAGGAGACGGCGGATAAGATTCTCCAGGAGTTTGGCCTGGAACAGAAACACTGCCATATCATCAACGGGCACGTCCCGGTGAGAGCGGTGGAAGGCGAGAGCCCGGTAAAGGGCCACGGAAAGCTCATCGTGATCGACGGTGGTTTCTGCCGTGCATATCACGATAAGACGGGCATTGCGGGCTACACGCTGGTCTACAATTCGCGCGGACTGCTCCTGCGCACGCATCAGCCGTTTGAGAGTGCGGCGAAGGCGATCGAGGAAGATGAGGATATCACATCCTCACGCGAATATATCTACACAGCGCCGGTTCGGCTTCTGGTGAAGGATACCGATGCGGGGAAGGAAAAGCTTGCCCTGATCGAAGATCTGAAACAGCTTGTGAAAGCGTATCAGAATGGAGATCTGCGGGAGGATTTTTCCTGAAAAACACTTCTTCGCAAGATTATCCGTGACGGACGGATTGAAGAACCGGCCGGGCGCGCCTGCGAAATGAAAGAAACTCATAAAGAGAATTTCAGGAATCCGGGCGCGCCCGTGCCGATGAACAGAACTCACAGAAAAATTTTGAAAATCCGCAAGGGGGCAGGATCGGCTGAACAAAGGAGCCGCATCAGGTCTGTTCGTAAGTCTCAATGTACCGCTGCAGTTTATTGAACGCTCCTTTGTAAATCAGAGAGAGAAGTTTGTCGAGGCGGCGCAGCGCGAGCTGCAGATCCTCCTGCGTAATCAGTTTGTCCCGCAAGGCGTCGGCGAGCTCGTCCAGATCGACCACGCGGACGAAACCGTCCGGATAGACAATGACGTCAACGAGAAGGTCGGTGACCACATAAGTATTTGACGCCGGGTCATGGGTATGCTTGATGATGTCGCAGTACCAGCTGATCAGATTGCCGTCGTGGTCGTAAAACTTGCTGACTTTGAAACCGCGTTCCAGAAAATAGCAGGAATAACCGTGATGCAGGGTCTTCTTGGGACGTATCGTATTCCATTTTGTGACGATCACTTCCGGATCTGCATAAAGAATCACATCATCCTCAAGAAGTATACATTCTTCGGGGATGATTCGTTTTCTGTAAAGCTTAATTTCATCCATGCGCGTCCTCCTGTAAATTCTGAGATGATAAAGGATTAC
>CANQAR010000271.1 GCA_947588845.1 uncultured Lachnospiraceae bacterium
GGATTGTCTTGCCGCCTTCCTTGTTATAGCCGGCCTCCTGCAGAGCAGAAATCGCGCCGAGCGCCATCTCATCGTTGTTCGCGATGACTACCTCTACCATGTTGCCGTTCTCTTCGCTGTACTCCTCGAGAACCTTCGTCATCGCCTCGACCGCGAAATCCTTTGACCAGGAACCGCTCTCATCCAGCAGATATTTGTCGGTATTTTCCTTGTCATAGAAAACCATGGACGGCTGGGCCGCCTGATTCAGGATCGCATCCGCGTCCGCCTGGGCAAGCTCCGTACGGGAATCAGATTCCACATTTCCTTCCTGTCCTTTGAACATGACATAGGAAATGATGCCGTCGCCGTTCAGATCGACCGACTTATAGTGATTCACCAGATAATTGCCGATCAGTTCTCCCTGCAGATGTCCCGCCTGCTCGTTGTCCGTTCCTACATACACGCATTTGTTGTAGCTGGTCGCCACTTCCTCGCTGATCGAACGGTTGAAGAAAATAATCGGAATATTCGCCGCTTCCGCCTTCGCGATGACGCTTCTCGCCGCGTCGTCGGACGCGGAATCCACCAGATTGACGATCAGCGTCGTCGCGCCCGCCTCGATCGCCTGATCGATCTGCTCATCCTGCGTGGCCTGATCGTTCGCGCCGTCATAGTCCTCGTAAGTGACTCCCGCGGTATCCAGGGCCTTGTCCATGTAGTCCTTCACACTGGAGATATAGGTGTCTTCATACGTATAGTAGAACACAGCCATCTTGTTCCCCTGAACTTCTTCGGCCTCGGCCTCGCTCTCAGCGGCGCTGCAGCACACTGCCGTACTGAACATCATACAGCCTGCAAGCAGGATACTCAGCATCCTCTTCATAATTATCATTCCTCCTTTTTAAATATTCACCCGGCTTTGACGCCGCAGTGAACTAAATTATACATGTAATTATATAATACTTTGTGCAGTTTTTGCAAGCTTTTCAAAACCATCATTTATATTATTTATTCATTTTTTATAATATTATTTAAATTTTTTCTTATTTTCCGGCAAAAAACATAATTTTATGGAAAAATAATGAAATTCCATACAATTATCACTGGTCAATATGCCAACGATCTGATACAATCAGGACAGGCATAAAATTTCAGGTATGACTGCCTGACTTACTGCCTGAAGAAGTAAATATTGGTGAGGAGGAAACTATCATGATTCACAAAACATTAAAACCCTTTCCGCAGAACTTTTTCTGGGGCGCAAGCACTTCCGCCTACCAGGTGGAGGGCGCCAGTCTGACAGACGGCAAAGGCCCTTCCTGCCAGGATGTGAAAACCGTCCCCGCGGGAACCTCTGACCTGACCGTCTGTGCCGACCACTACCATCACTATAAAGAAGACATCGCTCTGATGGCGGAGATGGGATTCAAGTCCTACCGCTTTTCCATCGCCTGGACGAGAATCCTTCCCCAGGGAACCGGCGAGGTCAACCCCAAGGGAATCGAATTCTACAACAATCTGATCAACGAGTGCCTGAAATACCACATTGAACCTATCGTCACCATGTTCCACTTTGACATGCCCGCCGCTCTTGATGCGCGCGGAAGCTGGTCGAACCGTGAATCGGTGGACTGGTTCGTCAACTTTGCCCGGGTTATGTTCGAGAACTTCGGCGACCGCGTGAAATACTGGCTGACGATCAACGAGCAGAATATGCTGACCCTCGTGGGACCGATGATCGGCACCATGACCATCCCCGAAGGATGCACCAACGAGTTAAAGGAAATCTACCAGCAGAATCATCACATGCTGGTCGCGCAGGCAAAAGCCATGGCTCTGTGCCATGAAATGCTGCCCGGCGCGAAGATCGGCCCCGCACCGAACATTTCTCTCGTCTATCCGGCAAGCTGCAAACCCGAGGACAACCTGGCCGCCCAGAATTACAACGCGGTCCGCAACTGGCTGTATCTCGATATGGCCGTCTACGGCGTCTACAACAACCTTGTCTGGGCCTGGCTGGAAGAACACGACGCCACGCCGGACTTTGTCGAAGGCGACGCGGAAGTCTTAAAGAACGCGCATCCGGACTTCATCGGCTTCAATTATTACAATACGGCGACCTGCGAGTGGGAAGACGGAACGACCGAGTGCACCACTGCCGTGGATCAGCAGACGGCGCGCGGCGAGACCGGCATGTTCAAAGGATTCAAAAACCCGAACCTGCCGACGACCGAGTTCGGCTGGGAGATCGATCCCATGGGCTTTCGGGCGACGATCCGCGAGATGTACTCGAGATACCATCTGCCGATGCTCGTCACCGAGAACGGACTGGGCGCCTACGACACTCTGACAGAAGACGGGAAAGTTCACGACCCGTACCGGATCGAATATCTGAGAAAACATATCGAGCAGATCCGCCTGGCTATCAGCGACGGCTGCGAGATGCTGGGATACAATCCGTGGTCGGCGATCGATCTGATCTCGACGCACGAAGGCATGAAGAAACGTTATGGACTCATCTACGTTGACAGGGAAGAATTTGACCTGAAGACACTGAAGCGTTACAGAAAAGATTCGTTCTACTGGTATAAGAAAGTGATCGCCTCCAACGGGGAGGATCTGAGCGACTAAATCGAGCAGGAGGCGTTTTCCCTCCTGTTCGCTGCGCGGCCCGCATGCTGCAATGTCAGCTGATTTGCATGTGCGGGCCTGCTTTCTTCCCTTCATCATCAGCTGCCCTGTCCATCCGCTTCCTGTACTCCGTCGGAGTCGTCCCAAAATATTTATGAAATATCTCCGCAAAGTAACTCGAACTTCCGAAGCCCACTGACACAGCGATCTCCGTAACGGACTTATCACTAGTTCGCAAAAGATCCAGGCTCCTTCCCAGCCGATAGCGGTTGAGATATGTATTGGGAGACCGATCGAAGAATTCAGATGAGATCAAGGAGGATATCTGTTATGCTTGCAGCAGATTACCATGTACATACGCAGTTCAGCGATGATTCCGTATACCCGCTGGAGGACGTGATCAGGGACGCTGTTTC
>CANQAR010000272.1 GCA_947588845.1 uncultured Lachnospiraceae bacterium
AAAGAACCGACGGCTTTCGACTGATTTCAGTCTACCCCATCGGTTCCTTCCTTTCAAGCCGACGTGTGAACAGTAACGGGGCCATTAGGAATCAGGACATGCGAAAACATTTGATTTCAGTTTGCCTGCTGAAAATATCAGAGATATTCTGTCTGGAACCCGGATTCCTGGCAGTACCGGTCCACGGCGGAATCCTTATAGCAGCGGACCGTTGTCGACCGGTTGATGATCCACGGCCCGATGTATTCCGGATCGTGGCGGATCTCCAGATACTTCAGGCGATTACATCCATGGAAAACCCATTTTCCGATATACTGGATATTCTCAGGTAGCCGGACTTCCGTCAGGCTTTTGCAGCCGAAAAAGGCGCTTTCTTCGAGCCGGATCAAAGATTTGGGAAGTTCCAGGGATTCAAGTCCGCAGAAATAGAATGCTTCTCTTCCGATATCTTCCAGCTTTTCTGAAAATTGAACAGTTTTCAGTTTTCTGCAGCGGTAAAAAGCTCTGCTTTTGATTACTTTCAGTTCAGATGGAAAAACCATGGATGCAAGGGCCGTACAATCAGAAAATGCGCTCATTCCGATTTCAGATAATCCGCTTTTGTCAGGGAAACTGACGGATTTCAGACGCCAGTCAGACAAAAATGCCTTTTGGGGCAGCTTTTTAAGCGCAGGGGATAAAGAAACATTTTTTAATGAGCTGCATTGTCTGAAAACACAGGAGCCCATTATGCGCAGGCTGTTGGGAAGCTGCAGTTCTTCAATATTCAGGCAGCCGGAAAATGCCGCTTCCCCGATCGAGATAAGATTTTCCGGAAACTTAACTGAATGTATCCCCGTATTATTTTTATATGCTTTTGCCGGTATGCGTTTTACGGATCTGGAGATCACAAGCTCTTTTTTTCTGCGTTTTTTACCGGACGGATTTCGGGAATCGGGGGGAGTTGTCCCGTTCCGAACTTTGTCTTTTGAGAAATCTGATGACATAAAAAATACTCCTTTGCAATGCTGCCGGAACCTTCCTGCAAATGGAGCATCAACAAAACATTATGCGAATTGAGGCAGATGATTACCGCCGACCGCCCAGGACAGAGAAGGATTCCGGTGAAATTTACGGAAAGCCCTTTTGCAGCGGTCAACAATAACAGCCGGACGTCTGGACGTCCGGTACTTCTGCGCGAAACAGAGCCTTCGCGGTAAATATTCATAACTGCCGCCGTCTCTGCTGAGAGACCAGACTTATGCAGTAATCACCGTTCCACTATCTATCGGCATAGATATGGATTAGATCCGTCAGGGCTGTTCTGACTGACACGGCGGTATGCGGATCCCCTTGCGGGGAATATAAGGCATGACCGCGTGAATACAGAGAATATATAAAATATTGTTCAGGATTCGCACCTGATCCCCTCTAACTGCAGCCCGGCATTCTGACCGGAACAAACAGAACCAGGAAATGGTAATCGTCGTAGGAAATATTTTACAATATATCTCATGGAAATGCAAGGAAAAACAAGGATTGCGCATCATTTAGTTTGTTTTGACGAATTTTGCTGCGCTGACAAGACCGGCCTGTTCTGTCACCCGATATATATTTATAGCAAACGACAAAAATATTTGCCGTTTGCTATAAACCCTCCGGGGCGCTGAATGTTCAGTGGACATTCGTCCAGCGCCGGTTCTGAGTGCCGGTGGCACTCGTTTAGAACCGACCGGAACGGAGTGGAGACCCGCACGAATTTGAAGCGGAAAAATGCCGCTTGAGCGGCACAAATTCGGCGCAGGGAACGAGCAAAACGAAAGTCGTTTTGTCGTTCCCTATAATTGAAAAAACAAAGAATAGTATAGACATTTCGATATATATATGATACAATTCAAGAATGATAAACATATCAAGCAACATTCTAAAGTTTAAAATTTCTCACAAAATCCAGGTTAATCCAAAATAATACAGCATATAAAAAATAATCAGATACCATAAACAAAAAATACTTGATGGAAAAGAACGCTGTGGTTATAATGGGAACAGGATATCTTCTTTCTGTCCCGGAAAGCGCCGGTCCGGTCAGGACAGGGCTGACATACAGCGGCAGGGGAGAACAGAATGGAAGATAACAGAAAAAAGGATGGAAAAAATAAAAATACAGGGGGAAATACCAGCCGGAAAAAAGCGGGACGGAAGGAACCGGATCTGAGGAAAGATTTCGATGAAATTCAGAAAGAGAGGATCGCCATCGTGCAGAGCCTGAACCTGTTCAGCGATGTGTTCATGTCGGTGGTTTTGAACGATGCCGGGGCGTGCCAGCATGTGCTGCGGGTGCTGCTGGGAAAAGAAGATCTGGCAGTAAGGAAGGTAAAAACGCAGTACCGGATCTCCCGGATCGCTTCGCGGGATGTACAGCTGGACGTGCTTGCGGAAGGGAGCGACGGGAGCCTGTATACGGCAGAGATCCAGAGGAAGACGACGGTGGACCATGCGAGGAGGACGAGGTTCCACGAGGCAATGGTGGACAGTGAGTATCTGTCGAAGGGAAAGGATTTCCACGATCTGCCGGCGGTATATGTGATCTATATAAGCGAGGCGGATCTGTGGAAGAGAGGGAAAGCGTCATGCCGGGTGGAGAGGGAGATTGTGGAGGAAGAAGGGGCGATGGAAGCCCCCCTGTCAGGGAAAGATAAAACAAAAAACAGGAAAAGAAGGAGAAATAAGGAAAGACCGGCGTATGAGGACGGGGAGCATATTCTGTATGTGAACGCGGCGGTAGATGACGGGACGGAGACAGCGAAACTGATGAGATATTTCCGGACGGCGGATCCGGAGGACATGAGCCAGGGAGCGTTATCAGAAAGAGTGAGATATTTAAAGAAAGAAGAAGGAGGCCAGAGAATTATGTGCGAAGTGATGGACAGGATCAGAGAGGAAGGAAGAAAAGAAGGAAGAGCGGAAGAACGTGTAAATACAGTCAGGGAGAGGAACCGTGCGGACAGGGAAAAAACCCGGGCTAACAGGGAGAGGAACCGGGCGGA
>CANQAR010000273.1 GCA_947588845.1 uncultured Lachnospiraceae bacterium
GCGTCCCGGCTCCCTATCCGGATATTTACATTTTATCCTGTAAAAGGATCGGAATCCACCGACTGACTGTGGAATTGCCCAACTGTCGGTTGTTTTTTCTGTAAACTGTCGGTTGACCTGCCTTTTTCTGCTTCCAGCCCCGGTTCCGGCAGTGTTTTCAGACCTCCATGCAGAATTTGGAGAAGACCGTCCGGGCGCCGGGAGCCGCGTCACACTGCGCGTACAGCCCGATCATCGTTCCCGTAAAGCATTTTCCCGCTTCCTCTCTGCCGGGGCCTCAATCCGCCCAGCCCTCACATAATCTTCGCCGTCACAGCCGTAATACAAAAGATAGCCGTCCTCTGACGCGGCCAGCTTCAGTTTTCCTTTTAAGACGCCGTAAATCCTGTTTATGGTGCTGCCGCCGCTTTTATAGAGCAACAGGCAGTCGGAGCCGTTCTCACGCCTTTTACAGAAGCAATCGTGCGTCGTATCCGACAAATAAACTGTAATCCCCGCCAGGTGATGGACAGGGATCTCATGGAATTGGTTCTATATGTAAATAAACGCTCTCCGTGTACACATACATTCCTGAACTAAAAAGGGGAGACCCCTCAGGTTCTCCCCCGGTCGCAGACCTCACAGGTTTCTGCAACGCGATCACTGTAATTATCCTATCTGGATTTGAGTTCCTTGTCAAGTAGTTTTTGCAGTTATTATAGTATATCGTTAACGAGATTATTTCGAATCAAAGATTGCAGGAGGATATCATTCCTTAAAAAAATAGGGGTACACTGTCATTTTCTTTAATTCGTCAAGCGATAACAACGGCAGTCAGCTATTTCTTCGAGCGTCATTTTCCCCTTTTTAATCAGTTTTTCTGCGGTTTTTCTTGCAGTTTCTAATGAAGCTTCATTTCTCATATCTTCCAACATTTTACACATGGCTGCTACTCCTTTCTCATCACGCTTGAAATATCTTGCCATTTCTGCAAGGGCTTCAAAGTTCATTTCTCTAAGGATACACACATCATTCATCAAACACAACTTCTAAAATAGGAGCGCCTAAGATACTTATCGTGTTTTGTATGTTATGATGCTGGGGTCAAAACATGGTAATCCATGCCTGACTTCCCCACCGGACCTTGAAAATTTAATACTTTACAGTAATCCCTGACTTTTTCATGAATTTGATGGACGGATACAGCTGGACAGGCAGGGGTGGGGGACGTTTTCCTCCCGCTTTTCATGCCAGTACCGGATTTTTGACATAGTTCCCCAGACCCTTCCGGTATCCGAAGAGCTTCCTGAAATTAAGTGCCGCTATTTTACTCCCAAAAAAGAATTTTCCCCTCTGTTTCCCTCGGGGGAGCTTCTCCAGGTGGTAGTTTCTTCTTATGTTGGCGGGAACAGTCTCTACACCATTGCGCAGCTTCGCGTAGTTACTGAATTCCTCACTTTTCATGTACCTCTGGCTCTTCGCCCTGTTTGACGCGTTTTTTGATGTGACAAGCGAAGCCGTCTTCTTGTGGATTTTCGGACGGCACTGGTCCTTATACGGACAGTTTACACAATGGCCGCGTTCAAAAGACGCCCGGATCTGCCTTGTACTTTTCGTGAAGCTCTGCCTGACCGGTTCATGGCCGGCCGCACATGTTGTCAGCCGCGCCCCGTCCTCGCTAAATGTAAAATCAGCCAGTACATCCGGCGCCTCTTTACCGATCAGGGCTGTTGTTACCAGTGTGACATTCTTCTCCTTCGCCGCGGCCACATTGTCCTGTCCGTCATAACCGCCGTCTGTAACAAGGACTGTCCCTTCCTCTTCTTTTTCCATCTGGGAAAGGCTCTCCTGAAGGAACTCACTGTCGCTTCTGGTATTCCGGTCATACTGGTAATCGGTCACCACCGAACCGTTTTTTCCTACTGTCTCTTCTAGGTTTGCCGCGTATCCCCGGTGCTGCTTCCCCGCTTTGTTCCGGTATGTGGCATCCGGGTCGGAAGGGTTCTGCAGGGCAGAAGAGTTCATGGTGCCGTCCGCTTTGGTCCTCAGACGTCTTTCCCCGTTTTCCACGACACTCTGGTCCGAAAGGCATCTGACGAAAAGCTGGTATTCCGTAACATCCTCATAGTCCGTCCCGCAGATGGAAACCAGGCTGTCACTGTCCTTAAGGAGCATCCGGATGATCTCCTGCATGTCGTCATTCCTCTGGTGGTAAAAGATACGGTTGTAATCATTCGGATCCGCGTAATGGGCCAGCTCTTCCGGTATCTTTTCCGGAGCCTCCTTCTTAATATGAAGGACCAGTCTGGAGATACAGGTATAGATGAGTTCCATCCGGCTTAAGAACCGGATGTTGGATTCGATCATCATGGAATCCATCCTGCGTATGCGTCCGCTGAGCTTCATTGCCCGGGCGATCTTTGCGCTGAGGTCTTTTACGCAGTCATGGTAAAGGTCCACATTATGGAGGTTTTCGTAATCGTAACACCGTTTCCTGAAACGGCTCAGTGTCTTATCGGAAAGGGGCTGTTCCGCACAGCTTGTCGTATGCAGCGCATACTGGAGATGCAGGTCCAGCATGAGGTTTTCAACGAGTTCATCATCCGAGTAGTCAAAAAGCTCTTTGATAATCAGTGCGCCGATGATCACGTTAACCGGGGTGTTTGGCCTGGATCCTTTCTCACTGTAAAGGACGGAGAACCTCTCCTCATCGATCGCGGGAAATATCTCATCGGCAAAGACCTGCGCCCATGAGTTTTCCAGGGCCTTCTTTTCCCGTGCGGTAAGGGTCAGAAAACTGTCCTCCAGAGAGAGCTGTTGGCAACTGTTTGTTTTAAATGACATGCCGGATACCACCTTTCATAAACTGGTTCCATTATAACCCTTTTTGTGGGAGAAAGCACGCATTACTGTAAAATATTAAATTTTCAAAGGACGCTGGGGTTTTGACCCCGACATCATGACATGAATGATAGTACACAAGCCGCCGGTTCGGAAATGGGTAGGTATATTAATTCCTGGCTTTCAGATGAATGGAA
>CANQAR010000274.1 GCA_947588845.1 uncultured Lachnospiraceae bacterium
CTGAGCGGCGCAAATTCGGCGCAGGGAACGAGCAAAACGAAAATCGTTTTGTCGTTCCCTATAGCTTCGTGGAGTGCAGATCAATTCAGCTCATACAGTTCCGTATATTTCTCCGTCAGATAATCTGTGTACACCGTCGGATCCAGTTCCCCGCAGGCGTTTTTCACGACGTCCGCCGGCTCAAGCAGACCGCCGTACTGATGCACTTTCTCCCGCAGCCACGCCGACACGCCGGACAGATCCCCTTTTGTCACCTGCCCCCAGACGTCGATCTCTTTCTCCATGTTCCGGAGCATCTGCGCGCCATAAGCGCTGCCGAGCGCGTAAGACGGAAAATAACCGATCGCGCCGCCCGACCAGTGGCTGTCCTGCAGACATCCGCGCGCGTCGTCCGGCACATCCACGCCAAGATATTCCTTATACAGCTCGTTCCACACCCGCGGAACATCCTTCACCGCAAGCGTTCCCCCGATCAGCTGCTTCTCAATCTCATAGCGCACCATAATATGCAGGCAGTAAGTCAGCTCGTCCGCCTCAATACGCACCAGAGACGGCTCCACCCGGTTCACGGCGCGGTACATCTGCTCCGCCGTTACATCCGCAAGCTGTTCCGGGAAAAATTCCTGCATCTTCGGGAAAATCGCCTCGATAAACGGACGCGAACGCCCGATGATATTCTCGTAAAAGCGAGACTGGCTCTCGTGAACACCCATCGAGACGCCGCCCGCCAGGCAGGTATACTGCAGATCATCGCGGATCCCCAGCTCATACTTCGCGTGTCCGCCCTCATGAATCACGGAGTACATCGCGAAAGTAAGATTATCTTCCTTATAATTTGTCGTGATGCGGACGTCCTTGTTGTTAAATTCCAATGTGTACGGGTGCTCCGTCTCCCCGATCCCGCAGTGATCTCTGTCGAGCCCGAGCACTTCCATCAGATAGTCCGCAAATTTTTTCTGCGCCTCAACCGGATAATGCCGATACAGAAAACTGTCGTCAATCTGCGGCTTCTGTCCGATCGCGTGAACCAGAGGAACAATCTTCTCCCTCAGTACGGCAAAAAACCGGTCGAGAAATTCCATATCCACGCCGCGCTCATAGTCATCCAGCAGAGCATCGTACGGCTTCTTCCCCGGATCATAATAGCCCGCAAACTTCCGATTGAAAACGACCATCTGCTCAAGCGACGGGCGGAACATCTCAAAATCATCCGCCTCTTTCGCCTTCTGCCACACGTCGCCCGCCTCATTCGTCAGCCTCGCGTATTCCATATACTCATCCGCCGGAATACTTTTGATCTGATGATACGCCCGGTACAGTTCCTCAACCTGACGGCGCTGCTCAAAACTCAGCTCCTCCTTTTGGGCTGATAGAAATTCCAGCAGTTTTCCCGTCTCCTCGCCCGTCATCAGTTTCTGTCTCTCCCCGGCCAGAATCGCGAGCGCAATGCCTCTTCCCTCGGCCGTGCCCCTCGGAGCAACTGTCGTACCGTCCAGGTAGAGCGCCGAATCCGCTGTCTTCAGCGCATATAATTTCTTCTCCAGCAGATCGAGCTGCTGCAGAGCTTCTTTTACTTCCATTTCTGTACCCCCTCATTTTTTTCTGTTTCGCTGTTTCTGTTCTTCACACCGCAGATACGCTTTTGACAGCTGACAGGGAATCGAAAAAACACACCCGCTTGCTGTTTTTCATCCCTCAGATACGTTTCAGATAACCGCCGTGGAGTTGAAAGACCGAAATCTTTCCGTCATTCTTCACACCACAGGGTGTCTCCGTCGACGGCCTCCTCTTGAACGAAACTGGAAACACAAAAAATTCTACGAATTCTGTACCTCATTGCACAATTTCTCATAGAATTCCGGCAGCATCTTCTTCAGCCGGACAGGCCGCATATCCTTTCCAAGAAAACAGTGCTCCGTCGTCCCTTCCAGCACAAGCTCTCCGTTCGCCGTGTTCTTCATCTCATACCACAGCGTCAGTCTGACCCCGTTAAATTCCTGCACCTTAACCTGAATACTCACCGTATCCCCGTAGGTCGTGGCATGTTTGTACCGGCAGTTTACCGCCAGGACCGGAGAACCGACTCCCGATGCCTCCAGCCGGCCATAGCTCCATCCCATCCGGTCGAGAAGGTCCATCCGCGCCTCCTCCATCCAGCGGACGTAGTTGGAGTGGTGGGTGATTCCCATCCGGTCCGTCTCATAATATTGTACTTTATGTGTATATAAATCCATGTCTGTATCCTTCCTCACTGTAAATACTGTCTCATTCAAGCCCCATACACGCATCCTTGTTCCCCTCACGCACAAGCACTCTCTTCCCCTTGAACGCAAATCCGTATCTGCGTATTCTCTGTTCGGAAATTCCTTTCTGTAGAAGCAACGTGTCATACCTTTTTTCCTCGATCTACGCAAGCGCGCTGTCCGCCGTATTCTCCAGAGTTTTTTCTTCCTCCGGATCATGAACCGTGACGTCCTCCCCCACCTGAAGAGGTGGGGGCTTCCCACCGCTATTGGCAGGTTTGGTTCCCGCTCAATAGTTCCAGCGAACTAAGTATCAACGGGCTAACCCCGTGCGTCCCACGGTTTTGTTTTTATAGTTATTTATGCAAATACTAAGCACATACCTTCGTTTCTGATATTTATTGCAGCATTTATATCTCTGTTATGATGAGTTCCGCATTGGGGACAATCCCATTCTCTGACAGACAGGTCTTTTGTATCAGGATTTTTACAGCCGCAGATATTACAGATCTGAGAGCTTGCAAAAAACTTATCTATCTTTATAAACTGTTTGCCCAAATCGGCAAGCTTATATCGCAGGAATGTTGTGAACATACCCCAGCCGTTATCACCTACGGATTTACCGAAATTAAGAGCCTGCGACATCGCTTTCATATCAAGATCTTCTACGCATACACAATC
>CANQAR010000275.1 GCA_947588845.1 uncultured Lachnospiraceae bacterium
AGGAATAACAAGCGAAAATAAACAAGCCTACCTTGTACTTGGCCGTAGAAGGGTAGGCTTGTAATCACTCATCGAGGTCAATCACTTTGTGGACGGTTGCTTCTTTTGATGTAAATATAGCATTTTACAGGGAAATATGCAAGAGGAATTTAAGGAGATGCCACACTGCCTCATATGTGGTTTCCACCCTGCTGGAGCCCTTAACGATTGGCCGTACGTACCATCCGGCAGATAACAGAAACAGATTTCCTCCATATATAATGACATTCCAGAGACCCCCTCCCGAAACACCAGTATGATGATCCGGTCCATGATGACCTCGGAGATGGGACTGCCTTCCGCGAATTCCGGATCGATACGTCCATACCAGTCATCCGTCTCATACTGAGTACAGAAGATCATGGAATCTTTTGGGCTGTTTCCCCCTGCTTCCACGATCTCCAGCATGTATTAAGATTCCTGCCGGGCAGGCGGACGGATCAGCCATTCATCCAGAATGAGCAGATCCACCTTCCGATAACTGTTAATAGTCACACGAATGTGTGTTATCTACCATTATAGGAGAGTATCTGTCGGATCACAGCCAGCCGGCAAAGTGGTCTTAAATCAGCGGCAGGGTGGTCCAGTTTGACCGTGCAGTTGGTCTTACGTGACCGTTATATACACGATAAAAAGAAGTTCTGATAAAATTTTTTCCAGAACATCGTCAAATGCTTTCGGCATTTTTTAAGAATCAGGATCAAGTTTTTTGTTTTCTTAACAGATTGATTATTTGTGCTGAGAGCACACCAATTCTTGTGGAATATGATTTATAATGGATAAAAGTAGTTTGGAAAATGTTAGTGGTTTTCTTTCATATTTAGAAAACAGAACGAACAATGAAACATTAAAAAGGAGGAGATTTTGTATGAAGAAAACGAAAATTGCTGCTGTTATGATGAGTGCACTGTTAAGTACAGGTTGTATATTAGCACCTGTGCAAACGGCAAAAGCTGAAGAAGAAGAGTCAAGAGCATTAACGGCTTTTGAACTATATGATGCGCTTCACGAGAATGAAGCCGTACCTTATGAACTTAATGATAAGGCCACGGATTTTCTTACTGAATATGATGAGCTCTTTCCATGCGAAAATTTAGAAGATATAGATACTGAGCTCATAGATGACAGTATCACTAAGCGTCAGATTCAAAAAAATGATTCAAAATTTGGTGATAAGCTGTTTGTTCTGCCTTCAGTATATGTTTTGCAGATATTAGAGGAAGAAATCTATGAGGGAGATTATATAACAGAAGTAAATGTTATTGATGAAGAGGGAGATCAATATTATATTCTCTATTACGGTGAACTTACGGACGTATATGAAGATGATACTGTCAGTGTTGTTGGTTTACCTTTGGGAAATAGTTCTTTTGAAAATACAAATGGTGGCCAGACTCTTGTGATTGTTATAGCTGGAAGTTATATAGAGCTGGCAGAATAGTTTTATCGCAGATACTGTTTATGAATTTCCGGAAATAAAACGGGAAAGATAAATACTATTTACTATTTTCAAATATTTGCTGTGGAATGTACCAGGAGCAAAACAGACCGAAAAGTTAGCAATTGGGTGTAGATATGCGACTACCAGAGCAGATGTTGAAAAGACTATGAATAAAAGGCTGTACGGGAGGAAGAAATGTCTTTTAGTGACAAAATATTGAATAAAATAACTGGACGCAATGTGGAAACAGTTCCCATGACCAGGGATCAGTTTATCGAATTACTGAAAAAAGTGTATATATCTAAAGCTGATACAGATGAAGAATATAATATGATTATGAAAACTGTTAAGGGCGGAATATTCAAAGATAAAAAAATGGAATCCAAGGATGGCAGGTATGAGATACAATGTTCAACCGGACGGGCAGTGGGTATCTTTAATATGAAAAATCATAATCTTATTTGGATTCATGATAGGGAAAAAGATAAGTATTATGAATACTGTGCATGGAGTTTCCGAAAACTAAAAAAAGCAGTAAGAAAAGAAATCGCGGGTGCAAAAGCGGAAATTTAGGAAGAGTTATTTGATTTTAATGAAGCAATATATTAAAAAATATCAATAATAGTAAAATATCTAAAAACAGTTTTTATGAGACAGTTATTTGTAGTGTGATGGATAATAATAACTGTCTCATAATTTATTTTGCAAATAATATGCCCAACGTTTTCTGCAGGTCTGGATGATATCCTTTTCAGAAAGATTCGTATCGCAGGATTATATTTTTTTGTGAATTATGATTTATAAAGGTTCAGTACACCAGATAGCGTAGGAGGTTTGAATAAAAATGTTTCACGTGAAACATTCTATTTTTCAGAGTAAAAAGGTTTATCTTTTAAAGCTGTGGTAACCCTGTTTGGTTCTTCTGAAACCCTGTAAAATTCTTCTCGGTATTTTTTAAACTGGAATCTGGTTATTTATATCAGATGGGGATTGAATTCCGTCATCGATACGAGTTTGCTATTCACAGTCTGGAGAGGCGGGAGTTATTCCTGATCTGATAATTATAACGAAGAAAGGATAGTTGATAGGCAACCATCTTTTCTTTTTTTGCAAAGCATTTCGGAGAAAGGTGAGGTTTATCTGAGTCATCATCTGTTGTTTCTTTTCTGATCTGTTTTTTCATTGTTGCAGTGATTTCGTTGTATCAACGGCAAAGAGAACTGGTTTAGCGTGAGTATGAAATACGAAGCAATTCGTGGTGTCATGGGGAGTAAAATATCTTTTGATTTTAGCATTACATTTTACAATTGGACGAAAATGTGAAATGGAGGTAAAAAAGTTATATGAGATTATGACTTGAGAGTTGAAAGTTTTCAATAAAAGAATAAAAAGAATAACCCTTCCGCATGGTTTTATGGTATTCTTTAGTCA
>CANQAR010000276.1 GCA_947588845.1 uncultured Lachnospiraceae bacterium
GGCCGGAAAGCCCGGGTTTTGGGCTTGACTTTTATATGGAAGCAAAGTATTATGGCAAGTGCAGTGTATACAGGAAAAGGAAAAGAGAATGAACTGGAGGAGAGACTATGTATACTTTGGAAGAAGTAAGGGCCGTGGATCCGGAGATCGCGGATGTGATCGTCTCCGAGCAGGAAAGGCAGAACAGTCACATCGAACTGATCGCGTCTGAAAACTGGGTATCAAAGGCAGTGATGGCGGCGATGGGAAGTCCTCTGACGAACAAATACGCGGAAGGATATCCCGGAAAGAGATACTATGGGGGCTGTGAATGTATTGACGTGGCCGAACATCTGGCCAGAGAAAGAGCGAAGGAGCTTTTTGGCTGCACGTATGCGAATGTACAGCCGCATTCCGGCGCGCAGGCAAATATGGCAGTATTTTTTGCCCTGCTGAAGGCGGGAGACACCGTGATGGGAATGAATCTCGCGCATGGCGGACATCTGACGCATGGGAGTCCGGCCAATTATTCCGGTACTTATTTTAAGGTTGTCCCGTACGGGGTTAATGATGATGGAGTGATTGATTACGATAAGGTGCGTGAGATCGCGCTGTCCTGCAGACCGAAGCTGATTGTGGCAGGCGCGAGCGCTTACGCGAGAATTATTGATTTTAAACGTTTCCGCGAGATCGCGGATGAGGTGGGAGCGTATCTGATGGTGGATATGGCGCATATCGCCGGACTTGTGGCGGCAGGCGTGCATCCGAGCCCGATTCCCTACGCGCATGTGGTTACGACGACGACGCACAAGACGCTGCGCGGGCCACGCGGCGGCATGATCCTCTCTGATGCGGAGTTTGCGAAAGAGACGCATCTGGACAAGGCAGTCTTTCCGGGCACGCAGGGCGGTCCCCTGATGCATGTGATCGCGGCGAAGGCCGTCTGTCTGAAGGAAGCGCTGCAGCCTGAGTACAAAGAATACCAGGAGAATGTCGTTAAAAACGCGAAAGCGCTGTGTAAAGGGCTGATGGACCGTGGAATCCGCATTGTATCGGGAGGCACGGACAATCACCTGATGCTGGTGGATCTGACGAGCGTAGGGAAGACAGGAAAAGAAGTGGAGCATCTGCTTGATTCTGTCAATATTACCTGCAACAAGAACACGATCCCGAACGACCCGCAGTCCGCGTATGTGACGAGCGGCGTCCGTCTCGGAACTCCGGCGGTGACCTCCCGCGGATTAAGAGAGGCGGATATGGAAGTAGTTGCCGAGGCAATCGCGCTCATGCTCAAGGAAGGAGATACGGAGAGCGCCAGAACCAGAGCGAAGGAACTTGTAAAAGGACTGACGGATAAATATCCGCTGATTTAAAGGAATGGGCTGTGTGAGAAATCACACAGCCTGCTTTTTTTGTGTCACAGGAAATTTCGTCCTGTGACACAAAAAGCCTCCGGCGGGTGCGCAGCTCGCAGAGAGGAAACTGCTGCTTCGCAGCCTGCTCGCGCGCAAAAAAATGCCTTCTCCCCTCATGAGTGAGGGGCAGGGGAGTTGATATGCCGAAGGCATTTTTTTATGCAGGCCCGCATATGGAAATTAGCTGCTGGCGCACTAAAAAACGGGAACAAGCCGTCATGGAATTGCGGGCTAAAAAACTGCCGGGACGAATCGAAGGGCATATAAGCGCGTGTGAGACAGGATTTTTGCGTGCATGACACGCGGAAAATATGGGGAAACCGGCATGCTTTCATAAAAACGACGGAAGATCTTACGGGCCTGATTTTGTTTTGAAAAAAATCGTACAAAAAGTAAAAAAAGGATTGTAAAATCGGAAACAATATGCTATGATAGCACCAATGAAGCGCGTGCACGCACACGCGGACGGCCCGCACCTGTGCGGCCGGTATGTTGCGTGCAGGAACGCAGAAGACGCCTGTGGTTAATTTTTCATTGGATATACGCTTTGCGGGAATGCCTGTGAAAACGGCCCCGGGTTTTGTACCGGAATCTGCAGGCGGGTTCTGAACAGGGAAACGAAAAATAATTAAAATAAAAAAGGAGAAAAAACCATGACATCAAAAGAGAGAATCAGAACTACTTTTGCTCACAAACAGCCGGACAAGGTTGCGGTGGATTTTGGCGGAATGAGTTGTTCCATGATCAATGCTACCGTGATGAAGGATCTGAGAGACTATTATGGTCTTGAGAAGCGTCTTCCGAAGATCAACGACATGTCTACGATGACAGCGTTTGTTGAGCCGGATCTGGCGGACTGCATGGGCTGCGACGTACAGCAGCTGTACAACTATGGCGACACGTACGGTCATATCAACACGGACTGGAAAGAGTGGGAATACCGCGGGATTTCTGTGCTGATTCCTTCCAACTGCACGGTCACGGACGACGGCAAGGGCGGCTATTACGTATATCCGGAAGGCGACACCACGGTAGCTCCGAGCGGCCATATGCCGGCAGGCGGCTATTACTTTGACAACCTGACCCGTACGCCGGAGTTCGACGAGGACGAGGCGGATCCTGCGGACAACGTTGAGGATTACATGCTGGTCAGCGACGCGCAGATCGAGTTCCACAAGAAAGTTCTGGCGGAAGTAAAGGGCGGAAACCGCGCGATCCAGGTTGCTCCCGCTTACATGGGCCTTGGCGACGCCAACAACATTCCTGGTCCGAACCTGAAACATCCGAAAGGAATCCGTGATATTTCCGAGTGGTACATGGCTCCGCTTCTTTATCCGGAGTATGTGAAGGAAGTGTTTGAGCGCGGCACGGACATCGCGATCGAGAACTTCAAGAAATACTGGGAAGCGTTTGGCTCCGACATCGATATCATGTTCATCTGCGGCGCGGACTTCGGAACCCAGAGAGGACCGATGATCGACCCGAAGGTATTCAAGGAATTCTA
>CANQAR010000277.1 GCA_947588845.1 uncultured Lachnospiraceae bacterium
CCCAGGACCACATCCTCCATATTGATCGAAATGGGTTCTTCTATTGTACCTGCATCCATTCCAGGAAGATCTCCTGCCAGATCCACGTCTGTTTCTGTTCCCGCGGCCGTTTCCGTCTGCTGTTTTTCCGTACCCACAAACACGTCGTCCGTCTGGACTTCCAGAAGCGTTGTGTCCGCTTCCGTCTGCGTCCCGCTCTCCGTGAGCGCCGTGTCTGTATCCGTGTCTGTCTGCGTCTCGCTTTCCGTGAACGCCGGGTCCGTTTCTGTATCCGTCCCACTCTCCGTAAGCGTCGTGTCCGCCTCCGTGTCCGTCTCACTTTCTGCAGACGTCCCCTGCGTCTCGTTCTCAATGAGCACCGTGTCCGCTTCTGCCCCGCTCTCTCCCGGCATCCCGGCCACTTCCTCATTCATCTCATTCAGAACCTGTTTTGTTTCTTCCTGTGTCTCCGGCTCCGTCTCCCCGGCAGGCGGCGTCTTAAGAGCTTCATCCATCTCGGTGTCGTCCGTCATTTTAACCAGATAAATTACAGGCTCTCCGTTTTCATCCACGGACTCTACTTCCAGCCAGCCGCTCTTGATTCCGTTGTCCGTCTGGCTTCCGCCGCTTTCCTCCGTGCTTTCCGAACCTGCAAAAGCCTTGAGCGTCATTCCTTCAAGCTGCGGAGCTTCTTCCCCTTCTGCTGCGAGCGGGAAGGATATCGCCACCGGATTCTCGGCCGTTATTTCCGTTCCTGCTTCCGGCTGCAGCGTAACGGGCTTCTTATTCTCCTCACTGCTGCTGATCAGATCATTAAGATTTCCGTCTCCCTTAATCGTCGTTCCTGCTTCAGCCTTCGGAGGACGGGGAATCTGCTGTACTTCTACGGAAGAAATCTGTTCTTCTTCCTTCCTGTTCTGCACCGCAATCTGCAGATCGGCAATATCCACCTTTTCTACATCTTCCAGGCCCGCGTTCAGGTTGGCGGCATTCCAGTCAGCAGGACTGGTATTTCTCCCGAGAATTACATCGCAGATCGTATCTATATCCGTATCGTCGATTTCCCCGTTTCCTTCGACATCTCCCAGCCGGAGCCAGCCGCTTCCTGCGTCCGATTCATTTTTCTTCACAGATTTCGCCGTGCTGACACAGATCCTCGACCGCTGGGAAGCCTTTGTCGTGATCGTCTGTTCATAGCACGCATACCTGTCTGCATCCACTGTCACTTTGTACTCGCCGGGATCCACTTTAAATTCAAATACTGCCGTATCTCCCAGGTTTGCAAGCGTCTTCTGCTCCGTATGCGCATCCGTACCATCCGGCCTGGAATAGCCCGCCTCGACAGCCAGCCCTCCATCGGGAACAAAACTCTGGCCGGCGGCTACTCTCACCTCGATGTATGAGGAAACCGCATCATAGACGATGTCCCCCGCAAGTCCCGGATCCTGCGAAATTTCCGCATATTCCAAGGCAGAGTCCCCTTCGTCTTCCGAAACTTTTCCCGCTTCGCTCTCAATGAGCATGTCTGCCCCGTTCCCGGAAATATCCATTTCATCAGAACTGACGATACCGATCTCATCGATAATCTCATCTCCGGGCAAACCGTCCGCGTTTCCTGTGTCCGCTGCCACACCTCCGCCGGTATTCTGCGCGGAGGTGTTCCCCCCTGGCACACTCGGAATGATCTCTAAATCATCCGGGGGAATCTCTTCAATGAATTTCTCCGGATTCCCTTCTGCGCCCGGTGTGGTCATGTCTTCTGCCGATCCGTCTGCCGCAAAATCCCCCTCACTAAGAACAGCTATTTCTTCTGCTTCTGCCCCCAGAGCTGTGACAGTGGATCCCGGCAGCGTCTGCACCAGCATACAGCCGGCCAACAACATTGCCAATAATCTTTTCATATCCTGTCTCTCCTTCCCCTTGTATTTTCGCAGACAGAAGCCTCTTCCCCGCAATCTCACACTTTGCAGGAATCAAAGCGTCTGTCTGCTCCGTTTCAGGTCTCTCCCCACGGATAAGGTTATAAAACATTTAATGTTCTGCAAATTAATCTCTAACGTAAAAACGACCGACTGAAAAAACATCCAGCGGCCGTCCGACACGTATCTCTTCTCATGATACCCATGTAAGATCACGTTTATATTACGTGGCAACCGGCTGTCATGACCCCTGCGGATTTTAGACCCCTGGCTTTGCGTCCTCACCTTTCGATAAGTTTGCCCCATATGCAGAATTTTCCTTTTTCACTATACAACAGGTTCTGCATGTTTGTCAACCAAATATTTCAAAAGGTTTATTATTATCTTACATATATATTACTGTTCACTCCGCAATGTCATGATGTCGGGGTCAAAACCCCCAGTGCTCCTTGAAAATTTAATATTTTACAGTAAATGCGTGCTTTCTCCTGCATAAAGGATTATAATGGAACCAGTTTATGAAAGGTGGTATCCGGCATGTCATTTAAAACAAACAGCTGCCAGCAGATCTCTCTGGAGGACAGCTTTCTGAACCTCACCGCACGGGAGAAGAAGGCCCTGGAAAATTCATGGGCGCAGGTCTTTGCTGATGAGATATTTCCTGCGATCGATGAGGAGAGGTTCTCCGTCCTTTACAGTGAGAAAGGCTCCAGGCCAAACACCCCGGTCAACGTGATCATCGGTGCACTGATCATCAAGGAGCTCTTTGATTATTCAGATGATGAACTCGTTGAAAACCTCATGCTGGATCTGCACCTTCAGTATGCGCTGCATACCACAAGCTGTGCGGAACAGCCCCTTTCCGATAAGACGCTGAGCCGTTTCAGAAAACGGTGTTATGATTATGAAACCCTCCATAATGTGGACCTTTACCATGACTGTGTAAAAGA
>CANQAR010000278.1 GCA_947588845.1 uncultured Lachnospiraceae bacterium
ATACGCGCAAAAGGCAGTCTTCCTGCCTGTCCGGCCCCGTCCGAAGAGCACGTGTCATAAAATCCTTGCTCCTTTTGCGGCGCGGAAACCCCCGAGCTTGCTCGGGGGAGGAAGCGCCCCTGTGTGGTTTATACTCTTACCCAGCCAGACGGATAGCAAATTACCTTCACCTTGCTGGTTGAGGCTACGAGCTGCCTGCACTTTTTCTTCACAGGATCGTAATCCCCCTTAAAAGCAATCTGCTTACCCAGATTCTTACTGCCGGTGGTTACCCGTTTTTTCCTCTTCCACATAACGATTGTGCCGGGCTGGATCGGGTATCTCTGCGTTCTTTGGGATACCCGCCCCTTCCGGACTTTTTTCCTGTGGTATATCCGCTGGTTCAGATCGGAATTCCTCGGGTATTTCCGGTTTGTGCGGCCGCAGCTCAGTTCCGCACCCGTTTTTACAGCGCAGTCCCGGCTGTCAACATACCTGGCATCGTAAAACTTTGCCAGAATCCGGTTGTTCCGGCGGCGCTTCTGATAGTGCTGCTCTTCTGCACGTACAGAGGGATGAAACAGTCCCATCGCATAAGCGTCGTTCACATGGGATTTCTCCAGGTTCAGGTCCTTGCGGGCGATCTTCGTTGCCGCACCATAGGTGAAATGAATTTCCGGCATCGGAACCGGCTGGAGAGGGGCAACCTCATCGCTCTCCGGCATCTGTTCGCCGGAAGCAATGCGGTCCAGGATTTCCTGCCGCTCCCGGTTAATCTGTTCCAGTCTGCTTTTGAACGAGTCGATGATGTAGTAGCGGACTGAGTTCATAAACGCAGGCGCTGCGTAGGACGCCAGGCCCTTATCGTAGCCCCAGAGGAGTCCGCCTGGCTGGTGGTTGGCATGGGTATGGCACTTCTCACAGCAGGAAACCAGTTCGTCCAGAGAATTTCCGTGCTGTCCCCGCCAGAAATAGGCGTGGTGAGCATGAAGCTCCGCTTTCTCTGCAATGCCGCGTCCACAGAACACACATTTGTGACCATCACGGGCAAACACCGCTGATCTCAGGCTTTCAATGCCATAGCGCTTCCCGTACTGGTAATCCACACCTTCCGGGATGGGAGTACCTTCCGCCAGAGCCTTCATCACAACGGTGTCGAACTCTCCCATCTCGACATACAGATTCTTCACCGGGAAGCAGAGAACCTGTGCAATCAGAAGATCGACATGCCGGTCCGCCTTGTTACGGATGCTCGGAGCGAGAACCTTTGCGGCCTCGACCGGCTTCCAGGGGCTCTCCTGTACGGACTCCGTCTGCGGCACAGACGGAGTTTTACTCTCCTTCTCCGGAAGAGCCTTTCCCTGCTCCTTCAGCTGCTTCCGTATTTTGCTCTTGACAGGCTTCTTCTCAGCCTTGCTGTTTGCATATACGGTATCAACTGTCTCATACCAAACCGGGTTTTGCGCCCTCCGTTTGGCGTTCTTCCGATCCTGCCGCCGCTGACAGACTCCTTTGAGCTTCTTCCAATCCTTCCCCTTCGTTCTGCGGCGGTTATTGAATCGGGGAGCCCTGTTTCTGAGACGCCCCCGGCGGCTGCGGCGGTATTTCCGCCGGTCGTCGTGGCGTTCCTTCTCGTCCGTCAGCAGATCCCGCTGTTCGCTCAGATATTCGCACTGTTCGCTTTTTACGCTGCAGCCGATGTGCTCGTATCCGGTGTCCATGCAGGCTTCTACGTCCGGAACGTGTCCCGGAGTGTCGTAGGTGAGCTGGATCGTAAAACAGGGTTTATAGCTTACAATCACGGCGTCCCCGCTTTCCAGCAGGTGACGCACTTTTCCCAGCCGTCCGGTGGGCGTCAGACGTTCTCCGTTTTTTGAAATCACGCATACGACCATCAGACCGGCCTCCTTTCTGCCCCCCGGGAAGGGGGATAATGCGCTCCCAACGGAGCGTGATCCACATCGCTAAAGGTACAAAGGGTTTATCACAGCCGCACATCCCCTTTCCCGCAGGGATTTTTAACGGACTGACGCAGAGCATAGGAGCGTGTGGAGAACCCCATGGTGCCTATTCTCCTTATGGTGGATTCCAATGTACCGTAGCCCTTCTGCACCCCCCGGCATGACCCGTAGGGAATACGAAAGGCTGAAGCTAATCACACGGGCATGAGTAGTTTGCTAATGAGACACTTGCTCATGCCCCCGAGCTTGCTCGGGGGTCTGTGACTCGTCTCTCCCCCACGCAGCAGGATGCCGATAATCGTCTTCTCCGAATCCCCGTACGGAATTCAGTTCCTCCCCCATTATACCGGGATTCTGTTCTTCCGCAAGATGTTTTTCGTGGAATGCGGCTCTTCCTCCGGGGAAACCGCCGGCAGAAAAGGAAACGGCATGTACGGACAAACCGCCGCGCCTGAAGCGCGGACTGAACTCTGACAGCCCTGGGGCCGCCGGGATCAGGGGAACAAAGTTCAAAATTCATTTGGTACCTTGCAATTTCAGAGAGCCGAGTGTATAATCGTTCGGTACCGAGCAATTCAGGAGGTGTATCATGAACGACATGACAGTTCCGGCGGGGTCCGGCTCCACAGCGGAGGGGCCCCATCCGGATTCAGGCAGAAAAAACATCAACGACCGGCTGGTCATCCGTCTCAGGGACCTGAGCCACACAATGCGCTCCCTCTACGAGGGCAAGGGCAGTCAGAAGCGGGTTCTCATCGTCCTCTCCGGTATGGGGGAGAGCGTGACCCAGCGGCAGCTGACAGACCGCCTGGG
>CANQAR010000279.1 GCA_947588845.1 uncultured Lachnospiraceae bacterium
CGCAACGACCTGCCCGTCGCCGTTTTGATCCTCCCCGATTTCCGACAAAGCGGTTTCCAGCGCGGATACCGTATCGTCGGGCAGGGGATCCGCTCCCACGTAAGCCAGCTGATAATCCGGCCTGATCTGTCCGATTCCCAACATATCATGCAGGAGACTTAAAAGAATGAACAGAGCAAGAACACCGATGAGCACATGCCATTTATGATAGTCCCACCAGTTCTTCCTTTTTTCGGCGGGGGACAGCTCGCGCTTTTTTTCAGCCGGCTGTACGTCCCTGCATTTCCATTTTATATATTCACTGGCCATTAGTCCTCCTTTGCTTTTATTCAAAACTCGCTTGCGAGTTTTGCGCGCCACTGATACGGATTTGTCACTCACCGCCTGAAGAGGCGGGAGTCATCCCCATCTGATATATTTTGTAATTCCCGCCAAGCGCCAACACAGCAAAAAAATAAAGACAGTTGTCATAATATCTCCGCTCTCCTGTCCTCATCGGAGTTTCCCAGAATTCCTTCACGCAGCGCAGCGCGTTGCCGCTTACCGGAACATCAGACGCCAGGGAGGCCTGCGCGTTTGTGGCCGTTATGGCCGTCGGGTGAAGCGCATGCTTTCCAACGATCTCTCCTTCCACGCTGTATATCGCGCGGGGCGCTTCTTCGGCCGTCTCACAGAAAAATTTCTGCAGCTTTTCTGCCGTGTCAATATGCCATCGGCTCCCCGCCTCTTTTCCAAACCACTCATAGTCCAGTGCAATATTCGCGATCGTGCGGTAAGCGTCGCTGTAGTACCAGTCGTGTTTGCCAAATCTGTCCTGATGATCTGTGTATGGTTCCCCCTCATAACTGCTGTACTCCGCGGAGAGACCCGTGACTGGATGACAGGCCCGGCGCAGAAATCTGCGGCTCGCGTCCGCCGCTTTCTTCCAGAATCTTCTGTCCTCCTCGTCTGCCCATCTGGCAAAAAGCTCATAAAAATGCGGCACATGATAGGACGGATCTGTAAAATCGGCTTCCGGTATAAACCGGATCAAATGGTTTCCGGCATCCCACATATTGTGTCCCATTCCGTCGTCCTCTTTGTGCAGACAGGTATGCAGAATTTTCCTTGCCTCCCTGGAATAACAGAAAATACCCTCTCCGTCTCCCCAGCGGTGCGACGCAAAAAAAAGCGCCATCGCGAAAAATTCTTCCCCATCCGGCGCCGGACCGCGGGCGTTCGGGATTCCCTGGGGGCTGACCGACCACGCAAAATATCCGCTGTTCACCCCGATATCCATATACATGTATGTTCTGGCCCACTTCCACAGTCTGTCAAACTCCCGTTTTCTGTTCATCTGCACGCACATCATCATGCCGTACGACATGCCCTCAGTGCGCACATCAAGATTTCCAGTGTCCTCGATATACGCCATATCCGGTCCTGATTCGTGATAAAAACGATCCGGCCCGTAAAATATTTCATAAAAACAGTCTTCTGTCTTTTTCAAAATTTCCGCAGGAGAATAGCCTGCTTCGGCGAACACATTGCGGTATGTTTTTTCCTTCATAAATTCTGCCTCTGAATCTTTAATCTAATATTAAGTCCACGGATTGCTCCGTGTTTACACACTTTCGCAATCTTTTACAGTAAAAGACTGCTGCAGGAAATACAGGCGGAACTTGCAAAAGTCCGACGAATATCCTACAGCAGCCCCAAATCATTACTCTTTTACGCTTCCGATTGTCATTCCGGTTACAAAGTATCTTTGCAGGAACGGATACAGACAGATGATCGGGAGCATGGTTGCTACCGTCGCGGCCGCCCGCACGGAAACCGGCGTCACAGCCGCCGCTGCCGTCGTCGCTCCGGGGTTGGCGCTTCCGCTCTGCTGCATGACAGACGAGAGAAGCTTCATCAGTTCGTACTGGAGCGTCGTATATTCAGAACTCATACGGTTGTAAAGCATCGCGTCAAACCAGGAGTTCCACTGACCGACCGCCACAAAAAGCGCGACCGTGGCGTAAACCGGTTTGCAGAGCGGAGAAATGATCTTCACGAAGATTGTCGCGTCGCCCGCTCCGTCGATCTTTGCTGACTCCTCAAGCGCGTACGGCAGACCCTCCATATAAGTTCTCATAACCAGCATATTGAACGCGCCGATCATGGAAGGAATCACATAAACCCAGAAAGAATTGGTCAGTCCCAGTGTACGGTAAAGGAGCAGGGTCGGAATCATACCGCCGTTCACATACATCGTGATAACCCAGAAAAGGGAAAGCTGGGATTTAAAGAGAAAATGCTTTCTACTGACCACATACGCAAGCAGAGCGTTGGTGACCAGGGCCAGAACGGTTCCGATCACCGTCCTCATGACCGTTATGTACGCACCGGTGGCGATATTCTGCTGATTGAAAACAGTTTTATAATTCTGCAGGGTAAAAACCCTCGGCCAGAGATGAATCCCTCCGCGCACGGCGTCAATTCCGTCGTTAAAGGAAATCGCTACCGTATTCAGAACCGGATACAGCGTGATGATGACAAAGGCCAGCAAAAACAGGGTATTGCAGAAGACAAATGCTTTATCGCTAAATGAAGTTTTCATTTTATTTCTTTTCATATCAGCACCCTCCTTAGAACAACCGCTGTTCGCCGGTCT
>CANQAR010000280.1 GCA_947588845.1 uncultured Lachnospiraceae bacterium
CCCAGAAGCAGTCCATGATAAAAATTCTCTTTCTGTCCGTCCCTGGCTTTCGTATCGAGAATGCTGATCGTTTTCCCGAGAATTCTTGTTATATGATTCTGGATTTTCTCCGCATCTCCTTCCAAAAGCCCGCAGCAAAATTCCTTCACCGACTCGTCGCCCGCCGTCACCAGTTCCTTAAACCACTCCTGAATCTGAAGGATAAAGACTTCTCTCACTTCGCGGTTTGGAATGACCAGCCGGTATTTTCCTTCCCCGCCGCCCGGCTGTCTCGTCAGATAGCCTGTGGTAAACAGAACGCTCCAGAGATTGTCGATACTTTTATCCAGCTCATTGTAAGTGAGATCTGTCCTCACTGCTTTTTCAACCGCCTCGCCGGCAATCAGCCTCTCAATTTCCTTCTGCGTAGTTCTGTCCGCAAGCTGCACAAAGCGCTTCACCAGATCGTTTCCGCTGGAATTGATCCAGTACGCATGCGGCTTAGTATCCGTAGTCAGATACAGCTGCTTGACATAATTGATCACATCCCAGGGACAGTAGACATGAGATTTCCCAAAATAATACCCATCGTACCATTCTTTTGCCGCCTCATACTGACCGTCCAGATCGTAGTCACTCAGCAGCTGCCTCACTTCCGCGTCGGTAAAGCCAAAATATTCGGCAAACCGCTCGTCCGTAATAGACAGAACCTCCATATTATTCAGTCCTGTAAAAATGCTTTCTCTGGAAATACGCAGACATCCTGTAAGAACAGCAAACTTAAGATACTCGTTCGACTTCAGAGCCTGCCCGAACAGTCCCCGGATCAATGATACCATCCTGTCATAATATCCATGCTGATATGCCTTATCGAGCGGAACATCATACTCGTCGATGAGTATGACCGTCTTTTTCTTCAGATGCTTTTCAAACACTTCCGACAACAGACGCAGGCTGTCCATGACTCCGCCCATCTGGCCGCTGTCCACTATCCGGCCTACAGCTTCCAGTTCCTCTCTCAGAGGACTGCCTTCGTGCCGGCAGATAAGCCGGGATATTTCCGAGCGGATCAGTCTGCACAGCATCTGATAAGCGGTGTCGAAATCCAGGCCGTCCACGCCTTTAAGAGTGAGGAAGATTACAGGAAATTTTCCCATATATCTTTCGCACAGCTCCTCCTCCCGCGAAATTGCCAGACCTTCAAAAAGCTGCGGATCCGTTCCCAGTTCAAAAAAGCTTTTCAGCATATCCATGTTTAATGTTTTTCCAAATCTGCGGGGCCGGGTAAACAAACTGACTTCGCTCCAGTTTTCAAGCAGTTTCTTTATAAGTATGGTCTTATCAATATAGTAAAAATCTTCCTTCTGAATCTTTTCAAAATTATCGATCCCGATCGGCAGCTTTTTTTGTCCCAAACAAGCACACCCCTCTCTTTATTATGACATTTATTTTTTCACAACCTGCCGCATTCCACATAAAATTCCTCCTGCGTTTCAAGACACAGGCAGGCCAGGCGTCCTCCGAAAACTGCCCCGCAGTCGATGGCGATATGACGGTTCTTCCTGTAAATGTATCCCGGCCGGGAATTTTCCTTAATCATCATGGTCGGTGTATGTCCTGTGATCACATATTTGTCGGGATAGTACTGTATGGAATAATCCGGCCGCTCCCATACCAGCTCGTCAATCTCATACTCCCACAGAGGCCTGTCCGGCGAAAAATTTCCAAGTCCCGCATGCACAAGCAGATATTTCTCGTCATTGACATGAACTTCCTCATACAGATCGAACTCTGACAGAAACGCAAACACTTCTTCCCTTGCCTGATCATCCAGACTGCAAAACTCATTGATGGTCGGGGCCGAACCATTCATCTGCCAGTTAAGAATCTTCTCGATCATCTCAATGCCCAGTTCCTGCACATTTTCATCCGTGACCTCTTTCATAAGAAATTTCAGGCACTGCAGCGCCATATATTCATGATTCCCGGCAAGACAGACCACATTCGGCCTGTCCATCAGATCAAGCGCGATTTTAATCGGATTGGGACCCCTGTCAAGAATGTCTCCGATTATATACAGCATATCCTTTTCCGAAAACTGTATCTTTTCCAGCATTTTCACATAAGCGTCATACCTGCCGTGCAGATCAGACATCACATATGTACTCAAAATTCATCTCCTCTTTTCTCCGCCGCCCTTACTCATTTATTTTGCAGTAGTCTCTGCTCAGGTTTACAATCTCCTTTGTGGTATACCGGCTGTTGATCATGGAGACTGCCTCTTTATATTTCCCGATATCAAACATTTCCTGCTTCTTCGCCTTTGCTGTATCGAGCAGTCTTTGTGTAAAATTTTTCGACAGTCCAAGCAGTCTTATACTTTTTATCTCCCCGGTAATCGCATCAACCAGAACCAGTGTCAGAGCAAGCCCACCATAAGACGGCACCTGAAAATTTGTAAGATTTTCGCTCAGGTGCGGAGTGTACGGCATGTCCATCCACTTCAGCGTACCGACCTTCACCGATACCATGATTATGCCGCCAA